>NZ_CP092418.1:1897222-2205277 GCF_023716485.1 Microbulbifer variabilis
GCGGCGTCGATTATATCGTTCCAGGCGTTTGTCCGGGTTTTATTCAAATCTCCAAGCACTGGTTCCGGGGGCTGGTTAGCTGGATCCTGGACAGGATCAAGGTAGGTTTCCGAGTCTAGTGCTTTAGCTGGCAGGAGCTGATTGAAAATATCCATACCCTCATTGATCGATACCTTATAGCGAATATGCTGCTTGGCAAACCAGCGCATCATCGACTGATAAAAGGACATCTCGCTATCGAGCTCATCTGTTTCATTAACCACTGCTCTCATAACACCCAATCCTTCAGCGTGATCCGATACTACTAGAAAATCCAGAGGTGTATCGATACGTACTTTTGCATGGGTATAAGGGTGAATGACCGGTTGCCCCTTTGCCCAGCGGTAAGCGGTATCCGGGGTTGCCGAATAATTTTGGCTTAAGAAGGCATCAAATGAGTATGAGGTATGAAGGTGCATATCTCCCCAAAAAAGCTGAGTCGGCTCATTGGCAATAGCAACATGATGCACAGTGATTACTGCCAGCCCGGTAAGATACACAACTTTTTTTATAAGACTTTTCATGTTTTTAATTGTTATAGTCGGTTAGCTTTTTTAAAGCATAGACTCACTTAACATGCCAAGATTGTTAGGATAATCTTGACAGGCAAGGAAATGAGTCAGTGGATGCTAATCGATTGGCTTATAGGTTTCTTTGCCGATAAGGCCAATCTCTTGACTAATTAGGACATATGTGTAAATGGCTGAGTATGGACACACGACCATTGCAACCTGGGTATTACCCATTATTGAGACCTTGAAACCATATTGTTCTGCCCAAGAAATCCTACGGTGTGCAGAAATTGACCCAAAATGTATTGAGGATGCAAATCAAAGAATACCTCTAGATAATATGAAAAAACTATGGGAATTCGCCGAAGCTATCTCAGGTGATGATTGTATTGGATTGCAAGTTACTAAGTACGTCAAACATACAAATCTTCACGCTCTAAGTTATGCTCACTTGTCGAGTAGCTCCATTAGAGAAAGTTTATTGAGGTCAGCACGATTTTCAGAGGTGGTCACCACCGCAATGAGAATTAATATACATGATGAAAAGAAGCAAGTTATAGTATCTTGGAAAAAAGTCGATGACTTTATTTATGAACCAAGTATTCATGCTATAGATGCCTTTATGGCTTTGCTAATAAAGTCCATTGGGAAGATATGCCCAGATGTCCATCAACACTTAATATCTATTAATCTACAGAGACCGAGACCTTCCGTTCTTAAATACCATCAACGGATGTATAGATGTCCGATCAATTTTTCGGCTGATTCTTGTGAGATTAGATTTAAGCAAGAGTTTGTTGACCGGAAGCTCGCTTCAGGAAACAATGAGTTAGTTAGCATTAATGAACAGGCCTTGATAAGTTATTTAGAGCGATTGCGGAAGAGTGACATAGTCAGCATGACTAATAGAGTGCTTATTGACCTGATGCCCTCAGGAGATTTTTCACAAGAGGCAGTGGCCAGGGAGCTTGCTATTAGTTGTCGTAGCCTACATAGAAAACTCAAAGAAAAAAATTCCAGTTATCAGATCATTCTGGATAAAATACGTAAATATCAAGCGGTTCAATACCTTAAACAACATGAGCTTCCTATCACTTTAATTGCCTATAAACTAGGTTTCTGTGATACTAGTAGTTTCTCTCGAAGCTTCAAAAAATGGACTGGACAATCACCGCGCGAATTCCGGAATAATTGTAGTGAAAATGTCTCGATTGAAATAGGTATAGACTGAGTGCGAGTATGATCTTCCAAAGAGACAACGGCTATATTTGAATTTTTTATATGTGAGACTAATTGAGTCTAAATATTCTTTTGTTTGGTGTCGGTGACCCTGACATTCTTGAGGCTTGATCTTGCCCCGATAAAACGGACACACTACTTTTCATACTGCTATTCGCTCATATTCTATTGGTGATTGATAGCCTAGAGCTGAATGCAGCCGCCTACGGTTGTAAAAATCATTAATATATCGAGCCAAAGCATACTTTAGATGGCTCATTGTCTGGAATCTAGTTTCTCTAATCAGTTCAGCTATTAAGCTATGAAAGAACGACTCCATATGGGCATTATCCGTACATTTACCCGCTCTACTCAAGCTATGCTGGATTCCATATTTTTTCAACTCTTTTTGATACTCGGACCCTCTGTACTCTACACCTCTGTCCGTGTGTAATATTAATCCCGGTTGTGATCCTCTTTTCCTTACAGCATTCATCAGGGTTCTTCGGGTTAATTCTGTTGTTCTTTTCGTATCTAAACTCCAACCGATTACTCGGCGAGAATACAAATCCATCACCACTGACAAGTACTGCCATTGCCCCTTAATTTTAAGGTAGGTTATGTCAGCAACCCAAACTCGATTCTTGCTTTTACGCACAGCTCCATCCGGTCTAAGATTCTCCCCAGAGGCTAGGAAACGCTTTATGCCTGGTGCCCTACGTGTCACTCTCGTAACTCTGGCTACGACTCCTAATTCCTGCATCAGCCGGGCTACGCGCTTACGGCTAACTTCATATCCCTTGGTCAGCGGGGCTTTCCAAATTCTTGGACTACCATAGCGCCCTGCAGAGTCATCCGAAATCTTTTGAATCTGAACCTTTAGATCATCATCTTGGTGTTTTCGGTGCGATCGCTGCCTCTTCAGCCAATCATAATAGCCACTGCGCGATACTCCCAGCCACTGACAAGTTCTTTTGATACCTAGTTCTGATCCGAACCTCTGGATGAATCGATATCTTGCTGATGTTCCTCCGCAAGAAACCGTTGCCACTTTTTTAACAAATCAAGCTCCTGCTTTAATTTACGATTCTCCGCCTCTAAACGCTTTACCCTAGAAAGTTCTTTCTCTGCTTTAGAGACTGCACCAGTAAGCTTTCTTCGTTTATCTGCCACAATCTTCCCCTCCTGAAACTCTTTTCGCATCGTGACAGCATAAAAGGGTGAATATCGAGAGTTTCGGCCACTTCCTTAACTTGAACACCCTCTATCAAGCTAAGCATTACCGCTTTCACTTTGAATTCATTTGAATACTGCCAAGTCTTTCTAGGTTTGTTGTATTTCGGCATAAGACACCTCGTCTGTTTGACTTTGGTGTCCGTTAAAACGGGGCAAGATCAGTGTCCATTTTGAACGCCTTGTTATATGTTTTTATTAGCATGTAGGGTCTCTACATAGTATTCAAGTGGTTTATTGGGCGACACTAAATCTATGATTGTAAAAGGTAGTAGGAGTATATGACTATAATGTTTTTCATTAACTGAATAGGTATTAGAATGATGGAGCTCTCCGTTTTTATAGAGGTCAAATTTATATATGAAGAGGTCTTTATTTTCTCCCCAAGTTGGGATGAGGCCTAAGCTCAGCGCACTAATAAAAGAATCGCCACCTGCACCTCCGTGCCAATATTTGATATCTATATCAAGGTGGTAATTGCTCTTAGCTTGGGCTGTGTGTACTGGGACGGAGTCTAGCCTAACGCTAGTATTTAGGGATTCTTTGGTTTTTTCAAGAATATCATTCCTAGTCCATACTTTTGTATTTTCACTAATACTAATTGAATAAGAGTGTATTTTTATGGGAGATTCATGGGTTGCTTGCTTCACTACGGGTTCTAACTGGTAGGTGGTACAGCCAGAGACAACCAGAATCAATATGAAAAAATAACCTTTAAATTTCATGAGATGCTTCCATACATATAACGCCCCGCATAACCGGCAGACCGTGCAAAGCGTGGGCTGTTCGGGAAGCCTCCCCCCTTAAAGTAGACGCCACCTTATATTCATCTTATGCGGCCATTCTTTCATATTCATCTGGGCTTTTGAACCCAAGTGAACCATGTCTTCTTTTAAAGTTATAGTACCTATCAAGATACCAAGATAAGTTGGTTCTTAGCTCCTCAACGGATTCAAAATTAAATCCTTTGAAACTCTCAGTTTTCAGTGTTTGAAAAAATGATTCTACATACACATTATCATTCATAAATCCTGGACGATTCATGCTCGGCTCAATACCCAGTTCCTTGAGTCGGTTTTGGTATGCATAAGCACCGTACTCAGAACCTCTGTCGCTGTGAAATATTAGATCTGATTCTATATTTCTGCAACGGACAGCTTTATTTAGCGCTGACAGTGTTAGCTCAACAGTTCGAGTGTCCGACAGCTCCCAACCCAACACTTTCCGGGAGTAAAGATCAATAATCACAGCTAAATATTGCCATTGCCCATTGATCTTCAGATAGGTTACATCACCAGCCCATTGAGAGTCTGGTTTAATCGGCATACCATGCTCTCTTTGTAAATTTTCAACCTTAATGCAAGGATTTCCAGGCAAAGGGCGTCGACGATAGATCCTTCCAGCTTTCCCCACGATTCCAGCCTCTCTCATAAGGCGTTCAACGCGATTGTGATTTATTCGTTCACCATTAGCTTTCAGCTCTGCGCTAATTCTTGGGCTTCCATAATTACCATCATGCTGCGCATAGATAGCTTCGATACACCCAAGGATTCGCCTATTTTCTATGTCTCGAGTGCTCTCATCACGGTTGAGCCACTTATAAAACCCTTGGGGTGAAACATTCAAGTATCTACATAAGTACCTGACACCAAAGTCTGATCGATTAAGAGCTATGAACGAGAATCTTTCAGCTTTGGATCTTTCAGGTACATTTCCCACTTTTTTAGGAAATCATTCTCCTTTTGCAATTTCTCAACCTGCTTTTTTAGACGTCTTATCTATTTATCATCAGTTTGAGACTGAGTTTTCGTTGTCTTTGCCATACTTATTCTACGACTGGGCTTCTCGACCAACTTGCCTTCTCTACTTTCCTGTCGCCATCTATACACCATTACTGGATGCAAACCAATAATGTTGGCGATAGTGGTCGTATCTACTTTCAGTTGATTAGTGAGAGCTACCACTCTAACTTTAAACTCTGTTGAATATTCAACAACCCGCTCTTCACTCAGTATTTTCGGCATTTTTTCCTACCCTATTCAAAAGGTAGGCGTCTACTCAATGGGGGAAGGTTTCCGGCGGAAGCCACGTAGTGGCTGGAGCGAAGTTGATGTGCTTGTTATGAGTTTCTACCTTGGGCCCATAGGCTTGATAGTCTGAGGTCTGGAAACTACTTTCTTTGGAGCAATAGAACTTTTAGAGCATTTTGGGCAACGAAAATCTTCTATATTTTCTTTGTAACCTGCTGACAACATTATTTGAGGAGGAAATGTGCACTTGCAGAGGTTATATCCCAAAGCTTGAGCAATCTGAGCTTCCGCCAATTTCGATGCTTTTTCAGCTTCGTTAAGCCGCTTATCAATTAGATCTTTATCTTTCGAATTAGGCAGAGCATCTTTAGTTTTTTTGGCAAGTCCAATGGCATCTGAGAGTAATGACAAACCAACCTTTACACTCTCCATTGCGCCGTTAACTTCATCCATAAATTCACCTTTTTGATTCATAACAGTGTATTCAAAAGCAGCTGTATTATATCCCCATTCATATATCCCAACACCATAAGCTACCGGCCTAGCGAAAAAAACAAGAAAATTCAGTCTTTAAGACATAATTAGTACGAACGTAAAAATGTGGATATAAGAAGCTGCATAGTTACCTTGTTATTTCGTGGCTTTTGATTTTGGCATAATCGAGCGAACAGCGCCGTAGCTACATTGTTTTAAGCATTATTGCCATTTAACAGTGACATCTGTGGGTTTGGCTAAATAGGGTGGGGCTGTGAGGTGGGGAGGGGGTGATCGGTGATTGTGATTTTAAAGTAAAAAGAGCGGGCTTGGCCCGCTCTCTCAGCGCTGAAGGCTTACTGCCCCAAGCTAAACAGTTGCGTATTACCACCAGTGGCAACGGTATTGATGGTTTTGGTTTTTTCGGTGGCAAAGCGGAACAGGTAGTGGGGGCCGCCGGCTTTGAAGCCGGTGCCGGAGAGGCCTTGGCCGCCGAAGGGGTTTACACCTACCACTGCGCCTACCATATCGCGGTTTACGTAGCAGTTACCCACGTTCACACGCTTGAATACCGCGTCGGCGCGGCCTTCGATGCGGGAGTGCAGGCCGAAGGTGAGACCGTAGCCGGTGGCGTTGATACGGCGGATCACGTCTTCCAGTTCTTCGGCTTTAAAGC
The DNA here is from genome assembly GCF_023716485.1 of Microbulbifer variabilis. NCBI lineage: Bacteria > Pseudomonadati > Pseudomonadota > Gammaproteobacteria > Cellvibrionales > Microbulbiferaceae > Microbulbifer > Microbulbifer variabilis. The sequence goes on from NZ_CP092418.1 coordinate 1,903,405, forward strand.
GCACTACGTGCAGGAAGGGGCCGAAGACTTCGCGCTTGAGCAGGGAAAAATCTTCAATTTCTACCACTTGCGGGCCGAAGAAGGTGCCTGTGTTGGGCTTCTTGTTTTCATCGCAGGCGAATAGCGGTTTGGCTTCTTTGGCCATACGCTCGCGATGAGCTTCCAGCAAGCCCAGGGCTTTTTCGTCGATTACTGGGCCGATATCGGTTTCCAGTTTACTGGGGTCACCAAGGGTCAATTCTTCACAAGCGCCTTTGAGCATATTGAGCAGGTTATCTGAAATTACGTCCTGCACACACAAAATACGTAGGGCGGAGCAGCGTTGGCCGGCACTCAGGAAGGCGGATTGAATTACATCGTCCACTACTTGCTCGGGCAGGGCAGTGGAGTCTACGACCATGACATTCTGGCCGCCGGTTTCGGCGATCAGCGGTACGATCGGGCCCTCTTTAGCGGCCAACTGTTGGTTGATCAGGCGCGCAGTTTCTGTGGAGCCGGTAAAGGCTACGCCGCCCAGGCGCGGATCTTCGATCAGCAGTTTACCCACGGCGGCGCCGGTACCGGTAATCAGGTGCAGTACCTTGGGGGGAACGCCGGCGTCGAGCATGATACGCACGGCGTGCGCGGCGATGATTGGGGTTTGCTCGGCGGGCTTGGCCAGTACGGCATTACCGGCGGCGAGGGCGGCAACCACTTGGCCAGTAAAGATGGCCAGGGGGAAGTTCCAGGGGCTAATGGCCACAAATACGCCGCGGCCGCCAAGGAACAGTTGGTTCTTTTCACCGGTAGGGCCGGGCAGCTCGGTGGGCTCAGCAAAGTGTTGGCGCGCGGCATTGGCGTAATAGCGGCAGAAGTCTACCGCTTCGCGCACTTCACTAATGCCGTCGTTGAGAGTTCGACCCGCTTCCAGGCAGATAATGGCTGCCAGTTCGTTGGTTTTCTTCTCATAGAAGTCGGCGATACGATCGAGAATCTCAGCGCGGCTGTTGCCACCCTGTCGGTCCCAGTCGATCTGCGCTTCGGTGGCGGAGGCGTAGGCCCGCTCAATTAAATGTTTGTCGGTATTGGCGGTATGGCCGATTACTTCGCCGCTGGCTGGGTTGTAAACCGGCTCTTCAGACTTGCCCATTACGCCATCAACAATAGGGCCACCGAGGAAGTGCTTGCCTTGTTGTTTTTGTACTTCTTCCAGCAGGGGTTCTACTGCGAGTGGGTCGGTCAGTTCTATGCCGTGTGAATTTTTCCGTGGCAGGGCCTCTGCGCCCATATAAATATTCTCCGGTACAGGAATTTGCGGGTGGCGGAGTGGGTTGCAGGCTTCGCTTAAATCGAGGGTATCCTGCACCAGTGCTTCAATGGGTGTGTCTTCATCCATAAAGCGGTTCACAAAGGAGCTGTTGGCGCCGTTCTCCAACAGGCGACGCACCAGGTAGGGCAGCAGGTCGCGGTGGGCACCCACAGGGGCGTAAACCCGCACGGGTACACGCTTGCCGTGTACGGCTTCGATCTGTGCGTAGAGCAGGTGACCCATGCCGTGCAGGCGTTGGAATTCAAAATTGGTGCGCTCGCCGGCCATTTCCAAAATCAGGCCCACGGTATAGGCGTTGTGGGTGGCGAACTGCGGGTAAATCGCTTCTTCCGCGTCCAGCAGTTTTTTTGCACACACTTGGTAGGACAAGTCGGTGTGGCATTTGCGCGTGTACACCGGGTAATCGCTCAAGCCCATTTGTTGGGCGTGCTTGATTTCGCTATCCCAGTAAGCGCCTTTAACCAGGCGCACCATCAGCTTGCGGCCGGTGTCGCGGCCCAGGGCAATCAGCCAGTCGGCCACATGGGGGGCACGCTTCTGGTAGGCTTGCAAAACAAAGCCGAGGCCCTGCCAATCTTTCAGTTCCGGGTCGCGGGCCAGGGCTTCAAAAATATCCAGGGAAATATCCAGGCGCTCGGCCTCTTCCGCATCGATATTCAGGCCCATATCGTATTTGGCGGCGGCCACACACAGGCGTTTTACCTGCGGCAGTAGTTCGCCCATTACACGCTCGCGCTGCAATACGCTGTAGCGGGGGTGTAGGGCGGAGAGTTTGATAGAGATGCCGTTGGCTTCGACGACATCGCGTTTACTGTTGTCTTTGCCGATGGCTTCGATGGCCATCATATAGGCGTCGTAATAGCGCTGGGCGTCGGCCATGGTGCGCGCACCTTCGCCGAGCATATCGAAGGAGAAGCGGGTGCCGGGCAGGTTTTCCTTGGGGCCGCGCTTCAGGGCTTCCTCGATGGTGCGGCCCAATACATATTGGCCGCCCATAATTTTCATGGCCTGCATCATAGAAGTGCGCACCATGGGTTCGCCGATGCGGCTGATCAGGCGCTTCATCCAATGAGAGGGGCGCTCGGTGATATCCGGGTCCAGCTCGACCACGCTGCCGGTGAGCATCAGCCCCCAGGTGGAGGCGTTCACGAACAGAGAATCTGACTGGCCACGATGGCTGGACCAGTTGCCGGAATGCACTTTCTCGGCAATCAGTTTGTCGGCAGTATCAGCATCGGGAACCCTGAGGAGGGATTCCGCTAAGCACATCAGTGCCACGCCTTCTTTATTGGAAAGGCCGAACTGCTGCAGGAAGGCATCGAGTGTGCCGCGCTTGCTGCGCTGCTGGCGCGAGTGGCGCACCAGCTCGCGCGAGGTGTTCAGAATTTTCTTGCGTAGGGCGTCACTGGGGCGGGGGGCGGCCAGGAGCTCGCTAACACATTGGTTTTCGTCGGCGTGCAAATACTCGTGTGCCCGCTCTCGGGCATTCTGGAGATCTCCGGCGAAGTTTGTCGACATATCGTCTCCCAAGCTCTATATCTAGGGTCAGAATAAAAGACCGGATTATGTGCGAAAGTGCTTAGAATTAATCGCCATTTTGGCGACGGTTGTGGTTAAATATCACGCCTAAATGCGTGATTGCCAGTAGGGTATTTTGTAATGTCTCGACAGTTGGAAGATCTGGATCGTATCGATCGCCAAATACTGCGGATTCTTCAACGGCATGGCCGCCTGCCAAACGTGGAGTTGGCGCGCCGTGTGAACCTCAGTCCCACCCCCTGCCTGGAGCGGGTCAAGCGCCTCGAGCGAGAGGGCTTTATCCGTGATTATGTGGCGTTGCTGGACCCTCTCAAGGTTCATGCCGGCTTGGTGGTATACATCCAGGTGACGTTGAATAACACCGCTACCGAGGCCCTGGAGGCCTTTAACCAGCATGTGGCAGGCCTTGAGGAAGTGCAGGAATGTCATATGGTGGCCGGCGGCTTTGATTATCTTGTGAAGATTCGCATTAAGGATATGCTGGGTTACCGCCGTTTTCTCGGTGAGAAGCTGGCCTCGGTACCGGGTGTACGGGAAACCCACACCTATGTGGTGATGGAGGAAGTAAAAACAGATACTGCCGTGGCGGTACCTGATCCAGAGCCTAAAGGTAAAACTACCAGGCGCTAGGCCTGCGTTTGAACGGTCAAGGATGGCCGAAACGCTCACCACTTGGCAGATAATAAACAAACAAGGTTGCCGAGACGGTGGGGGAGAGAGCACTCTTAGGTATCTTTCTGGGATAAGCTCGAACAGGGCTACACACCTAAACACTTCCCAGCACGGCAAACCTTTCTATTGATTGCAGATTTCCCAGGGGAAAATGGCGAATTGGCAACCAATTTCTGCCAGGATTTTATTATCCTCAACATTATGAGTGAGCGGTGCCCTGTGCCGCCCATCCAACCGCGATAACGATAAAGTAGGTACTGTATGGATTTTTCACTGAGCGAAGAGCAGCAGATGATTCAGGATGCGGCGCGTCAGTTTGCCGAGAGCGAACTGAAGCCCATCGCCGCAGAGCTCGATAAAACCGGTAACCGCGAGTTGATGCTGGCCAAGCTGAAAGCCTTGGCTGAACTGGGTTTTATGGGGATCAATATCGATCCCAACTACGGTGGCACCGGTGCCGGCACCATAGCTTTCAGCCTGGCGATTACCGAGCTCGCCCGCGGCTGCAGTTCCACGGCTACGACCACTTCTGTTACCAATATGGTGGCCGAGGTCATCCAGGCCGTCGGCAATGAAGAGCAGCGACAAAAGTATTTACCCAAGATTTGCAGCGGTGAATATGCCGCGGGTTCTTTTTGCCTGACAGAACCGGGGTCAGGTTCCGATGCCGCAGCCATGCGCACCCGCGCCGTGAAAGACGGTGACGAATATGTGCTCAGTGGCAGCAAACTGTTTATCAGCAGTGCTGAGTTCGCTGGCATTTTTGTAGTTTGGGCAGTAACCGATCCCGAGGCGGCCAAAGGCAAAGGCATTAGTTGCTTCCTGGTGGAGGCTGGCACACCGGGTCTGATTATCGGTAAGGCCGAGGAGAAGATGGGGCAGAAGGCGTCTGTTACCAATGAAGTATCCTTCGACAATTGCAGAATCCCCGCCGCCAATCTGTTGGGTGCAGAGAACCGCGGTTTCCGCATTGCCGCCGGCGAGTTGGCCGGTGGGCGCATTGGTATTGGCTCACTAGCGCTGGGCATCGGTCTTGAGGCATTGGACTGTGCTCGCAGTTACATGCACGAGCGCGAGCAATTCGGCAAGAAGTTGGCGCAATTCCAGGGTTTGCAGTGGCAACTGGCTGATAAATATACCGAGTTGGAAGGTGCTCGTTTGCTGTTGTTACAAGCCGCATGGCAAAAAGATGCCGGTCAGGCATTCGGCCCTGCGGCCTCTATGGGCAAGCTGTTTGCCAGTGAAAAAGCCAATGAAGCCTGCTACCTGGCCCTACAAATTCACGGTGGGGTGGGTTATACCCGCGAGTATCCGCTGGAGCGTATGAGCCGCGATGTACGCATTACCACTATTTACGAGGGAACTAGCGAAATACAACGCCTGATTATCGCCCGGCATCTACTCGATGTGCGTTGATGGATTTATGTAGCCAGTGACTTGTGGCCCTGGGGAGGTGGACTATTTCCGACTTGCCCAGTGCCCCCGGAGCCGCACCTTATAGTGTCCCAGCCAGGACACGCTGGCTGGCCCCGCCCTTCATAGCGGGGCTAGTGACTAACGACCTTCCTCTGCCAGCCTATAATCCTTCCTATTCTCTACAGAAGAGCCTCTTCTTCCACTTTGCTCTCAACCATTATTTTTTACTAATAGGCAGATCCACTACAGGGATTGGCGCAATTTAATATCGGGTGAGAAAAATGAAAAAAAACCGAGGTGCTATTGCTAGAAATGGCGCTCTGATCTTATTTTTTTTGTTATTCATTCCCAGTTTACTGTTGGCGTACGAACCAAAGCCTGCCAGCGTAATTACAAAAAAAGCAAATCAGGCGGTACTGAAAGAGTTGCCCTTTGCCAATCGGGAGGATTTTGCCAATGTAAAAAGGGGATTTATTGCCCCACTTTTGAATGACGGTATTATCAAAAATGAAAAAGGTGATCAGGTATGGAACCTGCAGGCCTTCCAATTCGCCAATGACCAACAAGCCCCTGCCACAGCTAACCCCAGTCTCTGGCGCCAGCTTCAGTTAATCTCCCAGGGCGGTCTCTATGAAGTGATACCGCGAATTTACCAGGTGCGCAGCGCAGATCTTTCCAATATCACTTTTATTGAAGGGGATACCGGGGTCATTGTTATGGATCCCTTAATCTCTACGGAAACCGCAAAAGCCGGCTTGGATTTATATCGTGAGCACCGGGGAAATAAACCGATAGTGGCAGTGATTTATACCCACAGCCATGTCGATCATTACGGCGGTGTACGTGGGGTAGTTAATGAGGAGGAGGTAAAATCTGGCAAGGTGAAAGTGATCGCACCCAAAGATTTTTTAATTGAGGCGGTCAGTGAAAATGTGTTTGCCGGTAATCATATGGCACGCCGTGCCAGTTTTATGTATGGCAACCTTATACCCAAAGGCCCAATGGGTACTCTGGGATCGGGCTTGGGGCTGGAAACGTCCACAGGTACCGTCACTCTGATTGAGCCTACTGATACGATCAGTAAAACTGGTGAAACAAGAAAAATTGATGGCCTCACGTTTGAGTTTTTGATGGCACCGGGCTCCGAGGCCCCAGCAGAAATGCACTTTTATATTCCCGAATTAAAGGCGCTTACTGCTGCGGAGAATGCCACTCACACACTGCACAACCTTTATACCCTGCGCGGCGCCAAGGTGCGCAATGCCCGGGCCTGGTCCCGCTATCTCAATGAGACACTTCAGCGTTGGGGGGGGCAGGCGGAGGTGCTCTTTGCTCCACACCACTGGCCCACCTGGGGGCAGGAGAAGGTCGTCAACCATTTGAAAAAGCAGCGCGACCTGTATAAGTACCTCAATGACCAGACCCTGCGATTGGCTAATCATGGCTATAACATGGTCCAGACTGCTGAGTTAATGCAACTGCCCCCAGAGCTTTCCCAATACTGGGCCAATCGTGGATATTATGGCAGTGTCAATCACGATACCCGCGCGGTATGGAACTATTACCTTGGGTTTTTCGATGGAAATCCAGCGCGCCTCTACCCGATGCCACCCACTGCTGCGGGTAAAAAATACGTCCAATATATGGGTGGGGCCGCTAATGTCATAAAACAAGCCAAAAAGGACTATGAGGCTGGAGAATACCGCTGGGTGGCGGAGGTGTTGGATAAGCTCGTTTCTGCTGAGCCTAACAACCGCGCCGCACGTGATCTGCTGGCGAATGCGCTGGAGCAGATGGGTTACCAACAAGAAAATGGAACCTGGAGAAACTTTTTTTTAAGTGGCGCCAGGGAGTTGCGCGATGGTATAGAGCGATTGCCAGTACCATTAACAGCAAGCGCCGATACAATCCGCAGTATGCCTACCGTACTTATTTTTGATTACCTGGGGATTCGATTAAATGGTCCCAAGGCCACCGGGAAGCAGATTGCTATTAATATTAGTTTGCCGGACATACAGGAAGCTTACTCTCTTGTGCTTGAGAATGCTGTGCTCAACTACGGCCCCCCAATAGAAAAGCCCCAAAGCTTCGTTACTCTTAATCGCAATGATCTCAACGATATTATCCTGGGCGCATCCTCTATAGAGGAAAAAATGAATGAAGGTGCGGTGAAAATTGATGGGGATGTGGGGCAATTAAAGGTATTGCTTTCCCTTATGGATAAGTTTGATTTTTGGTGGAATCTGGTTACTCCAGAACCTATGAATATAAATGCTCCAGAGGAACAGCCGTAATGCCATTTCTTATACTTCTTGTTGGAGATGGTTTAGTGTTATGTAAATCTTTGTGTTTTAAATCTTCCGGGCTTGATTCGGAGTGTTTATGGATGAAGCACCTGGGTAGAAATGCTTGAAGGTAATGGTGCTCTGGAAGAGATTGCGAACTTTAGAGTTTCTTGGAGATAAAATATAAAGATTTAATTCATGGTGATTTTTACTCTGACTGTTTATGTGTGGGCTTGTAAGGCCACATTATCTAATTTCTATAGCGAAGGTGTATTAAAAAAGATGTGTGGCCCATGATGAAAAGTTGATTTTTAATATTTGTAAGTGAGGTTCAATGAGTAGCGATTTCCTCTGTTTGATTGCTTGTTAATCGTGTTGTTTCTGGCTCTATAGCATTTTTTCCCTTCTGAAAGGTAAGGATTCCATCCGCAATAGATCCCTGTAGTAAAATTTTGCAATCCTGTTCGTAATTGTTCAGTAGGCGCCACGGATATTTATTCCCCTGGCGGGGAAGTGCATGATTACCTCTTCTGACATAACCGGAACTCAGGCTGCTCATCACAGAGTCACTTTCTGCGCACCCCTCGCTATCAACCGGTAGACATATATCAAGTTGATGCTCGTCCATATAATTGATTAAACGGCAGATGTAGCGTGCAGAGATATCTGCTTTTAGGGTCCAGGGGGCATTAGTATATCCAAACACCCAAGACATATTGGGGACACCTTCTAAGAGCACAGCTTTGTAAGTGAGCTTCTCACTGATGGGTACTTTCTTGCCATCAATACTCAGCTGCATGCCTCCGAGCACTTGGATATTTAATCCGGTAGCTGTGATAATGATATCCGCATCGATCTGTTGCCCTGATTCCAACTCGATACCCTGTTTGTCAATGGCTTTTATCTCCCCAGTTTCTACTGAGGCTTTGCCTGATTTTATTGCTGCAAAGAAATCATCATCGGGCACTGCGCAAATACGTTGATCCCAGGGGCTGTAGCTCGGTGTGAAGTGACGCATATCAAAGTCGTTGGGTAGGCTTTTGCGAACACCCCGCAGGAACAGTTTACGCATAAAATGTGGCCAGTGTTTAGAAGCCTTAAAGAGCCAGCGTTGTATTTTTATATTTCGCCAGCGCGCAAAATTAAAAACCCAGGATTTTGGTAGAAACTTTAGTAACAGCGCCGAGAGTTTATCGAACGCGGGTACGGAAATAACATAACTAGGAGAGCGCTGTAACATGGTGACATGCTTGGCTTGATCAGCCAGGGCGGGTACCAGGGTAATAGCGGTGGCACCACTGCCAATCACAACAATTTTTTTGTTTTGGTAATCCAGTTCTTCCGGCCAGTGCTGGGGGTGGATGTAGTCACCCTGAAACTGTTCGGCACCAGGAATTTTTGGGAGATATCCCTGGGAATGATCGTAATACCCGGTACATGAGATTAAAAACTTACAGCTGTAGTAACAGGGCTTGCCGCTCTGAGTATTGCTTCCCTGCAGAATCCATAGTTCTTTTTGGCTATCCCAGTTGGCGCTGAAGAGGTCGACATTAAAGTGAATATCTCTACTAACTGCATACTCGTCTGCAGTATCAATGAGGTATTGGCGGATAGAGGGTCCATCAGCCAGTACTTTCAGTCCCGGCCATGGGCGGAAGTCAAAGCCAAAGGTGAACATATCTGAATCCGAACGAATACCTGGGTAGCGGAATAAATCCCAGGTGCCTCCGATTTGAGAGCGACGCTCTAGGATGGCAATTTTCTTGGAGGGGCATTCGCGGCGCAGGTGGCAGGCGGTTCCGATACCGGAAAGCCCGGCTCCAATAATTAGCACATCAAAGTGAAGTGGTTGCAAAATCATCATCCTTCTTGTGTCTTTAGACGCAATAGACTGCGTAGATGTGGAGCCTTTTTATTGCTACATTGCGACAAAAAATTATCTTGAGGCGTCAGCTGGCGCCCTGGAGGAGCAATGGGTAGTTTGATACGAGCCAGTGTGCTTACGGGGTATAGCGAACTGGCATCGGAGCTTGGAGGAGATGCCCGCACATTTCTTACGAAATTCAGTCTTCCTGAGGATATTGTCATATCGGATAGCCGCTTGCTGTCACACTTGGATGTAGCGCGCTTGCTGGAGCTAACCGCCGAGCGGTTAGAGTGCGCTGACTTTGCCCTTCGTCTGGCAGTAAGACAGGGGGTCGATCGATTGGGGGGGATTGCGGTGATAGCCTGCAACTCCACGTCGGCCAGAGAGGCGATTCTGGCGGTGGCTAGGTTTATGTCATTGCACAGCCCCGCTATTCACTTGCGGATTGAATCGGTCCCTGGTGGTACTTTAGAGCGCGTGGTATTCGATCAACTCGATCCGGCTTTATCGTGCTTTCACCAGATCCATGAGCAAACCTTGGGGAATGCGCTGGTGATGTTGCAAATGCTGATGGGCGCGAATGTGGCACCGCAGCGAGTCCTGTTGCCACATGCCGCTCTGACCGATCCCGCCGATTACTTTGAATACTTTTCCTGCCCGGTGGAATTCCTTTCCGGTTACTGCGCCATGGAGTACCCGGCACAGCAGCTGGATACTCCGCTCGCTTGTGCCGATCCGGTTACCAAACGGTTGGCCATCAATTATTTAGAGCAGCAGTCTGTTTCTTCTGATGCCTCTCTGAGTACACAGGTTAGGGACTTGATGCGGCAATTGCTGCCTACTGGCCAGTATCAGGTGGGGGTGGTCGCGGCCCACTTAAGCCTGCACCCACGTACTCTGCAGAGACGTCTGGCAGGTGAGGGTTTGCGCTTTGATGCCTTGTTGGACCTGGTGCGTAGGGAGATGGCTGCGGAGTACTTGGCAAATACCGGGCTGGCTCTGGGACAGATTACCGGGCTGCTGGGATATGCGGAGCAGAGCACTTTTCAGCGCGCTTGTCGGCGGTGGTTTTCGGATACGCCGCGTAACTACCGTCGCCGGCTGGCCCCTGCCGATCAATAGTCTGTGGGCTCAACCTCTCCTGGGCGCCAGGTCTTCTCCAGCCAGGGCCCCAGGGGGCCATAGAGTCGCAATATCACAAAAAAACCCTTGCCCGGCACTGTCTCCAGCCAGTTGTGTTCGAAGCCCTTGGGGGCTTGGGGACCAAAGTAGATGTCGTAAGAGCCGTCGGAATTTTGTTTGATCCCTTTGCTCTGGCTGCTTACCGAGGGGAATTTCTGGCTTGTCTTGAGCTGTGAGCGGGTCTGGCTGTCGTAGATATTAACGGCCCAGAAAGCGTTGACAGGCACCTCCGGCGGCAAGTGCAGTTTGTACTTCTTGGCACCATCGAAGGGCTCCTTATTTTCATCAACAAAGGCGATGGCGTAATCAGAGCCCTTGCCGGGCTCAAGGGCAATCATTGCCGGACTTACTCCAGTGTAGGGGTAGAAATAGCTGACCCGTGCATCGCTATTGATGGTTTTGCCATCGGGGCCATTAAAGAAAATATTCTTGCCGGGAAATGCCATTACCCAGGCGCTGTCGGTGCCGGGGTAGATCTTGATATCGGCAAGGGATTTGTCGGTGCGGGGATACCAGACGATAGAGCGGGCGATGCCATTGCCGATGGCAACGGCATCGGTAAGGATCTTGGTCATGCGTTCATCGGGGCTAAACGCTTTGCCTTTTTCGATACCAATAGAGGCAAACAGGCCGCGGGTTTCCGGGTTCAGCATGCCAATCCATTCGTACTGAATGACTTCATTGAGGTGTTTATAAAATTTGTAGTTGTTGGGATGAATGGTATTGAAGGCCTTGCCCGAAGCGCTAATGAACACCATCGGCGGGGGAGTTCCCTTTCTGGAGAGGGGGTAAATCCTGAGGTGGTCTTTGACACTTTGGGCGGCGGCTTCCAATGGCTGTTCCCCAGGTGAGCGCATAAATACCCATACTCGAAAAGAGCGAGGGTAGACGGGAAAATACCCAAAGGGCAGATTGCCTTTGTAGTCTGGCGGAAGAACCAGATATTTACCGCCGCGCCCTTTATCTGGCCCGGAGCGACCAATGTCCTCCACATAGCGGAACCAGGCATCATTAAATGCTCCCGAAACCCCTGGTGGTGAATGCAGCACAGTGGGTCCATCGCGCTTGAGATCCAGAAAGGCGAGGGTGTAAATCGTCGATGTGTTTCCGGTTAGAAATAGAGATTCAGAATTCATCAGCCGATCAAAGATTAAAACCTCATTGGCGGCTTTAGCTCCCAGCTCACGAGCGCCTTTCATTAATCCGTGCACCGAGGCTCCTTGAATGCCTTTTAAGAAGCTATCTACTGCACGCATATGATCCAGGTAGTCGTAGAGTTTCTCTGCCGTATCGGGATAAGGGGCGCCATCGCGAAACTTGAGCAGCCCAATGCTGCTTTCTACTTTATCTGGTGTACTAATGGATTCTACAGACTCCCTACTCACATCAGCGCTTAGGTTAGGATGCAATAGCGCAATGAGGATTAATGGAGTGAGAAAAATCATCCGCGAGTTTATGTTGGATTTTTGCGGCTGGTGGGTGAGCGGCAATGGCCAACTGTTCAATCTCAATTCCTCTTTGATTTTCTATGACAGCTCATAAGACTGATGCAGTAAAAACTCGGGCTGCAAATCACATAAATCATCTTTATCGTTTACAACTTCTGTAGCGAGATGCATTGACCGGAATGCGGTTCAAAAAACTATCGACGCAAGCACATCCTGGGAAATATTTAGTGACTAATGGTTCAGGTTTTTGCGGCGGCTGGAAGCCAATAAATCGGCTTCTGCCTTGCCTATATTGTTTCCAGTGAAACTATTTGTGTCGCATGAAATTAAAAGCCAAGTGAATCCCGCAAGACTCTTCATGATCAAAATCAAGCGTTGGTCTGATTATATTAGCCGCTTCTTCTAAAAGCCTTTTTTGGCTTAATTTTCCACCAATTCTTGTTAAGGATTTGGCCGTTAGCCTGATGGAAGTGTCGCCAATAACTCCCCAAAGAGCGCACTGGAATGGCTGTGTTGGCTCTGAGCTCGTGGTGCCTGATGCATTTAATGCCGAGAAGCACAGTAAATAATTTTTTTGTTAGATGTTTAATGTAACAAAAGGTCAACAACTTAAAGATATAATGTCAACTTTAAAGGTTTAGGTTGTTCATGTGGCTATTGGGAGTGGCGAGATACTTTAGAGATAAACCTCATTAATAATGGAAATAATTTGCACATTAATAACCGATTTGCGGAATTCAAGGTGTCACTAAAAAATAGTTTCCCTTTGCTGCCCACCAATAAAATTATTTTTCTGCTGAATGTCCTGTTCAATAATAATCAAAAGTCAACATAAAAAAAATTTAGGAAATTATGACTTTCCTGAACTGCATGAGCCGGAATGAAAACTTCATCACAGGATTTCAAGATAATGCTTGTCATTATGGAGAGCTCACTTTATAAAATGATCGTGCCATCTAGGTAGCTCCAGTTTCTTTTTTGGGGGGAAGTCGGGAGCTATAGAATAATTTTTAAAAAAAATATTTGGACTAATGATGTTCTCGCTTGCCGACCTGTTCGATAGGGTTATTAGTGGCTTCTGGAGTGGAAGCCTTGAAAATCTGACTGGGGAAAACTTATCAAATCAATGCTGTGAGAGGGCTCTGTCTCTTTTGCAGTTGGCCGATACTCCGTTGGTCCATGGAGACAGGCTGGTAATCAGAGCGCAAAACGATATTCCTACAGTGGCAACAATGTTGGCGGCCTGGCACCTCGGTTTGGTGGTGGTTCCCGTCAAGGGTGATGCCTCACAATCCGCAGTGAGTGCAATAGCAAGCGACTGCAATGCCAAGGCCATTGTGGAAGGTGAAAAAGTTATTTCGCTGGCTACTTATCGACCGCAGCAGCGATTATTTGAACTCAACACACCTGTCAGGGTGACAGGTGTTGACCTGGCCCTCATTATCTATACATCGGGAAGTACCGGTAAGCCAAAGGGCATAATGCTCACCCACCAGAATGTGCTTACTTCTCTGGATTCACTCTCGCAGTATCTTCGCTTGGCTGAGACGGATCGCATACTCTGCCTTTCACCATTGTCATTTGATTACGGTTTATACCAGGTGTTGTTTGCCCTCAAAACGGGGTGCTCAACAATTCTTTACGATAAAACGTTCAACCCTCTTCATGCTTTGAAAGTAATATCTGATCAGAAAATTTCAGTGTTACCCATTGTTCCGGCGATGGGGGCTGCCTTGGCAAAACTTTTGACACTGGTAAAACCTGATCTTTCTGTACTTCGCGCTTTAACCAATACTGGTGGGCACCTACCTGAGTATGTCATTCGCACTTGGAAAGAATATTGTCCGGCGCTCGATGTTTTCTCAATGTATGGTCTCACTGAGTGCAAAAGGGCCCTTTATCTGGAACCGGAGCTTTGGGAGCAGAAGATGGGGTCTGTGGGTAAGCCTATTCCCGGCCTAGATGCTCGAATTTTTCTGATGGATGCCGGCAGCAACGCCTATAGAGAGGCCGAGGCCAATGAAATTGGTGAGCTTTTCGTGCGTGGCTCCGGAGTTATGCAGGCATATTACGATCCCTGTGCTCAAGGGGGGGCACAAATCTTTAATGGTCTGTACCGGGATGATAACTGGCTTGCTACTGGTGATTTATTTAGTCGGGACCAGGAGGGCTTCTATTACTTCAGGGGGCGCTCCAAGGATCTGATCAAGCAAGCAGGTTTTTGCCTTTTCCCCAAAGATTTGGAAGCCGTAATTGATACATGCCCGTTGGTACACCTCAGTGTAGTGCTCGGTTCTTTAGATAAGTTTCAAAATGAGGTTGCGGTTTGTGTAGTTGAACTGCAGGAAAACACGCCCGAAAATCAACAGCAGCTCAAAGTGTGGTTGAAAGAGAATCTGGATGCTGATTACACTCCGAGGGAAGTGCGATTTGTTGAATCAATCGACCTAACAGCAAACGGCAAAATTGATAAGAAAAAACTTGAACAAGAGCTTCAAGCATGAGTTTTCTCAGTTGGAAATACTGAGACTATTTGGTCGGCGGGCAGCGTACTAGCTTATTAATAAATAATATTTTAGACCGGTAAGTCGTAAATACGGCTGAAATATTTGTGCCCTATATAAGAATGAATTTAAATTTATCCTGGTGATATCATGAAAGCTTCATTGGAAAAGCTCGTTGCCCAGCTGAGCCAGCAAAGGCAACACTTTTCAACACCGTGCTATGTCTACTCCCTAAAAGATATTGCCGATAACTACCAAAAACTGAAAGGCCGCCTGGGAACATCTCTCATATATTCCCTAAAGGCGAATAGCTGCCTTGATCTTGTCGTACGTAGTGGTCATGTTTTTGAAGATGGAGTTGAAATTGCCTCTGTGGGGGAGTTGAATCTTCTCCCTCGAGGTGAAAGCCCTCGCTATATCAATAACCCTTCCGCAGATAAAAGTTTCCTCAGAGCGGCAATTGCAAGTAAGTGCACACTGGTGATCGATAATCTATCCCAGTTAGAAATCGTTAAGGAGTTTCAGGGGAAGCGTCCGATTAATCCGCTGATACTTCGTTTGAACCCCAGTACCTTGGATCAATTTGAGAAGGCTCCGGTAACCACGAGAAGAGACCACTTTGGCTTTGGTTGGAGTGATGTTGAAACGGCCTTGGCATTCTGTAAAAAACATGAGTTGAAAGTTGCTGGATTCCATGTGTTCCGAGGATCCTATAATTTCGCAAAGCTCGCTTTTAATACTGCACAAGCAGCTTTGCAAATAGTTGAGAAATTTGAGAGGGAGCTCGGCTATGCCATTGATTTAGTTAACCTTGGCGGTGGCTTTGATCTGAATTGGGAAAGTATTGATTTTAATTTTGAACAATATAGGGAATTACTTGGTGAATTTCCCTCTCACATAAAAGTCGCCCACGAAAGTGGGCGTGCTCTGGTTGCCAGTGCGGGATATTTTGTAACTCAGATTCGCTACGTGAAATCGATAGAAGGGCAGCAGTACGGAATCTGTGATGGCGGCATGGCGCAGAACTTCCTTTTAGCGAAAACGGAAAGTACTTTTAAACGCTTCAGTCAGCCACTGATATTGCGTGGCGATGAAATATTGGAATTTGAGAGCAGTACAGAGAGCTGTTTGCTGGTAGGTACTTCCTGTAACAAGGAAGATGTGATCGGTGAAATAAAAGGCGGGCCTGTACAGCCTGGCGACTTGGCTGTTTTCAGCAATTGTGGAGCCTATAACGCGAGCTATACCGTTGCTCCATTCCTGAGTTTACCTTCTGCTAAATCCTACCTCATGGAGTAACTTATGGAACTGCAATCTATTGCCGGCAGCTTTGTAATCAATCAGCTTTCTTCCGTTTCTCCAGTGCCAGCTTCACTGCAAGGGCTTCTTGAGGAGGCCTGTGTGCGTCTGTTCGACGCTTCAATGATCATTGAAGACCCTCTGACAGAGCCTGCCCCTCTTCGAGAGCCATCGGTCAAGCAGCCACTAGAACAATTTGAACAAACTTTTGTTATTGATCAAATTATTGACAAGGTGCGCGATGAGGGGTTGGCCCACCATTTCCATGAAATGATAGGACTGTTTGGTTCCATCATGATGAGTCTGACGGCGACTGAAGATCAGCTGGCTCAAGTGAATAACTGGGTGGAGCAGGGGATTTTTGGTCACTTCTTGATGACAGACCCCGGTGGCCCAAGCCTGCAGAGCTGGAAGACTGAGATACAGGATGATGATGGTGTTTTGCAGCTTAATATCAATAAAATTCATGGTATAGAGGCACAAAAGCTAGGGTTTGCCATGGTTGTTGCCAAACAGGCAGCAAGGCCATTCCCAGTTACATTGATGCTGCCTCCTGAACTCTGTGCTGAATTGAAGCAGTCATCTGTTGGTGAGCCCTTCCTGGATGGCAAGCTGCAACTGGGGAACTGCCGTGGTCGTGTCCCAGTTACTAAAGAAATGCTGCTTAGCAAAGGTGGTCTGGGGAGTGTTAATCGCTTCCTGACACTTGTGCGTCCCCGTTTTGTGAAGTCTCTGATGCACTTTGTGCTTTGGTTACGAGATCAAGGGGAGGTTGAGTTGTCTGTTGCGGATCAGGAGATTGTCGAGTATCTGATTTATCTCTGTAATGAGCAAACCTCGGCCACCATCTTCTCAATGCATAGTGTGAATAGAGTGCTGGCAACAAAATTTGCCAGTAACGAATTACTTTTGCACTTGGTATCTTCGGGTAAGGTACAAAGCAAAACTCGCCAGCGGGATTTGCTGGCGTTTACCAAGATGGAAGGAAGTTCCTACCGCTGCTTTTTCGAGATTTATAGTAAGGCGAAAGGGCATCGGCTATGAGCTTATACCTGAAGTCAGCGGCATTTACCCCCATAGAAAATATTACTTTTGCAGAGAGTGGAGGCTTGCAAGAAGCCTTCGCACAAATCGGTGAAATTATATCTGAACAGAGTGCTCGTGTAACAGAGGTTATTCCAGAGGAGGTAAGGGCTGAGATTAACCGACACTTTCTTTGTTCAACCATGATTGAGCTACCTTTTACGACTGGGGCCGTTAATACGGACGATTTAAACTCTCTGAAAAATCGACCAAGTATTCCTGTGACCAGTTTTGTGAACACTTATGAGTGTGCATCCTGGGGTTACAGCCTGCGCTATTACTTGCGACAAAATCCAGCTGTACGTTATGTACTAGTCAGTATTCTGGATGCCAATGTGCTGGATTTAAGCTTTTGGCAGAGTAATGAAAATTGGGGCAGGAGCGGCTTTGGTTTATGCACATTGCTCTTGGAAGTCGACTCATTCAGAGTGGAAGATATTACAGCCGGTTGTGCGGTTACCTATAACACAACACCAGAGTTTGCAACAATTATCAGAAAGATGGCCAGTGCTGGGAAGGATCTAACTTTATCTTTGCCATTTTTTCCAGAAAACATACGACAAATATTTACCCGTTTACTCAGTAGTTTCCAGCAGCTTCCCGATCTTCATGAAAGGTGGGGGCACTGTTTTGGTAGTGATCCCTGGTTAAACATTATTAGCCACGGAGTTGAGGGTAGATTCCAAGAGGAAGAGAAGCTATTGGTATGTTCTATTGCTCTCAATGGCTATTACTGTACGGCTGAAGTTAGGGTTGACCAGGGTAGCACTTTTTACTTGGCGGAGGCGGTATGAGTAAAGTGATAGAGCTTTCCAGTAGGTTACTGCGCAATCCCTATCCGCAAACCCCTAAACTTTGCGCAGCCCAGACATTGCCCTTGAAAGGTGAATCTGATTTTCTAGCAATTTCTCAGTTACCGGTGGGTACAACTCCAGTACTTTTAAGCTTTGCTGAGCACTATCAACTCTTGGTTGAGCTATTGGAGTGCTTGGATCAATCTGGGGTTTTGATCGAAACAATCTTGATGAGAATGCAGATGCCTGCTGGTGGAAGAATGCCAAAAGTATTTCTACATGAGCGGGTCTTAATGTTGCAGGATATTCAGGCTGAGGAATATATCTTACAAAGGGAGGGCAAACCGTATCTGGTTATTGAGGATAACTTGGTACGACACCCTCTGGAAGCAGGCAATAATAGTATTCACATCAGGATATCTGCTACAGAGAACTGTGAAAAATTAGTTTCTTTATACTCTGAAAAATTATTGGAATTAGGTTTTGGTGCCATTGAAAAAATGGCCAGGGAAGGAACCGCATAAAATGTATATAAGAAGCCTCTGGGTTGATCATAAAGGGGAAACAGAGCAACTGTTGAACTCCCTAAACCATTACCTTTCAGGATTGGATTATATCCCAGAGCTTGTATATATCGTTTCAGCCGGCGAGGCTAATGTGTTACTGGAGCGACCGGTTGTTGAGTTTCTAGTTCAGCTGGAAGAGGCTGGGCATAACATTCAATTTGTAGGTAGTGCATGTACCAGTTTTCATGCTGCGCTTTTAAGTTATTCCAAACGTCATGAAGAAGACGCCCTAGTTATAAATTTAGAGCTGGGTAAAGAGCGGCAGCAGGAATGCCTGGATGCCCTGGGTATAGGAATAAAGCCTGGGCAGGACGGTTTGGATGTGATTACAGGAGTGGCAGTTTCCTGGTTATGTAGGCATTACCACGAACGGAGTTTATGCCAAATTTCCAGTTGTGATATTTTATCGCAAGCGCCATCACTCAATGGGGCGCCTGAGCTGGTGCAAAACCTCAAGAAATTAATGGCGACTGATCTGGACAATTCCTGCCGTGTAGTGTCCTTTGATATTCAATCTCGCTGGGCGAAAGGATTGCTGAAAGGCTTTTCTCATGAGGATAAAACTCATTGGCTGCCTAGTGTTGAGCTTGATGGGCTTCACTATCTTAGTATTAAGCCTCTTGCGGAGATTGATAAATATTGTTTGAGAGACGAAATTGAAGGTCTCTGGATAATCACTCTTGGTGGCGGTGGTAGGGCTGGTTGCCTCCGGGTACACAGAACCCCACAAGCAAATGGACAGCTGCTTTCCCGTCTGGTGAACACAGAGACCGTTTCTCTTGAAGAGGCTTATCAGGGTTTTAATGCAGCACAAAGTCTCGAAGATGCATACGGCCAGGATCACCTTCCTCATGTTCGCGGCGCCATGATTTATCCCCAGAAAAAATACCGGGGAAGACATAATCAAATATTTCACTGGGTGCTGGGTTCCGGCAGCTGGCGGTCACTCTTGGAAAATCAAGGAGCCAAACATGGGTAGAAATATCTATAAGTCTGATTTGCGGGAATTTAAATTTCTTATTGAAGACCAGTTTCATCAGGCCAAAACACTATTTGAGCACCCACGCTATAGTGATTGCTCTGCTGAAATCGTAGATGATGTTCTGCAGCGTGCGAAAAAATTTGCTACTGAGGTATTGGGACCAGGTTATCAAGAGGCTGATGAACAAAGTTGCCACTTGGTTGATGGCAAGGTACAGCTGCCTTCCTCTTTTCCGGAGATGTGGAGTCGTTTTAAAGAGGAATGGGGAGACTTATCTTCTAGCAGTGGCGGTCAGGTAACCGATCTTCCGCCCTTTATAATGCAAATGCTGTTAGAAATGTTTATGGGGGCCAACCCCAGCTTTATGACCTATGGTGGTTTTTGTTTGCCATCTTCTACCCTGGTAGAAAAATATGGTTCAGAAATTCAAAAAGCACTATTTAAGGACAAATTGGCTACTTCTGAGTGGACTTCTTGCCTTTGTTTGACTGAGCCACAGGCTGGCAGTGATGTTTCCCTGGTCGATACCAAGGCCGCGCGGCAAGCAGACGGTACCTATTTACTCACCGGCGAAAAGTACCTAATCAGTGCTGGTATGCACGACCTAACAGATAATACCTTGTACTTTGTGATGGGTAGAGGGGAGAAGAGTGGCTCGGGAACCTATGGCTTGTCTTGCTTTATCGTACCCAAATACTGGGTTGAAGAAGATGGTAGCCTAGGAGAGTTTAATCATGTTGAATGTATCTCCCTTGCTGACAAAATGGGTTTTAAAGGTTGTGCCAATACTCACCTTACCTTCGGCAAGAATGGCCAATGCCGTGCATATTTACTAGGTGATCGGGAAAATGTTGGATTATTGCAGTTCTTGACCCTGATGAATCAGGCAAGAATTAGCACAGGGGTTTATGCCCTGGGAATGGCTTCCTCGGCTTACTACAACGCTCTAGCCTATGCCAGTAAACGCATTCAGGGTAAACGTTTTCATGAAAGCTTCAGCGCTACGGCAAGCAGGGTCAATATTGTTGAGCATGTAGATGTGCAGCGCATGTTACTGGAAATGAAATCCAAGGTTGAGGGCTGCAGGGCCTTGATCGCCAAGCTGACCCTATCTGAAAGCTTACTCAAGACATTCGAGGGGGATGAGGCTAAGAAAACTGAGGCTACCTATCATCAGGGGCTGGTAAACCTGCTGACTCCCGTGGTGAAAGCCTATATCAGTGATCAGGCATGGCGCATTTGTGAACTGGCCATTCAGACCTGTGGTGGCCAAGGTTACCTGAAAGAATTGGGTATTGAGCAGTATGCTCGGGATATCAAGGTACTCGCCATTTGGGAAGGAACTAATTATATCCAAAGCCAGGATCTTATCCGAGATAAGTTAGGGCTGGGCAACTCCAGCAAGCTGTTTCAAATTTATAAGAGTGAGTTTGAATCATTTATTAATAGAGCGGGTGATTTCCCCAATTTCAAAACCGAATTTAGCCGCCTTCAAGAATCCTTTGAGCACTTGGAGACTGTCCTGAAAACCGTACATGTGTGGGTCAGGACCAAAGAGATGTTCAAAATTCCGGCTTACAGTACTCGTATTCTGCACATGATGGGGGACATTACTCTTGCCTGGTTGTTGCTAGAAGCTGCCTGTAGTGCATCCAGTCGCCTGAGTAAAGGAGAGGGGGATAAAGCTTTCTACGAGTCGAAGGTCACTAGCGCTAAATTCTTTATCAGGAATGAATTACCCAGAACCAAGATGGTGATGGACATTATTCAGGATCATGATTCATTTTGTCAGGTTGACTCTCCCGTATGGGATTCTCTTCTCACTGGGGTGGAATCGCTGTGATGAATGCTTTCGATCAAATACAAAAAGAATATGACGTTGTCATCATTGGCGGTGGCTGGGCCGGGTTGACTCTGGCTCGGCAAATTAGACGCGGTGGCCAGGATGTTTCAATTTTGGTTGTAGAAGCCAGTGATAGTTTCCGTGCAAAAGTGGGGGAGGCTACTGTTGAGATGACCGGCCATTACTTTATGAAGCAGTTGGGCTTGGTTAATTATCTCTATAGGAACCACCTTCCGAAAAACGGTTTGCGCTTTTTCTTTGATAAACCTGATCACAGCTTGTCTCTAACCGAAATGAGTGAGCACGGAACTACTAGTATTCCGCCTCATCCAGCCTTCCAGCTGGACAGAGCTCGCCTGGAGGCGGACCTGGTTGAAATGAACCGGGAAGATGGTATTCAAGTTCTTATGGGTGTGAAAGCCAAGGGCCTCAGTATTGAGTCTGACGATAACCGTCATTCCATTCAGCTGTCTGTGGCTGATTGCAACACTGAGATTGCAGCCCGCTGGTTGGTGGATTGTAGTGGGCGCAATCGCTTTGCAAAGAAACATAAAAAGTTAACACGCCAGGAGAATGTACCCGAGCACTTCTCTTCCTGGGGACGCTTCAAGAATATCCGGGATATTGACTCCATGGGAGATGAATCTTGGAGAAAACGGGCTTTTGGCCGTTTCTTATCTACCAATCATTTTTCCGGAGATGGCTATTGGGTGTGGTTTATTCCACTGAGTGGTGGCTACACCAGTGTCGGAATTGTCGGTGAAAAGGATAAGTTTGAAAAACCACCCACCAAGCGTGAAAGCTTCCTGGAATTCCTGATGAATTATCAGGCAATTTCAGAATTGTTAGATGGCGCTGAGCTGGTGGATTTTGAAGCTTGGGGGCAGCTTGCCTATCGTGCGGATGAATTTATTTTCCCCGATCGTTGGGCTACCTCTGGTTTTGCCTCTATGTTTCTTGATCCCCTGTTCAGTGGTGGTGGCGATATGATCGCTTTGTTTAATGATCATATCTGTAAATATATCCTTATGGATCTCGCTGAACCTGATAGAGGTAAAGCCCAGAATATACTGAATCAGGAGCTAGCCATTGCGAATCAGACCGTAAAAGAGTTTTATCAAGGCCTCTATGCTCATGTGGCCAATGTATACCCGGTTATTGATTCTGCTGAGCTTTGCTCACCTCTGTTGGCATATAACACTGCTGCTTATTTTCTGGAAATCGCCTGGGACTATATGTCAGACAGTTACCTGGATCAGGAGTACTGGCAACGTAAAAGTTACCTGCGCCGGGGTTATATGGCATTGGAGCTTATATTGCAGAGGCAGTTGATAGATACCGCGAAAGTTCTTAAATCGGAAGGTCGTTATTACCGTAGGAATGATGAAGGATTTTTTGAGTCTGGAGCGGATCATTACAAGTATTTTGTCTACCTGATGGGTACTGCTGGTCGGGATGGTTGGCGCATTGATTTAAGGGTAAAGCTGTGGGTTGAGATATTTCTCAAGGTGATTGAGGCCAAATTGGATTTCCCTGGGCTAGCTAACAAAATGGTAGTTCAGCAAAGTATATTGTTGCCGGATTTATTGGGGAGGCCCAATTTAAGCACTGCCGACAAGGGGTGGTTGCTGGAGAAAATTTCTGAAAAATTCTCAGGAATACTCTCAGATGAGGCGGAGCGCCCTGTTCAAGTTAGAGTGACGGAAGACTCTTTCCATACGGAAGCACTGGAAATTAAGGATTCTTCCGGAGAGCTAACTATAGATGAACTTGACAAGCTCGCTAAAAAAGCCAAATCGCTCTGGTCTCAAAATCAGGAATACATTGCGATGCCAGGTATGGTACCGGTTTTCTTGGCATTTGCACGTAGCCAATCCGACAGCATTATGGATTCTGTAATTGACCAGAGAAAAGCTATGGGAATGGATCAACAAGCCTCAGAAAGTCCTGTAGTGGAGGCGGTGTGATTCAAGAGTTTTTCAAAGCGCGTGATAGTAAGAATCTGGCATTTCGCTGGCTGCCAGCAGAAGATACAGAGACCGCGCTCATATGTATGCACGGCAGCACTTTTAGCAGTCAGTGGTATTTAATGTTTGGGCGAATGCTACACAAACAGGGAATGTCCATTTGCTTACCGGATTGGCGAGGGCATGGGAAAAGTGAGGGGCGTCCTGGAGATCTGGATTATCCGAACCAATTACAGGATGATCTGCAGGATCTGATAGCGCACCTCAAGGAGAGAGGAGTTCGCCGTTTTGTACTCGGTGGGCATAGCGCCGGCTCTCTTGCCTCTCTGAGATACCTCGGAATATATGGTACCAAGGACATCGTGGGTTTTTTTGCTATAGCACCACCGCTAACCCAGGCAGAAGAAACTCGAAAGTATGATATTGCCACTTCAGGACTTGAGTACTTTATCCGCTATTTTCGTAAACGGCGACACAGCAGACCAATGGCGGGCCCAGAGCAGCAAAATTTGCCCAAAATAAATCTTTGGAAATATTGGCTGGCGATGCTTATTCCTGCATTCAGGCGGATGCCTGTTTTAAGCTTCCCTCCAGTAGGTTCAGCTGCTGGTAATCAGGGTAGGGTACTTGATTGTAGCTTCAACTTACTTAGTGCTTACACTATTAAGAGATATACCGATCTATTCGCCAGTATTGATATCCCGTGTCATATCACCGTGGGCCAGTACGATGAAGTAGTCGATGCACATACCTTATATACGGTAATGAATTGGTATATCTCACCTAAAGTAGAATCCTATTTAACTGAGATTCCCAATGCTACCCATATGTCAGCTATCTCAGCTTCGGCTAAACCGATCTCCAGCTGGCTCGATAAGGTGGTAGAGAGGCGATTGGAGGCTGCTTTGTGAAACAAATGGTTTATGATATTTCTGGGGTAAAACCTGTAACACTAGCAGTGGGTGCGGAGTTCTCTGTGTTGGACTTATACCCCGATAAATATAAAAAATTATTGAGCACATCAGAGGTTAAGCATAAGGGTGTTATCCAGAGAAGTGATCGCAATTGCTTTCACATTAAAGTTGCAGATTTGTTCAATTTGCCCCTGTATTACTTTACCCTGAATGAGCAACTGTTCATCAGTGCGAAATTGTCCTCATTTTTGGCCGTAGGTGCAGATAAAGTCGATCTGAACTATTTGGTTGAGCTTGAATATTTCGGTTTTCCTACTGAAAGAAAAAGCCTGCTGGAAAATGTCAGAATGATTTTTCCGGGTGATGAGGTGACGATCACAGCTGAATCATTAATCTGGCTGGATGATACTCTTGCTACAGAACCTAATTTGAAGGCTGCTTTGGTAAAGCCTCAAAGCAGAGGGGAGGCCTTATACAATCTTCTCCCCATGGTGGCTTCACAATTATTTACACCTTTCGATCATGTGTTCTTTGCTCAAGTGTTTGAGCAAGTAGAAGCTTGTGAAGAGCTTTTGTGCGAAATTAGTAAAAATAGCCTGCCGCGAAAATTTGGGTTTAATCGTCAAAGGTCAGATATCTTTAAAGCGGCGCACAAGTCCAGAAAGGTTGAAGGTATTGATCTGAAAAACTATGTTAGAGAGATTAATGATCAGCTTGAATCGAGCTGGGAAGCTTCTGGTAAGGAACAGGATAGGGATGTCTACCTGGCAGAGTATTTGTATCATCCTTTTATTCTTTTTCATCTGAATATTCTGGCTGCAGAGTTAGGTAAGGAGGTCAGGATTGTCGACGAGAGTAATTTGAAAGAAAAGGGTGGTCTGAATCAAATTTTCTCTTTGGATGACAGCCCTATAGTTAATGTTTATGAGTCTTTTCAGAGGGTGTTTTTTTACGGAAACCGATGGCTTTCACGCATCTGGTTTTTTATACCCCCTATGATTAGCGCCAAGATTATTAAGCGGCAACAGAAATACTCTGAAGGTGAGCAGCATGTATGTATATATGCTTTGACCCTAGATTATTTGTTGCGATTCTATCCCTTGAAAGTTGGTAATGTAACTGGAGATTAGGTATGTCTACAGCAGTCGTAGAGAGCAAAGTACAGGAACTCTGTGAGCAGATCGCTCTTATGCTGAATGTTGATTCTGTTGATGCGGATACCCCTATTGCTGAGTTGGGTGTGGATTCACTCAATATTGTTGAAGTGATATTGATTTGTGAACAGCTTTATCCTGGTGTGATGAGCCCAGAAAATCTGGTTTTTGATGAGCACACTACCCTAAAGGAAATGGATACACAGTTGCTCGAAAATTCAGCTGAGATTTAAATCTTTTTTAGGGGGTAGCCCATGTTTAAGAAAATGCTAACAATATTAATAAGTAGTCTTCTGATTGGTAACATTATTGCCTGGTTTTCAGGGGCTGCTCCCATTGACTTCAAAAAGATAGACTATAGCAAAACTGAATTTGAACAATTGGAGTTTCTGACAGCTGAGCTGGATCAGAATCAATCTGACCCTGAATTAATGTTGCAACTTGGGCAGCTGTACAGCTACCACAATGAAATAGATAGAGCGGATAATTTACTGGCTACCGCCTACCAACAAGATCCTGAAAATATGCTGATTAAAGCAGCCTATTTTTCCAATGAAGGTAAGTTGGCTGGTGCCATGTTCGATCCGGCCATGGGGTTGTATAAACTTTATCGTCTGCGTCAAGCGATGAATCAAGTGGATGAAGCGGCGCTACAAGCTAGCTCTGACTTTAATGTGCGACTGGTTCGGCTGCTCACTTTTTCTTTTGTTGGTGAAGTTAGCGGTCACTTTGACAGAGTGTTTGAAGATGAAGACTGGTTCATAGCTCTGATAGAAAAAGATAATGATGCTTTACCTGGGGAAGTCAAACAACTTGTGTATCTGGCTCTCGCTAATGCCTACATGATTAAAGGGTTGGATAATAGTAATGAACTTAATATAGCTCTGGATTATTACCAGAAAGCAGAAAATTTGGCTGAATGTCCTTCTACCATGCTGGATGCCTGTGAGCAGTTGAGTCAAATGGTTATTACTTTGGGCGAAGCCTAATGTTGGTTGAATTGCGCAATGTATCCAAGCGCTATGCTATGGGTGATATCTGGGTAGACGCCCTAAAAGATATCACTCTTTCCTTGGGAAAAGGCGAATTTCTCGCTGTGAAGGGGCCTAGCGGTAGTGGTAAGAGTACTTTGCTTAATATTTTGTCGGCTCTTGATCAGTGCGATTCCGGCACTGTTCAGGTTGGCGGTGTCAATATCGGTAAATTGGGAGAGCACAAGCGTTCAAAATTCCGAAACCGGCACATTGGCATTGTATTTCAGTCCTTTAATTTGATACCAGTGCTTACTGCCCTGGAAAATGTGATGTATCCACTGACTCTCAGGGGAGTGAAGAATGCCAAAGCAAGGGCTCTGCAGGCACTGAAAGATGTAGGCCTTGAAAAACAGGCTGGGCAAAGACCAACCCAGTTATCGGGGGGGCAGATGCAGCGGGTAGCTATAGCCAGGGCGATTGTCACACGGCCTGATATTGTATTAGCAGATGAGCCTACGGCAAATCTGGACTCGAAAACCTCAGAAACGATCATGGCGCTGATACAGAAGTTGAATAGAGAGCAGGGCATAACCTTTGTTATTTCAACACATGACGATTATGTAACTAGCCTGGCATCCAGAGTGATTACTATTTTGGATGGAGAGTTAGTGAGTGATCGCCTTAGTGGTGACGTTCTGGCCAGTGGGTATGATAGATCCAGTATTACAAGTTCGGGGGTTGAGGTATGAAAATACTTAGCACACAGGATTTTCTGAAGGTACTTACAGTTTTCTTTTTTCTGTTTGTCAGCCTTCCAAAGGTGATTGCTGAGGAGTACATACCCCCTTCAGAGATCCCCTCTTCTAACCTCGAGAGAGTTCGCCTGGTTGAAGATTTAAATGAAGAATCCACACCAGAACAAAAGAAAATTGCGTATTTGGCCGAATTGGCATTGCTGACTTCCTCAGGGGATACACGAGTTGAACAAGTGGAATCCCTGGAACAAAAAATGACCAAATTGAAGAGCACGCTGAACAATGATCCAGAGTTGAGTGCCGCTCTAGGATCGGCAATTTCCTTTCGATCTAGTTTCTATCTCGATCAATTGGCAAAGCTATCCTTATTTTCAAGGCGGGGAAATCGCATGATGGATAGGGCAGTAAAGCAGGCCCCTTTCAATCTTGGGGCAAGATTGCAGAGGGGCATCAGCTGCGCAAATATGCCGGCCTTCTTGAAACGGGCCCGCTATGCAGTAGAAGACCTGGAGTTAGTTCAACAAAAAATTGGTGGTAAGTACGGTAATGAGTTCCAGGCATTTGTCGACTACTACCTTGCACAGGCCTATGAACGTAATGATCAGGCAGATAAAGCCAGAGAACTCTGGACAAGGTTGACAGCTTCAGAAACCGAGTGGGCAAAAAAATCTCGCCTGGCCCTGGAGAAACTTTAGTTATGACTCTGGGTTGGAAGGTAGCGCTGTTAAATATCCTTAGAAACGGTCGACGCAGTATAATCACCCTTGCGGCGGTTATTTTTGGCTGTACCAGCTTGATTGTGTTCGGTGGTTTTGTTCAGTCCATGTACGATGGCATGCGTGAAAGCATGATTCGCTCGCAGCTAGGGCATATCCAGATTTATGCCGATGGCTACAACCAATATGGTAAAGCCGAGCCAGAAAAGTACCTGATTCCCTCTGCCAGCTTAGAGCAGATTACCCAGCTAATTGAAGAGAAGAGCCAGGCTTTGGTTGTTGCACCGCGACTGAATTTTAATGGTCTTCTGAGTGATGGGAAGCAGTCAATTGCAATATCGGGTATTGGTATCGATGCTGAAAAAGAGGTACTACTTTCCTCTGCAATCCATATTGTAGAAGGTGAAGATCTATTTCCTGAGGATGTTGCTGCTGCGCATTTGGGAGAGGGGTTGTTCAACTCCCTGGACGCTCAGGTAGGGGACTACCTAACATTGCTTGCAAGCACCCAGGATGGAGCAATAAATGCGGTAGACATTCAGATAGCCGGTGTGGTGACCACTGGCGTGAAGGAATTGGATGATCGCTTACTCAGAGTCAATTTGCCACTTGCGCAGGAATTACTTTATACCTCGGATCTAACCCGGCTGGTTGTATTGCTTGAAGAAACTGAACAAACCGATCTGGCTGTAGACGCCTTGCGTAAGGCATTTAAGCAACAGAATCTAGGGCTGGAATTAAGAAGCTGGTGGGACTTGGCGGCTTATTATCATCAGGTTGTTGGCCTATTTAATGGAGTGTTTGGTTTTATCACCGTAATTGTCCTGGTGATTGTAGCTCTAAGCATATCCAATACCATGTTGATGGCTGTGATGGAGCGCACCCGAGAGATCGGGACTATTCGAGCCATGGGCGGGACACCTACGCAGGTAGTTGGCTTAATTCTTTTAGAGTCTGTGTTTTTAGGTATTATCGGTAGCATCGTAGGATTGCTTATCGGAATTCTTGCGGCAAAGGGCATTACTTATGCCGAATGGATGATGCCGCGGCCGCCGGGTAGTACTCAGGATTACCCGATAAGGGTATTTGTGGTTAATGAAATTCTTATCAAAACCTTTGCCTTGGGTTTTTTGGTCTCCTTAATTTCTAGTGTTTATCCAGCAGTAAAGGCTTCCAGAATACCGGTAGTGAATGCGTTGAGATTCACTTGACGGTAATGCAATAGGTTTATAGGTGTAGGGTAAAAAGATGAAAAGAAGCCGTTTTATTTTTTTTGTTGGGTTTTTATTCTCCCTAGTCGTGCCAGCAGTGGCTGAGGTAACGGCTGAATCCCTGGTGAATCGATTAGATGAAGTTAGGGGGTATAAGGATCAAGGATTTGTTTTTAATATTACTAATATCAGCTATAAGAAAGATAAAGAACCTCGAACTAATACGCTCAGTGTTAAAGTGTTTAACGATAAGTCTTTGATTCACTTTGAATCTCCCGCTCGTGAAAAGGGGAGGGCCATGTTAAAGGAAGGTAACAATATGTGGCTCTATATTCCCGGAACTCGCCGAGTTATTCGTATTGCACCGTCTCAGCGGCTGATCGGGGAAACCAGTAATGGAGATGTTGTTGGGACTAATTTCTCCAGAGACTATCGTGCAGAAATTATTGGAGAAGAAACCCTCGAAGGGCAGGATTACTGGTTGTTGGAGTTAACTTCAACGGCTTCTGGTGTGGCTTATGCAAAAGTGAAAGTGTGGATGGAAAAGACAGAAGGAAACCCACCCTTTAAGAGTGAATTCTATTCCCGGTCAGATCGCCTACTGAAAACAGCTTTTTACAAAGAATATAAAACCTTTGGCGATGAATTGAAATTACATAAGCTCCTTCTCGTGGATGCCTTGTTGCAGGAAAACTACACCTGGATGAAATTCGATGATTACCATCTCAAGGAATTGGATCAGGCTATTTTCCAGAAGGCTTCATTGGGTAAGCTGAATTAATATAGAAAGACCATGGCGATGCCAAATTTAACCCTGCATAAACTGGCCATAATCTTAAGTGTCTCTGCCTCAGCTGCTTTAGCTAGTGCACAAGAGTATAAAGACCCTTTCTCTAATGAGCTCTCAGAAAGTTCTAAATCACAAGATCTTTCATCCAGTAATGGGGGAAGTGGTTATTATTGGAATTATGATATTTCCGCTATTGCCTATCAGCAGCAGAATAGCGTGCGGGAAGACCAGTATTTTAACCCTGGAAATCTACAATTTGGTGAAAGAGAATCTTTGCTAGCACTGGATTTCAGTAGTCAGTTTTTATCGGGGCCACACTTTTCTACTTTTACTCGCCTAGCCTTTATTCAAGACTATAAGGTGGATGACGGTGGCGCCTCTTCAGAAGAGTTCAATGCCTACTTATTGGAGGGCTACTTATCTTCGTACACATCTAACCGGAGACTGGGAATTAATATTGGCAGGATCAAACCTCAGTGGAGTAATGGTTACAATTGGTCCCCTGCCAACTTACTCAAGCCTGTCTATGACCGACCAAATCTGGATACAGATGATCTGACTCAACAACAGGGTTGGGATATGGCGCATCTGGATCTTCGCTACGGTGACTGGAACGCGGGTATCTACATTGCTGAAGTGGAAGATAATCTGGATCGGAAACTGGATCATCCGTTTGCTGACCACGAGTATCAATATGCATTGGTTCTGAATAGGGAGGGAGATCTGGATACCAGGTTGGTAGTACACCAGTTGGACGGTGGAGAACTGAATGCGGCCCTGGGTTTGAGTGCATTGGCACGTGATAATATTACTCTACGATTTGAGGGGGCCTGGGAACAGCAGCGCGAGCTGCCAGTGGTTAGTGATATCTCCTATGGAGGTCTACAGGAACACGGTTACCTAAAAGCAGTGCTAGGTGCTCAGATGAGCCTTAAAGGCGGCTGGGATATTACGGCAGAATATCTATACAACGAACATGGGTATGAGTCAGAAGAGTGGGACCAGGTTATCGAACAAGTGGATCTTGCCAAGCAAGGTTTACTGTCTGTTCAGGCGCCAGCTGCCTTTAATTTCCTGATTGATAGCTATGAGCTGTTATCGGTGGGGCAGTTGCGCCGGGAGTATTTGTTTTTTATGTGGGGTAACACCCGGATTGAACGCAAGTTTCAGTATCGTCAGAGTATTCAATATAACCTTGATGATCAGAGCCAGTATCATAACGTGGAATTAATCCAAAATTGGACAGAGCATTTCAGCACTCGACTTCAGGCCCAAGTGTTTAGTGGCTGTGAGAGTTGTGAGTTTGGTCTAATTCCGAATGAGCACTTGCTCCGCTTAAGTTTCTATTACGATTTTTAGTAATCTACTAATTGTTTATCTTCAACTAAAACAGTAAGAGGCTTTTGGGACTACTGATTGCTTCCAGCAAGGAAGTTTTCATATTTTTTTGCCTTCTCCAGGTTGCCGGATTCTCGATTAATGGAGATTAAAGCCCGAAGGATATCTATTGAGGAAGGGAATTGCTCAACCCCCTTCTCAAGCGTTGCCAGGGCTTGTGTAGAGTCGCCAGCGGAGTGTAGTGCGATCGCATAGACATATATATAGCGGCTATCAGTTTGTGTAGACTCAGCGGCCAGTTTGAGATAATCGATAGCCTCTGAGTAGCGTTTCTGTCGTATTAAAGATAGTCCTAAGGAGTGTTGTATTACTGCCTTCCTCTCGGCCTTATCCAGGGCATTTCGTAACACTTCTTCTGCACTTTTCTCTTTTCCCTTTATTCGATAAAGGTCTGCCAGATTGATGTATGCAGCTGTGTAATAGGGCGCTTTACTTATAGCTCGATGATAGAATACTTCTGCTTGCTGAGAGTTATCTCTCTGTTGATGTAGACCCGCCAAGTTGGATAAGGATTCTGGTCGATCACTGTTAAACAATTCTGAGGTTATATATTCCTGAAGTGCCAGAGAAAATTGCTGGCGAACCTGAGCAGGGTAATTTCCCAGGGGTAAGGTTGCTAGAGCATTGGCGGCCAAAGAGCGGGTGACGCGTTCTCGCTCGTAGAGTAGAGGTATTCCCAAGGCAGGTCGTAATTGCTCCGGTATTCTATCTAATGACTGTGCCAGTGCCAGACTGAGTAGTGGTTCATTGCTTTGTGCTATGGATTGCAATAATTGTACAGAATCGCGGCTGAGGTATTCCGCCAGAAAGGTTATAGCGGTTGCTCTAGCGATTGCTGGCTGTTCTCGGTCTAGGATCAATTTACTTAGTTTCTTCTCTGCATCCCATTCTCTTGTAAGGCCTGCGTGTAGAGCCTCGCCAAAGTGGTTTGTCTCTGCTGGGCCAAATCGCTTGCGCAGAACTTCAGCAGCCCACTGATTGCTTTGATTCTTATGGCAATTGATACAGGCATTTGGTGTTTTTAATTGATCTGAAAGGTCTGGACGGGGGATGCGAAAACTGTGATCGCGGCGGCTATCTACCTGCATAAAGTTCTTTGCTGGCATATGACAATTGATACATCGCGATCCGGGGCTGTTTATTGGGTGAAGATGATGATCGGTTTGAGCGAACTTCTCAGATAGATGGCACTGGGCACAAACCCCGTCGCCACTGCTACGTAACTGTAAACTATGGGGCTCATGACAATTGCTACAGGTGACGCCTGCGCTATACATTTTACTTTGTAAAAAAGAGCCATAGACATAGACTTCTTCGTTAATTTGACCATCCGCATGATAGAGGGGTGGTTGTAGCAGGGCGAGGTTATAGTGATCCAAAAATTTACTCCCAGCAGTTGCGCCAGGTGAGAATGTCGCGCGCCTGGAATGGCATTGTGCACAAGTTTGTATTTCTTTGGCGACCTTGGTTGATTTGCTTGAGGCTATGCCAGTTTCAAGGTTCATTTTCCACTGGTTTGTATTTATCCTCTGTAATTCATGAGTAAAGCCAAAATTTTGAAGGCTCTGTTGTTGATTCTGAGCCCATTCAAGATGCTTGGAGGCGGGCCCATGACAGGATTCACAAGCGATATTTATCTCAGACCAACTGGTTTGAAATGTATCGGTTTGAAGATCGTAATTTTTTTGTAGATTAGTAGAGTGGCAATCCGCACACATAAAGTTCCAGTTTTGATTAATCCCACTCCAGTGTAGGTAGTCTGTATGTTCGATCTTTTCATTCGGGTATAAATGGAACCAGCGTTGACCACCATCTACTGCTGGGCGGTTATCCCAAGCGATACTGAGCACCTGTAGCCTCCCGCCGGGAAATTGAATCAAGTATTGCTGGAGAGGAGTTACCCCAAAAGTGTATGAAATGGGGAATTTTTCTAGAATACCTTCAGTTCCTTCGGTCTCGATAAAAAAATTTCCTTTGCGCTTGTAAAAGGTTGTAGTTACTCCGCCGTGGTCAAAGGTGGTTCCATCGAAGTTGCCGAGGACAGTGTCTTCACTGGCTGGCATCATGGCTTGCGCGTGATGGGAGTCTTTCCAGGCAGTGCTTTCTTTTTGGTGGCAGTTTTGGCAGGATGCTGAACCGGTATATGTTGCGTGCTCTTTCTCCGAATGATTTATCTGATGAGTAGTGGTTAAGATAGATTCGTTTTCATCAGTTTTACCCATTTCGGATTTTTCATTGTTATGCCCGCCACATCCAGCTAGTGGTAATAGAGCGAGAACAATGAAAATTATGTAAATTTTTCCAGCTATATTTATCATATATTTAGTTTTATTGACTTTTCTGTTGGATTGATCTGGCTTTGACAAGCCAAGATTAGTTCATTGTGTGCCACTTCAAGCAATCCATGTTTACTTGAGTCTCTTAACCTAATGGCTTTCTCTCAAAGAAAATTGACAGTTTTTTGCTTGCTGCTTCTGATAAATATTTTCTTTTCCAGCACGGGTGTGAGTGCAGATCTTCCATCATGGAATAATACGTCAACAAAATCTGCCATCGTAAGTTTTGTAAAGAAAGTGACGCAAGAAGGCAGTTCCGACTTTGTTCCTCCAGAGCTACGTATTGCTGTATTCGATAACGATGGCACTTTGTGGGCGGAAAAGCCTGCTTACGTTCAGTTACTTTTTGCGATAGACGAGATTAAGCGATTGGCACCTGAGCACCCGAAGTGGCAGAAGGAGCAACCTTTTGCCTCCATTCTAAAAGAAGATTTTCATAGCTTATTGACCCTTGGCAAAGCGGATAGATTAAAAATAATCAGTACTACTCAAACAGGTATGACAGATACGGAATTTAATAGGGTTGTAAATTCCTGGCTTACTGACGCCAAAAACCCCCTTACGGGAAAGCCTTATCGAAATATGGTTTATCAGCCGATGCATGAATTGCTGGAGTACTTGCGCGCAAATGGTTTTAAAACCTATATATCTTCAGGTGGTGGAGTTGATTTCATTAGGGCACTCTCAATGAGCTTCTACGGCATCCCGCCGGAACAGGTAATTGGTAGCCGTTTTAAATTACGGTATGAAGATGATGATGGTCATCCTCAAATCATTACAACGGATAAACTTGACTTCGTGAATGATGGTGTAGGCAAGGCTATTGGCATAAGTCAGGTTATTGGGCTCCGTCCAATTTTTGTTGCTGGAAATTCAGACGGTGATTTACAGATGTTGGAGTGGTCTACTTCCGGTAAAGGGCCTCGTTTTGGCATGTTAATTCACCATACCGATAGTAAGAGGGAGTGGTCTTATGATAGTGGCTCTAAGGTAGGGCACCTGGATAAGGCTCTAAAAGCTGCCAAGCTCTATGGGTGGACGGTTGTAGATATGACAAAAGACTGGGCAGTGGTTTTTCCTCAGTCTAAAGTCACCACACCTGAAAAGGAAATATCTGAAACACCGGTTGAAGATGGTGGTTAACATCCATCTTTCATGCCCTTAAATTCATTGCCGCAAAAGCTTCTCTAATGAACGCTTTAAACAAGTTTGTCTAATCTTGTTGTATTACCCTTCCTAAAAAGCGTGAATTTACATCTATTGGCACCAGTAATTTTTAAAAGGGTTTTGTTGTCAATAGAGGTTTGTTTGTCGCTATATGCACTCTCTATAGATGTTAAATGATTTATGAGACCCAATATGTTTTCATCCACTCTGGTATTCCGTCGATTGTTCATGGGTGCAATTGTATTGTGTTTTTTGCAATGGCACGTTATTGCTCAGCCTCAGCCTCAGCCTCAGCCTCAG
Organism: Microbulbifer variabilis; assembly: GCF_023716485.1. Lineage (NCBI taxonomy): Bacteria > Pseudomonadati > Pseudomonadota > Gammaproteobacteria > Cellvibrionales > Microbulbiferaceae > Microbulbifer > Microbulbifer variabilis. The sequence continues at coordinate 1,937,876 of NZ_CP092418.1, forward strand.
CCTCAGCCTCAGCCTCAGCCTCAGCCTCAGCCTCAGTTGGAGGGGCAGGGGCAAACTCAAGCCCCACCGGAGCTTCAAGCTCAGGACACCCCGCTTACAAAGCCCAATATCCTGGTAATTTGGGGGGATGATATCGGTATTTGGAATATCAGTTTTAATAGTCGAGGCATGATGGGTTATGCCACGCCCAACATTGATCGATTGGCTGTTGAGGGGCTGTCATTTACCGATTACTACGGCCAGCAATCTTGTACGGCCGGAAGGGCCGCTTTCCTGGCAGGTAATGTGCCAGTGCGTACTGGAATGACCAAAGTAGGGCTCCCAGGAGCTAAGGAAGGCTGGCAAAAGAGTGATGCGACAATTGCCACGGTTATGAAAAGCCTCGGTTATGTTACTGGTCAGTTTGGTAAGAATCACCAGGGTGACCGGAATGAACATCTGCCCACTAACCATGGGTTTGATGAGTTTTTCGGAAATCTCTACCATCTCAATGCTGAAGAAGAGCCAGAGAATCGCGATTACCCCAAAAATCCTGAATTCCGCAAAAAATTTGGCCCACGCGGAGTGATCAAGTCTTATGCGGGTGGTTCCATTGAGGATACAGGCCCGCTCACTAAAAAACGCATGGAGACAATTGATGATGAAACTCTAGCTGCAGCTATTGACTTTATAGAGCGTGCTCATCAGGCCGGAAAGCCTTTCTTTGTCTGGTGGAATGCTACTCGGATGCATTTTCGTACTCATGTGCGAGAGGAGCATAAAAATCTGGCTGGACCGAACAGCAACGAGTATATGGATGGCATGGTAGAGCATGACATCCTGGTGGGAAAATTACTGAGTTTACTCGATCGTCTGAAAATTGCTGACAATACGATTGTATTTTATTCCACCGATAATGGACCACACTTCAATACCTGGCCTGACGCGGCCACAACTCCCTTTCGCAGTGAAAAGAACTCCAACTGGGAGGGGGCTTATCGGGTACCGGCTTTTGTTCGCTGGCCTGGAAAATTTCCAGCTGGCACTACCCTAACAGGCATCGTTTCCCATGAAGACTGGCTGCCAACACTGGCTGCCGCCGGCGGAAACCCTAATATCAAAGAGCAACTAAAGCAGGGGGTAGAATTGAACGGTCGCCGCTATCGCAACTATGTCGATGGTTATAACATGTTGGATTACTTTTCTGGTAAGGCCAAATTGTCACCACGAAAGGAATTTATATATGTTAATGATGATGGTCAAATAGTCGCTATGCGTTACGAGCCATGGAAAGCCATTTTCCTAGAGAATCGTGGTAAAGGTTTTGAAGTCTGGCGCGAACCTTTTACTGAACTGCGTATTCCCTTACTGTTTAATTTACGTCAGGATCCTTTCGAAAAAGCACAACATAGCTCCAATACCTATAATGATTGGTTTATTGATCGTGCATTTGTATTGGTTCCTATGCAGCAGCTCGCTGCCAAGTTCCTGAGCACCATGAAGGAATACCCCCCCAGTCAAGTTCCCGGCTCTTTCAATTTGGAAAAGGTACAAAAACAGCTAGAGGCTGGAGCTTCGGGTAGTAACTGAATTTTCATAGGGCGCTAAATTAGGTCACAGGGCATGAAAAGGTGATGAATTACTCTCTAAACAGAGAGGGAGGGTAGGAAGCTCAGGTCTATAGTAATCGCTTTAAGTCAAGTAAAGCACATAGGTGATTTTTCCTGGATGCACTTTGATGCGTAGCAATAAGCTGTTGTAATTAACAACGCTCTGGTTTGATACAAATTGTCATTCAGGTTTAGGGGTGTCAATTATAGTTGCTGTAGTTTTAAAGGTAACCTAATGATTTTGCCCTTAATCTAAAACAAGGCGTTTCCCCAAAGTTTGAATAGTGTTCAATTCTTAAAGTTAAAAAGTTATTTTAAGTTATCTTTCCCCTTGTTTCGGTTCTATCGTACCTTATCTGCCTGATCAAAAGTTAAATTAGCTTACTTCCTTTATATGCCTGTATAGTGTCTCAGGCGCCTTATCGGCGTCTCTGTATTTGAAATTTACAAATGGAATTTGGTGATATGTATAAATTTATAGTATTCATCGCTTCAGCGGCTCTTTGGTTGCCCTTACAATCAAAGGGCGCTGATAGTGCTCCACAACAAGCAAAACTTTTGTTTGAACAGGCCGTTTCCTCAGATACTGTTCCTGGTATTAGCGTGGCCGTTGGCGATACTAATGGCACTCAGTGGGCTAAAGGATTTGGGTATTCAGATCTTGAGTCTAAAGTTCCTATGACCAAAAAAACAAAACTCCGTATTGGAAGCGTTTCTAAGGTGATTACTGCGGCTGCTTTGATGCGTCTGGTAGAGCAGGGAGTTTTAAATTTGGATTCAGAGGTAAGACTTTTGGTGCCAGACTGGCCTGAAACCCACCCAGCGATAAGCTTGCGCCAGTTAACCAATCACACTTCTGGAATTCGTGACTACATTATTCCGCATGAGTTTCTCTCGAATGTGCAATACAACAACACTTTAGAAGCTTTGAATATTTTTAAAAATGACCCTTTGCTTTTTGTTCCCGGTTCGGATCAGAGTTATTCTACTTATAATTGGACTCTTCTGAGTGCGGCAATGGAGTCAGCAAAAGGGGAAACCTTTAAGGAGATAGTTAGTACTGAAGTTTTTGAACCTCTAGGATTGAAGAGAACTACCTTTGATGATGCGGCACCAATTATCCCAAGTAGACAGGGCGCTTATTCTTTTTTTACAGGTGTGCTTATAAATTCTCCAGAGGTGAATAGTAGCTATAAGTATGCTGGCGGTGGAATATTATCCACGCCAAAAGATGTGGTGAAATTTGCGCTTTCTCATCTGAAGCCTGGTTTTCTGCAGGAGGAATCCATTTCTGAGCTATTTACTAACTCTAAACTTTCAGATGGAACAGAAACCAATATTGGTATTGGTTGGTTTCTTGGGGGGCAAGATTTCTTAGCTGGATATAATTCGGAAGAGTATGCGGATATAAGGCGTATTCTCGAAGTACACCCTAATTTGCTATACCACACGGGGCTAAGTATAGGAAGTACAAGTGTGCTTATACTTTGTCCTGAACACCAGCGGGCAGTGACTGTTATAAAGAATGTGGACTTGGAATCCAGTGCGGATCTGGTTGCCCTTGCTCTAAAGACCCTAGATCTCTTTCATAGTAATGAGCAAGTAAAATAGAAGACTCAACTCTCTGCGTGTACCTTAAGCCGGCCTCGTAGTCTCTGGATTGCGAGGTATCCCCGATCCTGAGTTGAAATTAATTGCTGTTTACCCGGTATTGTATTTATATACAGTATTTGATAGGTTTGTAGTAGATGGAGTGCTGACCTGTGGAGATTTTGAGTTTAAGAATGAATTTTTAGTCATTGCTACCATGCATCTTTTAGCTCTGCAGTTATTGCATCCCATTGAGAGATGGTTCTATCTAATGCCTTTTTGTCTTCTGTAGAGTTGTTTTAAGTTTGATTGATTTTCTAAATGTACCAATTGGAGGGTTTTATGCCACATGTAACAATTACAACAGTTAAAGAGCTAGTTGATGAGCGTGTGAAGAAGGAGTTGCTGCAAAAAATCAGTGATATTATGGTGGAGGTCGAAGGCGGCGGAGATGAGAGTTTTAGGCAGCATGTGTGGGTTTCTTTAGACTTGGTTGAGGCAGAAAACTGGTCGTTAGGTGGGCAAATCTTAACGAAAGAGATGGCCTTGCAAATCAAAGAGAAAGCAGATTCTAGCAGAGCATTGTAGAGTATTTCCTCCTGATACTTTTACACTGGGCTTAAAATAAGCTTAATGTGAAAAATGGGATGGCACTGTCCACACCATATTTTTAATTCCTGACTATAGATTATTGGAAATGGGATTAACGAGATGATCAAAGCGATAGATATCGGTATTCCTAATGCCCTCGCTTTCAGGGTATCTGATTCAATTACTGAAAGTGATGTTTCCGAGACTTTGGCTCAAGCAAAGTCGCTTGGTGAGAAGTATAAGAGGATCACTATCTATGAGGAAATTGAGTCATTTAAGGGGCTTGAGTTCTCGGCAGTGCTAGAAAAATTGAAATACTTGGTTAATGTTGGTATTTCTAATATCTCTGCGGCAGCCATTCTGACGGATAAGCAATGGCTACAAAAGATTGTGAAGGCTGAAGATAAGATATTTAGGAATATAGATATCCAGTGCTTCCCTTTGGAACAGCGTGACGAGGCGGTTCAATTTCTCAACCGTTACAGGCCAGAAAAACTCGATTAACTCAGCAAGAGGTAGTTGTGGAATTTTTCTTCGGTTTGGGGCTCAAAGCAAGGAAATTACTACAGGGAAGTAGCTACCCTTAGCTTTAAGGTGAACCCCTTTAGTTGTTCATCCATGCACTTAGCTGTGTATTGGAATACAAGTAACATCAATAATTGATAAAAATGAGGTAGTTATGGTCGTTGAACAAATTCCCGGCTTTGATCTGGTGGGGCTCTGCGCAAGAACAAAGAATGAGAATGAGGCGGATGCCTCTACTGCGCAAATAGCCCCCCTGTGGGAGAAGTTTAGTACCGAGGCAGCTCCCAAGTTTACGGGAGCTCCCCAGATTTATGGGGTTTATACCAACTATGAGTCAGACCATAGCGGGTTGTTTGATATCTATGCTTGCTCAGATCTGCTTTCAACAGATATGTCCGAAGATTTCAAGCCGATACATGTGCAATCGGGTAAGTATCTGGTGTTTTCCGCCCAGGGAGAAATGCCGCAGACGGTTATCGACTTATGGGGTGAGATATGGAATTACTTTTCCTCACCGGATTGTCCTCATCAAAGAGCCTACACCACAGACTTTGAACATTACCTGAGCCCAAATGAGATAAGAGTTGCCATTTCAATCAAATAGTGGCCTTGGGGCTCCTAAGAAGACTGTGCCTACAGTTTCAGGGCCCCTCTATCTTGCTTCGCTTCTACAAAGAGCTTTTGCCGAAAGGCTTTCTGATGGTTGAAAAATGATCGCCAGCTTTACCGAAACTTCAAGACGCTCAGATAGACAGCATGGTCACTATGGACATGTTCCTGCGCCAAAATAGACAGTACTACTATTGCTGTTTCTGTTTGCTTGTGCGCTAGGTGCTGGTTGGTGACATCCTATTTCCCACCTCTTCGATACTTTGTCTTTGTAGGTACCGATTCTTCCTCCCTCAAGCTTTCTAACCACATTTTCCTAACTTCCCCCTGAGAATTCCCATGAAACTATGGGGCTTGGAGGGAAATACAGATGGGCAGTACACTTCTCCTCACAGGCTTTGCAGTTGTTTATTTTTTACTCTCTTTGCCCCTGGAGTCGTTTAGTCTCACCCCTGAGAGCATCGGTAAAAAGCAAGCTAGCATGATTAAAAGGCACTTATCTTGATCCCAAGGTACAGAGGGTAGGCCTTGTTAAAGTCCATAACACTAGATAGTCTTTAAGCCCCCATGGACTGGCGGGTCTGTGCAAATTAATGGCTCCCTTTGCATTATTCAGTAAGGTTGGAAGCTTTTTGCGCAATATGTCTCGTCTATCACCGCATTGAAAAAGCAGGTTTATGAGCAACAACGAAAAGCGTCCCTTATATATCCCGCATGCTGGCCCCTCTCTACTGGAAATGCCACTGCTAAACAAAGGCAGTGCATTTACCCTAGAGGAAAGGCTCGAGTTTAATCTGGCGGGTCTCTTGCCGACCAATGTAGAGACTATTGAGGAACAGGCTCGACGGGCCTATTACCAGTACCAACAGTGTAAGACAGGCCTGGATAAGCATATCTTTTTGCGTGGTATACAGGACGATAATGAAACGTTGTTCTTTTACCTGATTGAGCATCATATTGATGAAATGCTGCCGATCATCTATACGCCTACCGTTGGGGCGGCCTGTGAGGAATTCTCTAATATTTATCGCAACCATCGAGGTCTGTTTGTTTCCTACCCAGACCGAGAATACATAGATGATATCTTGCGCAGTGCCACTAAGGAAAACGTCAAGGTTATCGTCGTTACCGATGGTGAGCGTATCCTCGGTCTTGGCGACCAGGGTATTGGCGGCATGGGGATTCCCATTGGTAAATTATCTCTATATACCGCCTGTGGTGGTATCAGCCCAGCTTACACACTTCCGGTCACTTTGGATGTTGGCACCAATAACCGCACTCTGCTCAGCGATCCTATGTATATGGGTTGGCGCCATGAGCGTATCTCTCAGAAGGAGTACGATGAGTTTTTAGAGCAGTTTATCGAGGCGGTGAAGCGTCGCTGGCCCAAGGTTTTGGTGCAGTTTGAAGATTTTGCTCAAACAAATGCCATGCCGTTACTGCAGCGCTATAGGGATCAAATCTGCTGTTTCAATGACGATATCCAGGGTACTGCCGCTGTTACCCTGGGCACTATTTTGGCAGCTTGTAAAACCTGGCAGGAACCCTTAACGGCCCAGCGGGTTTTGATTGTGGGTGCTGGTTCTGCCGGTTGCGGAATCGCTGAGCAGGTGGTGTCTGCCATGGTACAGGCGGGGCTCAGTGATACGGATGCGCGCTCGCGTATTTTTATGTTTGATCGCTATGGATTGGTCACCTCGGATATGAAGGGGCTGCATGACTTCCAGGCGGCGCTGGCTCAGTCACCGGATATCTTCGATGGGGCGCCCGAGTCAGACCTGCAGAGTCTGATCAGTAAGGTGAAGCCGAGTATTCTTATTGGCGTATCCGGGCAGGGTGGGTTGTTTAACCAACAAGTAATTGAGGCGTTACAAGCTGGCCATGAGCGCCCACTGGTGATGCCGCTTTCAAACCCCACCTCCCGCGCGGAGGCGACTCCTACGGAAATATATACCTGGACTAAGGGAGAGGCGCTGGTGGCTACCGGTAGTCCTTTTGCTGCCGTGGAAATTGATGGACGCCACCACCCGGTTGCTCAGTGCAACAATGTGTATATTTTCCCTGGTATTGGTCTTGGGGTGATCGCAGCCAACGCCACGCGGGTTACCGATGGCATGTTGATGGCAGCTTCCAACGCCCTGGCGGAGCAGGCACCAGTGGTGAAGCAGGGGGAGGGCGCGCTGCTGCCGCACTTGGATGATATTCGTGAGGTGAGCATTGATATCGCCAGAGCTGTAGCTGCCCAGGCACAGCTCGATGGAGTTGCCCCGAAAGTGAGCCACGAGCAGTTAGAGAGGTCTCTCAAGCGCAACTTCTGGCACGCAAACTATCGCAGCTATCGACGCCGTTCCTTCTAATCACCCTTAAAAAATCTATGCCGGGTACTTTTTACCCGGCTTTCTTTCCTTAAGCCAACTGCTCCCCAGAGTAGAAAACTTCCGGCCTGCGCAGAACAAGATAATCCTCCCATTGAAATCCGTTGCTTAGGAACTCGATCGCCGCCCTTACGCCGGACAGGAACAGGTGTTCGCAGTGTTCTCCTGGCATGGCGAAATCCAACCAGTGGGGATGCTCGCCGTTGGCCATAGGTTCTATAGCGATCTCTTTCACCAGCGTGTGGTATTCCGCATTTAGGCTGGCCCGCACATGGTTGTCGAGCATGTTACGGCAGGTATTGATTAGCCCCATGGCAAAGCGCCCCACCTTGTCAGACTTGGGTTGATAGTGGTCCACTTCCAGCTTAATGCCAAAAGTGGGTAGTTTGGGGGTACCGACTGGCTTGTGGAAGATATCAAAGGGGAAGTTGGATACTAGGCCACCATCCACAAACTGAATTTCTTTAGGAAAACCATTTTTAAAGAACAGCCTGGGATCACCAATTCCCTTGATACTGCGCCAGTTCTCGGCCACTGAACTGCATTCATCCAGCTGGGGAATATTTTTCACTGTATAGGGTTTGAAAAAGCCCGGCACAGACATGGAAGCCCGTACGAATTCGGCGGGATTTATCGCATCCGGGTTGCTAAAGTAGAGAGGGGCTTTTGCCGGAAAAACAGCCCGTGTCTCAGTGGTAATATCCGCTGCTACCAGCGCCACTTCTGCAGCGCCCACCTGATGATCGGGTTCTCCCCGATAATGGAGAGTGGGAAACTGGTTGATACGCTGCTTAAGTTGCGCGGTATTGGTAATGCCCAGCTGGCGTAACTCTTCTTGCAACCATTGGCTAAAAGCGTCGCCAGGATTGAGGCCCTTATCTCGCAATAGCTGTTTGCAGGTACGCAGGGAGTCGAATGGGTGTAGGGCCAGGCTACTAAAAAGCCCTTTACCTTTGAGCAGGCGCTGCACCGTTTTACGCGCAAAGCGCTCACCATCTTCAAAGCTGGCAAAGTCCGCCTTAGCCATAATATCCAGTAACTTTGCACTCTTAAGTGAGCTCGGCGTACCGGCAGCGGCTAAAAATAGTGCATTGATGGCACCTGCAGAAGTACCTGCAACCTTGCGAAAGCGAATACCGGCCTTCTCAAGGATGTAGGTGTAGCCCACCAGGGCAATTCCCAGCATGCCACCGCCTTCCATCACCAGGTCGACATACTGGAGGCCGTTAGAGTCCTGCACATCACTAAATGACTTGCCTTCGATCGATGTACGCGAATTTTGCCAAAGAGTATCGGCTTCGGAGATGGCGCTGGTCACCCACGCTGTGTTACTCATATGATCTTTCCCTGAGGTGGCAGTAGGTTCCATACGAAAGTTGAAATTAGTATCGGCTAAAAGAATGGGGCAGGGTATCACCCAGAATCAAATTCGCCATAGCGTCCAGTTTGTTTTTCGTGCCTTCCCACCTGGGCATCACTAGATCCAGTAAGCGGTAAAATCTCTAAGGCAGTGCTTTTACTAAATGAGGATACAAAGGTGGGCGTGCACGGATACGGTTTTCGTTGCTACGGTGGCCTTCATCGATAGGCGCAATCAGGTCTGCACTGAAGGTGAAGTAATCCGGTGATTCGATTTGAGATTCGGCTGGAAGCTCAGCGCCTTGTCCCTTGCCTGTAGTACCATAGTCAAGGGCTTGCCAAAATCTGCGGTATGCTAATGTATGCCACCCACCTTCGCTGCCAAGCTGCGCAATAAGCTCTAGTAGCCGTACAGTGCCAAATACCTGCCAGTAACGTACAGCGATCCTACAGTTTTTATTGTTGAGCCGAGTACGGTAGCGGGATCACCTTCAGCAGCTGTTGGAGCGACGGTTAGCTGATCAACAGTAGATCATTGGATCATTGTCACCCAGGACCAGCTCTCTGCAGGCAGTGCTTTGTTCCGTGCTGGGCTGCACACTATGTCAGTTAAGTGGTCTATAGATTTTTATGAAAGTGGCCAATTTTCACCAGCAAAATGAAAGGTCCACTGGCGCCAGCTCTTGGTGCAGTATTTACGAGAGCACACCCGGCTCAGATTTCTATTGGGGGCTTCGTGACTTCGGAGTGAGACAGAAACTTAATCCTGACTGTATAGTATTGGCCAGCGCGGGGATCTTCACTGCGTATTCTTTTCGTAGTTTCGGTACGGCTATGTAATCAATTCCACGATAATAGATATCTCCAAAGGGAAATCTGTTTCTTATTGAGATAAAATTTTTTCTGGGCTGTTGAGAAACTGATAAAGCGCTATTGCCAGTCCGCTACTAACGAGCTTGTGTTATAGGTGATATAGGTTAGAGGCCTGTGAGGTTGCAGGCTTGTTTAAAGTAGTGGGCAAGTTGTTGTTTCTACTATCCAGTGGTTTTGGGGCTGGGTAGGCTTTGTTGTGAGTGACTGTGCGTAGTTTCCGAGTACTAATGTCACGGCTAGAGCATTAAACTTGTTATTAATGCGCCACACCCTAAAAATGCGAGAGGTTCACTTTTTGGGTTGGGCTGCCAAATAGCTAGTGAATAATTCATATTATCCACTAGCTGAAATTACTGACTGTTAAATTGATACACCCATATTGTCTTTAGTGCCGACACAATATCCAAATATTTCGTGGAAATAGAGGCTTTTACATTCAAAGTTGGATTCGATATGGAAAGTGTCATTTGGGAATTTAGGATCGTAGAGTCCCAGGTTGCTTTCGGTTCCCACACAGTAGATATCACCTCTTGGGTCACCGGGCCTAAAGGCAATCCAGTCCAGTTTCCAGCCGCCCAGATCACCCTGATCATCCCACTTGTTGTCAATGGGGTTCCATTTGCCTACGTTACCTTTTTCACCAACACACCACATTTCTCCGGAGTTATCGAAGGCAATCATTTTTAGGTCCCAGGGCTTTTCAATGTCCGGTTCCTCCCATGCTCCAGTGGTGGTATTCCACTTGGCAAGATTACCTTTAGTTCCAACGCTCCACATTGCATTTGACTTGTCAAATGCAATCATTTTGGAATCCCAGGATTGGTTGTACTCTTTTTTGTCAACGAGGCCAAAAGTTCTTGAATTCCACTTTCCGATGTTATTCGAAGTTCCCACACACCACAGGTTATCTTCTCTATCAAAAGTGACCATATTTAAGTGCCACGTTGAGAGGAATCCTCTGTCTTTAAAGTTCATTTCCATGATTAATCTCCTTTGGGTTTTTGGATCGGGGCTTTCTAGTGCTTCGAGGTACCAAAATCTGAAGACTTAAAGTGAATTCATTGGATAATTAATTAATAAACCAGCTGGAGCCTTGGTAACATTTTTGTTGGCAGCTTTCAGGAAAAAGTATGCGTAGCCTTTTGAAAGGATAAGTTTTTTATTTACGCTTAGTACTTCCCAGTAAAGACTTACCATGTGCCGGCTTATTTATTTTCTATTCGCCGGGTACGGTCTATTCAATGGCGGCTATTGCTGCAAAAAGTGAGATTGAGGCCTTGTGGCTGGTTATATTTCTGTCCACTAAAGGGCAGAACTGAAGGGTAGAACTGGCCACTCGGCTTGATAAAAACCTCCTAATCAGTTGTTTCAAGCGATCTTAAAGCAAAGGTCTGTAATTTAATATCCTCCCCCGCTAAAAGGGCGGGGATTCCTACAGGTGGTTGGTGCCATCTTGGAAATGGTCTTCCAATAGAAGAAAAGTTAGAAAAATAAAATAATTGCGGGATCCCTAGATGTCGGGGATGGTGATTCAGCTGCCGGATGGCGTCAATGGCATTTATACCCTTCTATCCTGAGCGTGATGCAGCGGCTTAGGTCGTGGAAGTCACTGCCGGATAATTCGTGTTGGCGACAGACTCTCCTTGAGTGTTTTTGTACAGCTGTGGTGGGCCTTCGGTATGGCTGGCTAATCTATAGAGAGCCCTGTTCGCGGAAGGACTGTTGAGGCGCTAATGGCGCCAGAGCAGTGGCTGGGGCTTGTTAGCAGGGAGAGGAGGTCAAATATGATTCGGCATATTGCATGTATCTTGGCAAGCCTGATTCTGGGGCCTTGTGGGAGTTTGGGCCTGGCAGAGACGGAGCAAAATAAAGGAAGGTATCTCGGGGCCTTTAATGACCCCGTGGCTTATTGCCGAGTTGTGGTCAATGCAGATAGCCCGGAAGAACCCTATATAGGCCCGGCAAAACCGCAGGTAGTGTTATCGGGTATTTACCAGGCGGCTGGTATTTCTGCCGGTGCCCCGAGGGATTGGGTTGCGGGGGGTACTTTTTGGCGTTGTATGCATGGCGGAGTCTATGCGTGCTTTGTCGGCGCCAATCTTCCCTGTGAAGAAAAGGCGGACACTTCGAAGGAGCCAAGTGAGGCAATTGCCGCTTACTGTAAGAGCAATCCTGCGTCGGAATCTATACCAGCCGTTGTGACTGGACGGGTGACTATCTATGCATGGCACTGTGAGAATGGCGTTCCAGAAATTACCCGCCAGGCGCTACAGGTTGATGAGCGGGGTTATATTGCTAATTATTGGTATCGGATGGATCGATCAGGATAAAGAGTAATTTTCGCGAAAGTGGTTTGCCTTATGGTAATGGAGGGCTTCTGCTACTGAGGTGTAAAAACATAACGCCGTTGTGAAATGCGGGCAAACTATTTTGGGTTTAGCGCACTTGGGGTTAGCGTACTTAGTGTTAGTGCCGGAAAGGCCCTAGGGGAGGGGGTTACTCCCCCGCTGCTTTTGTGGTCTCTAAAATCTGCAAATTTTCTCCTTTAGGTCTGCTCGTTATCCAGTTTTTTCGCGAGCTTGTGCCCTTCATCAGAGTCCCCAAGTTTCCAGTAGCTGGAAATGTAAATATGGGTTTTGGGGATTTCTTTATCGTGCTTAAAAAATTTCCGTAACTGCCGCATGCTACTAAATTCGCAGGCGGCCCAGATGGCGGCTTGGCCTGGAAGCCAGGGCAGTGCCTGAATCTTAGGAAGCAGTAGTTCGCCGGTGGGGAAGGAATTTACCACCCAGTACAGTTGCAGGTTTTTTGGGTGTTTCAGTGGCTGAACATCTGATTCGCTTGAAACTTCTATCACCGCATATCCGCTGGACTCGTCAGGTAGTTGGGCCAGGTTAACACTGATGGCGGGTAGTGCGGTCATATCACCTGCGAGCAGAAACCAGTCGGCCTCGGGGTTAACCAGCTTTTTGGGGCCTGGGCCTCCTATCAGAATAGAGTCTCCGGGTTGTGCATTGGCCGCCCAATTTGAGGCAGGCCCTTCATGTTCATGCAAGGCGAAGTCGATATCGATTTCTGCCTGCCGTTGGTGCCTGATGGTATAGCTTCTCATCAGTGGGCGTTCACCTTCACCCTGGGGGAAAACCAGTTTTATATAGGCGCTTTCCTGGTCGCAGGGAAAGGATTCCAACCCTTCGCCACCCAGAGTGATACGTAACATGTGTTCTGAGACTTTGGTGGAGCGCAAAACGACCAGCTCTCGTGTGCGTTTTTCAGCCATAGTATTGAGGCTCCTTAATCTGAAGTAGGATGTTTGGTCAGGTTCTCAATCATAACGCTGGCGATATGGGCAAACGCCTTGAGTTCTTTTTCGCTCAGGTTGTGAGTCATTACAGCGATAACCTCTGTTTCCAGGTTATGCACTTTTTCAAGAATCTTTTTTCCTGATGCTGTGGGAGCAAGGAACTGACTGCGGCGGTCATTAGGGTTGTCTGTTTTTTTGATAAGTTTGGATTGAACCAACTCATTAAGTACCCGTGTAATCTGGGCCTTATCTTGATTCATTTTCAGGGCAATTGACCGTGCGGTACTCTGAGGATACTTGCAAATTCCCTTGAGCACGCGAATATGATTTACCGGAAGGTCAATTCTTTGCTCCTGAATGCTGATCCGCAGCTGCTTTTTGTAAGCGTGGATCAGCTGGTGCAGGGTTTCGTTGACTGAGTAGCTCACAGGGTTGCCGCATTAACTTGATTGATATTATCAACTTTATTTTAGGTGGTTGATTGTGTCAACTAAATTGAAGAGTATTGTTTTGGGTCGAAAGAAGCTTTTCGGCGGGGGAGAAATTAGGGTGTGAGCTTTGCAAAAACGTTCGCCTTTGGGCGCAGAGTATTGAAAGCTAAAAAGCCGACTAAAGGGGAGGGGGGAGCCCCTCCCCAAGAGCGAAAGGAGTCGCGCTTACCAGGTTAAGCTGATATCGGTTCCATCAAACTTTACATCTGAGTCATACACATATTTCAATGTGCCCTTCCAGAAGGAGCCGTGCCACTCCCAGTCGGCATCGTAGCTGACCTCATTGAGCACCTTTTGACTAAAGGCTTCAAAGCTGCCATAGCGCTCCTCGCTACCCATAATCACTACCCAGGTTTGTTCGTTCCAGTCGCAGCTAACGGTATTGGAATCGCCGTTACCGCAGGGATAGCGCACGGCGATATAGCCGTCGTCTTCCTTGCCGAATTTCCAGTTACCGCTGCGCTTCTCCTCCTCAAAGCCTTCTGGCCATTGCAATGCCACGTTGGAGCCGCCGGAATGGAACAGTTCAATTGCCGGATAGGGGTTGTATTGGATTACGGCAACATTATTCACCTGCTTAATCTTGGGATGGTGATCGTTTTGCATGGTGCTGTTGCCATCGCCAACCTTCGCCCAGACCGATTGGGTGCCGGTAGTGGCGATCCAGGGAGTTTGCTGATAGCCCTGGCGACCACCCCAGTAATTCTGAATGGAGTGCATCATCACACCGCCATCCTTATACATGGAAAAGTTAGCGCCAGAAAGCACGGAGCTGCGGCTGAATACCGCTCCGGCCTTGGCGGCAGCAGGGGCGGCAGCTTCTGAAAGCCCCAGGAACTGGTCGAAGGCTTTCAGTCCTTCATAGCCTTCAAGCTGATATTTACTGACGAACCAAGCGGTATCGGCAGCTACATCCGGGTGGAAATAAGCCCCTTGACTCCAATAGAAGGGCACACGCTCTTCGCGGGGGAAGTCAGCATAAATATCGTTTTTGGCATCGCCGAGAGAGTGGCCTACCGAGTAATTCATATTCAGGTCTTTACCGAAATACTTGAAGATCTCATCGGTAATTTCCAAGCCTGAGGTGGCCAGCATTACACCTGCGGGGCTCGGTGTTCTCACTGATTCCTTACCGAGACCCGTTAGCAGGTAGATGATGCGGTTGATGTTGCCGCCGGAACCGTTCCTGCGGTAGCCATCATTACTGCGGCCTGCGGCTGAGAAAAGGATGCCCTGGTCGTTGGTGACCAGCAATATGTCCTGCAGCAAGCGTTGCGCAGCGCCCGTAGCCAGCTCGCGAATTTCTGCATCTTCAGAAAAATCGACGAGGTTAAGTAGCGCAGATAGGGTGTAGGGGTAATAGACCGGGGAGTAAAACTCATAGAAACCATACTGGTTTTTTACTTCCAGGTATCGCTTTAAGCGCTTGTAAGTTCTGTCGTCCTCAAATGCACCGTACTTTTCCTGTAGAAGATACTGGGCAGAAGTGTACATGATCATATGGTTTTCAGAGGCGAAGACGTGATCCCCAGTGCCGCCTTCCTTAAACCAGAATTGATACCCGTCCAAAGCAGCAAAGAGTTCATCTTTGATTTCTGGGCGGAAAAACAGGATACGGATGAGTCTGGTAAGGGTGAAGTCTGAATTCTTCTTGCCGCCATTACGCAGGACATCCAAATTCTTATTCAGCGCCTCCCAATTGAGCTCATCGCCGGTGTATGCCTGTAAGACGACAGCGGTATCATTAGTGGAAGAAACGCCCTCTTCAATATATTGCAGCTGCCTATCTTGATAGGCGCTCTCATCAAAAGACTGCGCATTGACACTGGCTGAATGTATCGCCAATCCTAAAAAAATCGGGTACAGCATTCCTACTACTGGTACTTTCATCAGTACTTGTTCCTATATTGATTTTGATTTCTGGTGTTAAACACCATAAATGTACCACTTGTGTATTACAGGAATTTATTGGATTAAACGATAGGTATTTTCTCTCGCTGAAGGTTGCCGATTCGATCAGTTGGGTCCCTTGGTTCTCACTTTTAAAATATATTTTGTTCAGGTTTCTTTTGGGTCTGATTGTTTATTTTTTATGTCTTAAAAGTGAATTTTAGTGTTTGTTAATTGGTACGGTATGGTATTAAAAATAAGTTTGCTATTTGCTTAGGGAGTAGATGGTCTATTACAGATTGGTGGGTTTTGTAGTCTTTTGAGGGCTGTGCAGAAGGGCTCGAATAAAAGACGTTGAACGGTTGCTGCTTTTTGCTGCCGTAAAAATTTGTAGTGGTGGTGTTGGTCTGTTGATAAGGAGATTGGCTTGGAGGTCTCTAATTTATTCAGGCGTGAAATCTTGGCGCGGATTTAAGTTTGCTACTTTAAAGTCAGCGTTTAAGGTTTAGGCTTCTACAGGTTCTGGGGCAAAAAATGAAAAAACTACTAATTTTCTTTGCGGCCGGCTGTTTGGGTGCTGTGGCAAATAGCGTTGTGGTCTGGTTGTTTGGGGATTTTGGAATAACCCCATCTCTCGGTGTATCTATCACCCCTACATTATCTGCTGAATGGCTATATCCCAGAGTGGTATGGGGTGGCATTTGGGGTCTGTTTTTTATTCTTCCTTTCCTACCATCAAGGCTGTTGTTGAAAGGAAGCATCTTGAGCCTACTCCCCACGGCGTTCCAGCTTTTTGTTGTTTTTCCTGTGATGGCCGGTAAAGGTATGGCAGGGCTTGAGCTGGGGGCGCTTACCCCAATTTTTGTAGTATTTTTTAATTGGATCTGGGGGATTGTTACCGCGCTCACCATAAAGTGGGCTGAGTAATTCCGCTTGGTTCCTTTTTTGATCGGTTTACATTAACAGGATTCTTTTGGCGGCTTTCAAGCCCCGGCTGGTCGTTGTTGAAAGCCCCTCCAGCCAGTGATCAATAATGCGGTAAGCAAGTTCGTGTCTTTGCGGGCCGCTTCTACTCTCAGTTAATTCCCCCAGAACCCAGTGATTGTGTGCTATCCAGGTATCCCGAGCGATAGATCGAATTTGTGGGTCTGCCTCGCAAAATAGGGGCAGCGCCGAACTGAGATTGCTGGATTGTTGTAAGGTCTCCCTGCTAATAGGTGGTTGCCCTTGGGCTTTCCACCAGTCTCGGGCGCCTTCGGGGTCGTGTCCAAAACGTTGTTTGAAAGATTGGGTGAATGGGCTGAGGAAGGGCCAGTTGCCTCCCTCTACTATCCGCTCAACGATTTCTCTGGTGGTTGCTCGGTCGCCAAAATTCTCCGGATCGTAGAGCACACGGTCTTTAGCTGCGGCATGTATTGGGCTGGTGGCATCGGCGGTAATCTGGGTATTTGCCGGCAGGGCAGCTGCGGCAATCGGCAGCAGTGATGGAGCACCGAGTCCTAGGCAGTGGAATCTTTGCAAGGGTATGTTGTGATCCTGGTAGCCATCTGTAATGCCTTTAAGCACTTGTGCCAAGCGCACATAACGGCGTGGTACAGGCCTATCCAGTTTGAAGGAGGCTCGGTTGAGCACAAAGAAGTCTGTCGCATTTAAATCCCCGCAAATACTGGCCAGTCCTAGGGCAGCTGAATGCACCCCGCTTTGTGCGGCCAGCCGACCGGCGTCCCGGCCGGTGTTGTAATCCATTGCGCTCAGTACTGCATAAACAGTCAAGCCTTGGCTTAGTGGGTGTTCAGCGATTTTTTCCCATAGTCTCAGGCTCTGACGATTGCGCGCGGCGATACGCTCTGGTCGCCAGCCGGTAATTTCCCGCTCCAGGTCCAAAGCCACCAGGCAGGTAGTGGCAAAGTCCTCCTGAGCGATCAGGTGGGTGGGGTGCATTAATAGCTGGCGTTGCAGCAGGAGATTGGTATCAATGCTATTTGAACGCTCATTACAGTTGGCCAGTACTCTCTCCGCCAGTGTATCTGCCAATATGCGCAAATCTTTTGGGACTTCATTGCCGCGGGGCAGTTGACCCAGTTGACGGCGCAGAGCTTTTACCCGCAGGGTTACTTGTCGAGCTTCTTCAGAGAACTGCGAGATGACCGCATCAATCAGTTGTTTGGTGCCGTTATCGGCAAACAGGGGCAGCCCTCTGCGGCGCACTTCTGCCGCCATTTGCAGATTGGGATTGGTAATCCGGTGGGCAGATAGCAGGTAGCCTCCGGCGGTAATCATATGGCTGGCAAAGGCATCCAGTGTCTGCCGGCGTAAATTGGCGATAAATCGCATGGTGGTCATTTGCCAGCAAAAGTCTCCTCAAATCAGTGCGTGGGAGCAGGCTTTGTATTCATCGAGTAGTGCGTGGGCTACTTCCAGCTCAATTTCGAGCTCCAGGGCTATCTGTTCGAGCAGGTCCCAGGCAGCGAGCACGTCTGGGTGAGTTTCAATGCACTCGGATACTGCGTGATCCATTGGCTCTATGGGAAAATCCATTTCATCCTTTTGATGTAAGTTGGGCAGGCTGGGTATCGCTGTCTCCAGGCATTCGCTGCGCACTGCCTCTTTGGCGGCGTGCCACTCCGCTTTTGCCAGCTGTGCCATCGCCAGAAGTACATCTAATTCCGCAATCTGGTCGTGGACTCTGTCCAGTTCTGTCATGCATCCATCATCTGGTGGCATAGTAGCCCTCCTAAGGACGAATTAGGGGCGTAAATAGTAGCTCTCCGGCCCCCAAGGTGGCCTCAGAGTGCTCATCAACTTGGTGGGCACCAAGAGACCAGTAGAGATTGGCGTTGCTACGCCAGGGCTGGAACCAACGGTTGGCGAGCCTTATAAAGCTCACTTCGAAGCTGGACTTACCAATCTCGGCCAGGGTCAGGGAATCGACCTCAACGGCGGGTTTACCATCGAACAGGCTTGAGTGATGTCTATAAGTGCCACTGAGTCTGCAGAAAGCGCCTGGACAAATACCGGCATGAGGTAGGTGAGCAAAGCGCACCACGGCATTTGCCTCGGCATTACTGGAGGGATCTTTCAACATCAGGTGGCTTAATAGCATGCCGCCCTCCTGAGGTGGGGAGGTGACCTCTTCGACAAAGCCCCTGATTTCAACAAACTCTCCCTCTGGACTGGCTTCTAGCTTCGATAGTTCTATATTTTTACCATTGGGAAGCGTTGTCGAAAAAGGCATGGTGTAGATATTTTTCTGAAGGTTTTTGGTCTCTCTATCGGAATTAAGGCCCTCGCAACCAAGCGCAAGTCGATAACAGGCAGCCTGGCTAGCGATGGCGATGCGGGTGAGAAAGTGCGCATCCACCGCGAGATCGCCAAGCCTCTCCGCCAGGCCGCCACTACCACGTCGCAATAATTCGGTGATTGTGTTGTGTATTACAGCTTGAGCGCTTGCGAACTGGGGGAGCTTGCTCTCAATATCTCCGGCCAGAAACAAGCACGCCTGTTTGATCTCCACTGATTTTCCAAGAAGTAGGGCGCTGTAAATACGCTTGTGACCACTTTTAAGTAGGCTGGAAAATACTTTTATAATCGTTTTAATGGAATGTATATTGCGCTTGGAAAAGTCGGTACTAGCTGCTTCAGTATCTAGAGCAATATTGAATTGAGCATGTGTTAGCGCGAGTAGCCCTCGACTTAGGCACATGATGACAGCATCTGCAACACTGTTTAATCTCAGGGCCATTGAAGATGTATTTTCTGGAAAATAAGCCTTTAACAAGTCTATATTTTTTATCTCCCCATTAGCTAATCTGGCCATGGATTCCTGCAGGTTAATTCTCTCGTCCAGGCCTGCAATTTTTTTGCGTAAACGCGTGAGAGTCTGTTCTGAGAGCTTATTACCAGCTAATTCTTCTGCTTTAACGAGAATCTTATTTAACCGATTTTCGGGGTCCATACTGCGAATTCGCCGCTCGAGGTTTTCAGCCCATTGGTTTCGACTCTCGCCAATAGCAATGCCACGCAGCACAAACAGAAACTCTAAACCCATACGGTGATGCAGAGTGTGCAGATAGTTGGTGCTTTCTAAGAGACCTTGAAGATTGCGATACTCACCATAGCCCAACCCTATACAGAGCCGTGCCTGTTGATCTAGTTCTTTCCATGAGTGAGATAATATCGATTGTTGAAGAGTCAGGACCTCGCGAAAGAGTTTCAATAATTCAGTAGGCTGTTTGTTAAAGGCAGGGAGTAAATCAAACCGGGCACGCTTTAAAGTATCTTTGAGTGGGTAGGGGCTTTCATTGGCCATTGGCATCGGTGTCTCCTGGATGCGATGGGTGGCTCAATATTTACTATTGGCGGAATTGCAACCTTTTCTATTTGGCATGTTATTAAGCATAGTAAATTGTTGAGCGGATATACTTTCGGCGGCTTATTTGCTTTGATGCTTACTTGGGGTTGGGGCTTATATAAAGATAGGTCGGTCTGATTAAGTTTAAAATTTTAGGTTTTCAGGGGGTATTTTAAAAGCCCTTTAATTCAACGATTTTATTGGATTGAAAAAAGGGTGCGGTATTTATAGTTCTATAGGTCTGAGCATATGAGCTTCCCGTCAGGCATGCTGTTGAGAAATCTATCCCTTATTTCAATTTTCACTGGTTATTGAGGTGCTCATTGCGCTGGGTTTGGCGCTCTTTATTTGAGATGTGAATATAAATATATTTCTATTTCCGATTCATTATAAGGGGTGGCATATTGGTTACAGTTAAAGCTTGCTATATTGGGCTGCGCCTAAATCAAGGTGTTTCTTGGAGATCCCAGGTTTCATCTTAAATATTCATTAAGAGAGAAATAAATATGTCACAGGTAAGTGATGACGTAGATTTGGTGGCGGAGAAAAGTTCCAGTCCAGTGGTGGTGAAACTTTCATTAGCAAAAGCTTTCAAGCATAGTGCTCAATCTATTCGCGAAACTCAGAATACGTACAAGCAGAATGTAGTTGCAATAAACACTCTGGTGACTAGCGTTTTGTCCTCAAGCTTGCCTACCTTAAATCAAAATCCGCCGGATTGGAGTGAGTTTGTAGAGGCCTATACACAGGCCAATACCGACGCGCTCGATTGGGTAAATAATGTACTGGCCAGGCTTCTGGATGTGCCGAGTGAGGTGCAAAGTTACAACGGTATTATCAGTCAGTTGTTGCAGGATGCTTTAACCCAGGCGAATACACTCAATAGTGACCCAGGTAATACATCGGCTCTTAATATATTGAAGAACGACCTGGATTCAATCAACTCTCAACTGGGTATTGTTTCGACCTTTATCAGTGGCGCAGTTCAGGCAATTCAAGGGTTTCAGGATAAATTGCCTGATATGGCGACTCAATTGCAGTCAATTGCCGATAAGTCTGTTCAGGATGCGCAGGCCGATGAACAGCAAATTGCTGATTTAAAGAAAGAAATAAAAAATCTTCAGGCAGATATCAAATCACTGACAACAAGCATTGTTGCTCTTGGTATTGCGGATGCTACTGCTATTTCTTTGGGTACTGTCGCTTCTATAGTAGCCTTCCCTGAAGGTCTGCTGACCTGGTTCGTTATGGGGCCGGTAGCTGCAGTGGCAAGCACCTTTATTGCATTGGATGCTGCCAAAATTGTTGCAGACCAAAAGAGCATCAAGGCTAAGCAAGCAGAAATGAATCTGGTAACTGCAGATGTATCAACTCTTCAGATGTTGTCGCAAAGCTTTGGGCAGCTCGCTGAGGAGACCCAGCAGGTAGAAGATAATTTGCAGGCTGTATTGCAAGAGTGGCAAACTCTTGAAAGTGATGTATCTGGCGCCATTAGTGACATTCAGACAGCCATTTCTGACGAGGAGGGCGCTAACTTCTCGGCCGTGATCAATGACCTCAATGATGCGATCACTGAATGGGATGATGCCTATTCCCAGGCGGGCAGCTTGTATCTTGAGCTTAATGTGAATGATGCAGATCTAACAATTGGCATGAGCTCAGATCAGGTTCAGTCTGCTTTTGCCAGTGGCAATGCGGTTGGAGTAATTCAATACTACAACAGCCTCTAGAAATAGATAACGCAATATTAATTCAAAGGCTTATTTCGAGGGAAATAAGCCTTTTTTATTTATCAATTAAAAAATCTATCTATTTTTCCTGCTGTTATACTTAGGTTATGAGGAGTTGGCTTCTACTCTTCGTAGCGGATTTCAGTAATAAAATAAGTCTGCCATTTTTCCCCCTGACGAATATCTATCTCATCGTCGAGTCTGCGCCCTAGCAATGAACGAGCTACGGGAGAATCCATAGAGATCAGGCCGGCTTTTACGTCAAACTCATCTGGGCCAACGATTCTGTAGCTTATGACTACACCTTCTTCATCTTCCAATGTGACCCAGGCACCGAAGAAGACTTTTTCACGGTCTTCAGGCACTTGATCTACTACGGTGATTTCCTCCAGGCGTTTGGTCAAAAAACGCACACGGCTGTCTATTTCCCGCAGGCGCTTCTTGCCGTAGATATAGTCGGCATTTTCCGAGCGATCGCCCAGTTTAGCGGCATCACTTACCGCCTGGGTGACTCTTGGGCGCTCCTCCTCCCACAGATGCTTTACCTCGGCGCGCATACGTTGCGCGCCCTCCGCAGTGATATAGCGGGAGCCGCGCGGGCGCGGCGGTCTCCATCTTCCCATGGTTTTACTGGCTTCCTCTCAAGGTCTGGGATGATTGATTACAGATTTTCAATGGTAATTCCGGGGCCGGCTTCAGCCAGGGGAAAATTGAAAATACGGCTGTAAAATTCCAGCTCTCCCTCCAGGGCCATTTTGATGCTGTCTCCACTACGGAAGCCGTGCCCTTCATTGGCAAAGGTGATATGGGAAACCGGAATACCGCGCTCTTTCAGGGCTCTCACCATAGTTTCCGCCTGGTTTGGTGGTACTACCTTGTCTTCCAAACCTTGGAAGAAAATCACCGGACAACTCAGTTGCTCCACATGATGAATAGGAGAGCGTTGCTGATAGATTGCTTCGGCGGATGGCCAGGGGCCGACTAATTTGTCCAGGTAGCGGGATTCAAACTTGTGAGTGTCTTTAGCGAGACTGCTCAATTCACCGATTCCATAATGACTGGCCCCGGCTTTGAAAGTGTTGTGAAAAGTTAGTGCTGCTAACACGGTATAACCGCCTGCGCTGCCACCTTTGATCAGAAGCCGCTCTGGATCGGCCAAACCCTGATTGACCAGGTATTCGGCGCCTGCACAGACATCTTCCACATCATAGATGCCCCACTTATCGGTAAGGCGGTCACGGTACTCGCGGCCATAACCGGTGCTACCGGAATAATTCACATCCAGAATGGCGAAGCCGCGGCTGGTCCAGTACTGTACTTTCAAATTGAGGCCGGCAGAGGTGGCTCCAGTGGGGCCGCCATGGCTAAAAACAATAAGCGGAGGTTTTTCGCCCTCTGGTGCCTTGAAGTCCGGGTTGTGTGGGGGATAGTAAAATCCGTGTACTTCTCGCTCATCGACATTGAAAGTAATGGCCTGGGCGCTGGAGAAGAGTTCGGCAGGCAGTGAGCGTTTGTTACTGCTGGCGATTGTCTCAAGGGCCTCACTTGCCAGATCAAAAGAGATTATTGCAGGGAAGCTGTCTCTTGCGGCGGCAATCATAATCGCTTTGCCATTTTCACAGCGCAGGCTCTCGATATCACAGTAGGGCTGCTGGATCAGCTGGTGTTCACCAGTAAGGGTATTTACGCTGGCCAAATACCAAAGGCCATTCTCGGTGTAAGTACAGAGAATTTCCTCGGCACTGATAAAGCCATAAGTGGACATGCCAAACACCCACTGCGGTGTGGCGAATTCTGCCTCTTTTTTCCAAAGCGGAGTATCTTGCCCCAGCTTGCATAAATTCCACCAGTTGTTGCGGTCAGAGACATAGTAAAGTTCTCCCAATGGCGACCACTGGGGTTGGAAGATGGATTCGTTATCTCCGCCGGCCACTTGTGTGACCTCGCTGACCTCTCCTTGATCACTCAGAGTGGCCAGGCACAGTTCGGTGCCATCCCAAGGCAGGTTGGGGTGATGCCAGCGCAAGAAGCTCAACTGGTCTCCGCTGGAGTTCAAGGTGGGGTTTGAGTAGAAGTCTGCGCCTTCAACCAAAACCCTTGGGGGGGTAGTCAGTGGAGACTGTAGGTCGATGGCGATAATTCGTGCGCGTGCTTCCTGTCCCTGAGCGTGGCCGCTGTCGTCTTCTTCAATACAAATCAAACGATTTCTTTTTGTGTCGAGGTGCAGGTCCGCATAGCGGGATTCGTTTTCTGGAGTAATGGCCTCAGGCAGGTCGCTACCGATTTTCATCCGGTAAATACGCTGATCCTCTGCAAGTACAAAGTACAGGGCGTCGCCGTGGACAAGGTAGCTACCACCGCCATATTCGTGCGCCTTGGAACGAATACTCAGCGGGGTGGGGGTGAGATCGCGCCGGCCCTTTTGCGGGCAATACTGCACCAGAACATTACGCCCTTTTTCTGAAGGGCGCGACTCTAACCAGTAGTAACGCCCATCCACCAAGCTGGCTTCCGCCAGGCGAACACTGCCTTCAACCAATAATTCTGCGTTGATTGCAGATTTCCAGCTGCCATAAGGGGTGGAGTTTGTTATGGAGTGATCACTCATCGGATACCGGTTTCCTAAATTAGATTTTTTTGCATTCTGCCGGGCCTGTTTTAGCGATACAAGGTGCCTTTTTACGGGTTAAAGCCTGTGTTAGTCTTTGGTGACCAAGCAAGCGCTTGGTGGCGGGGTTTGGTACCTCCTTCATTAACCCCAAAGTATGGATGCGGCTCAGGGTATTTCGCGCACGGATGAGGCGCAGGTACTGAGAGCATGGCAATCAGCGGAATTCGGCAAAGCCTAGTGTGCCGAACCTAAAGCGGCCCAAATAAAGATAATTCAGGAGAGCCTGCGATGTCCGATGAAGTGGTAATCACCTGCGCCCTAACCGGGGTGCTCACCAATCCGCAACAACACCCGGTTCCGGTAACGCCGGAACAAATGGCAAACTCAGCCCGCGAAGCCTTTGATGCCGGGGCTTCGGTAATGCATGTACATTTTCGGGCTCAAGAGCCGGGCAAGGGGCATCTTCCAAGCTGGGAACCGCAAGTGGCGTTGGAAATTGCCGATGCAATCCGGGCTAAGTGCCCCGGAGTTATTTTAAATTTTTCCACCGGCACTATCGGTCGGGACCAGCGCGGACCTCTCGAGTGTGTGCGCGCAGGTAAGCCGGAAATCGCCGCTTGCAATGCGGGCAGCTTGAATTACTTAAAAGCCCGTTCCAACGGCACCTGGGCCTGGCCGCCGATGGTGTTCGATAATCCGGTAGACAAGGTGGAGGAACTGCTGGCGGTATGTCGTGAAACGGGTACCAGGCCAGAGTTTGAGTGCTTTGATGTAGGTATTGTCCGCTCCGTTGGTATGTATGCCGATGTGGGTATGGTAGATAAGCCCAACTATAACCTGGTGATGGGGGTGGCTTCTGGTATGCCAGCGGATCCCGAGCTGTTGGAGTTGCTGCCTAAATATATGCGTACAGATAGCTTGTGGCAGAGTACTGTGATTGGGCGTGAGGAAATCTGGCCGGTGCACCGCAAGACCGCGGAGCTGGGCGGCCATTTACGCTCTGGAGTAGAGGACACTTTCTATTTGCCCGGTGGCGAGCGCACTTCTGGTAATGGCCAGTTGATTGAGGCTTTGGCCGTGATCGCAGAAGAGAGTGGTCGTAAGGTGGTGTCTCCAGAGCGGGCGCGGGAAATCTTCTGCTAATTCTTTTCAGTGCATAGACCAGTGGGCCCTCAGTGTCACTGGTCTATCTCTCAGAGCCCACCTTCTGTCGATTTTTCCCCATTTTATGCCTGCTCTATCTTGCTTGGGCGCCAAGAGCCGAGAATCCTTTTCGCCTCCCTTTCCAGCTGGTCTGGATTTTTTAAGCGCCGTAGAACCAAGTGATTCTTACTTTTCCTGCAAAAGGTCCGCTTGGTTACCTACCAGATAGCACTGTAGCGGCTGCTAGTCTTTAGTGGGGATAGCCGTTTCCAGCGGTTGATCTATGCATAAATATAGGCTGTGCCAGGGAGCGGTGGATGCAAGAGTTGTTGGACCGAATAATCAAGGCGATTGATTGGGCCAACCGGCTTTTGTGGGGAGGGATTGAAGGGCAGTGGTGGCTCGGTGTCCTGATTATCGCTTTGTTACCTATTGGCCTTTACTTTTCCATTCGCAGTCGCTTTATTCAATTCCGCCACTTTGGTCATATGGCGATGGTAATGGTGCGCGGTATTCATAAGGATCATCCGGGCTCAATTTCCGCGTTTCAGGCGTTTGCCACCAGTGCCGCAGCACGGATTGGCACCGGTAGTTTGGCGGGTGTTGCCGTGGCAATTACTGCTGGGGGTCCTGGGTCGGTTTTTTGGATGTGGATGGTGGCTTGGCTCGGTATGGCCACCAGCATGGTCGAAAATACCCTCGCGCAAGTCTATAAAGAGAAAGGTGAGCAACCTGGGACCTTCCGTGGAGGACCGGCTTACTACATCAAAAAAGGCCTAGGCCCTAACTGGAAGTGGCTTTCAGTAAGTTTTTCCATCTTCTTACTGATGTGCTACGGCTTTGTCTTCAACTCCATTCAATCGAACGCTATGGCCACGGCCCTAAACGACGCCTGGGAAATCAACCCCATGCTGGTCGGGGTTGTGGTAGCCGTGATTGCGGGCATTATTGTGTTTGGTGGTATCCGCTCTATCGCGCGCTTTGCCGGAGTGGTGGTGCCTTTTATGGCTATCGCCTATTTAACAGTGGCGTTTATGGTTTTGCTGATGAACTTGGGGGAGTTGCCCAAGATTCTGGGTATGATATTAAGGAATGCTTTTGGGCTGGAACAGGCTGGCGCAGGAGCCCTGGGGGCGGTAGTTTCCAATGGAATAAAGCGTGGGCTATTTGCCAATGAGGCGGGGCTTGGCTCTTCACCGAATGTGGGTGCAGCAGCGGATGTTAAGCATCCACTAGTGCAGGGCTATGTGCAAATGGCTTCCGTTTTTCTAGATACCATTGTTATCTGTACCTGTACCGCGGCAATTATTTTAGTTGCCGATGTGTATATGGTGGGCAATGTTGAGGGAGTTAAATTAGCTCAGGACTCTCTGTCTAGCGTGGTGGGTTCCTGGGGAAGTGGTTTCGTGGCGTTTGCACTGCTGTTTTTTGCCTTTACTTCGATTATTGGTAATTACTATTACGGTGAAACCAATATTTTTTATCTTTACCATACTCCCACTTCTATATTTTGTTATCGGATAATTTTTTTAATTTTTATCCTGTTTGGTGCCTGGGTTTCTTACAGTGGAAGTACTGAGAATTTTACCTTGCTCTGGCGCATGGCAGATGTGGCGATGGGATTTATGGCCTCTACCAATATATTGGCTATTACCTTGCTCTCCGGTGTCGCTTTCAAAGTGCTGGGAGACTATGAAGCACAGCTTAATCAAGGAATTAAGGAGCCGGTGTTTGATGCGAGAAAATACGATATTAAAGGGATTGATCACACAGTATGGGATCGGAATTGAGCTCGCTGCCCACTGAGCTGTGAGCACTGGCTTTGTGGGCAAATTGAATAAAAAGTTGTATTAGAGAGTAGGCTTTTGAATTGCCAGATAAAAAATAAAGCCAACCTGCACCATGGCCAAAAGAGCCGCGATAATGCGTGTGCGTTGAGGCATGGATTGGCGCAGTGCGAAGAATCCGGCAATCACATAACCGAATACCAGTGCAACCTTTACCGCAAGCCAATGAAAAACAGCCGGATTCCAGCTTCCGATAACAACCAGCGCTACAGCCGCAGATAACAGCAGGGTATCATTGGCATGGGGCATCCAGCGGAGGAAGGTTTTTCTCCAGTGAGGCTTTCCTGAGAACTCCAACCCCATTCGCAACAGAAAAAGAGAGAGGCTAAGTACTGCGGCTGTGATATGGGTATGCTTAATCAGTGTGTAGGTAAACATCTATAGAGCTAAAGGGTTGTTTCAAATTAAATTTCTTAGTCATGGTGTAAAGGTCACCAAGTTTGCTATGAGCGCAACTAGAGCCACTGCTGATAATAGCGACTCATCGAGATTCTGTACATCAAAAAGATAGAAGAGTATTTTTCTGCATAAGTAATTGAGCCCTATCCATATTCAATATTTATCAGTTATTGATAGAGGGGCAACCGGTTCCATGTTGACATTTGGATAAGTTGCTGGTGAGTTGCTTTCCGGTAATGTTCTCTAAGGCTTACCCCTATTTCTTTTAATCTTGGAGTGTTTGTTGCGTTCCTGATACAAGATTATGTAAGGGTCTGAGGAGATAAGAGGCCTTTATTAAATTTCAAATAATATCAACCGAGTAGATACAGGGTGTCAAAGATATTTGTTTGAGTGATCAGTGAGCTTTTGCAAAGCAACTTGCTTTCAAGAGATACTTTGACTTTACTATTCAGTCCTGTTCCTATCGCACGGTTACAGTTAGCCTACATCTGTTTGGTGGATATTCTTGAACTCTCTCCCATGGTGAGTAGACTGAACAATTTGAAATGGCCGGTAAATACGAGTGTTACTCGAGAGTCAGTGAGAGAAATTGTTTACGGCTTAGTGAAAGCTAATTTTCTTAAAGGATATGTCGATATGCTTAAGGCAGAGTATCGTGAGCGCGGCCCCGTGCCGCAGGATGTGATTGAGGCGGTTCCGTTCAATGAGCCGGAACTGGAAGAGGGGCAAGTATTACTGGAAATGCTGGCCACACCTATCAATCCCTCAGATGTACTCACGCTGACCGGTGAATATGGCATGCTACCGCCTCTGCCTGCCATTGGCGGGAACGAAGGTGTTGCCAAGGTAGTTAAGCAGGGTCCGAATGTGTCAGGCCTTGATATTGGCCAAACTGTTCTGTTGCCCGTTGGCAGTGGCACCTGGGCCACCCACATGGTGGCAAATGCTAAGGGACTTATCCCTCTGCCAAATGAGGTAGACCCCATACAACTATCCATGATTACCATTAATCCCCCAACGGCCTATCTCCTACTCAGTGAGTTCGTCGATCTGAAAGAGGGAGACTGGGTGATTCAAAACGCAGCAAACTCTGCGGTAGGAACTTATCTGACAAGTCTGGCAAAAATTCGTGGTCTGAAGGTTGTCAATGTAGTACGCAGATCCTCGCTGATCGAGCCAATGCTGGAAGCCGGTGCCGATGTGGTGCTGGTGGATGGTGATCAGGAAGGGGAGAGCCTAGCCAAGAGGGTTTTAGCTGCAACCGCAGGTGCTGAGATTCGCTTGGGTATAGATGCCGTTGGGGGAATGGCTACTGCTAGGCTGGGTGAAGCCCTTAGCGAAGGTGCCACACTGGTTAACTATGGTGCCCTGAGCGGTGAACCATGTCTGCTCGCTCCAGGGGTGATTATCTTTAAGGACATTACTGTACGCGGATTCTGGCTGGCCAAGTGGTTTGCTAATGCTTCACCTGAGCGGCAGCAGGAAGTGTTTGGAACCATTACGAGCCTCGTTGCCCAGGGTAAGCTTTCTGCACCCATTCATGCAACTTATCCCCTTAGCGAAGTGAAGGAAGCCGTTAAAGTTGCTGCGGCAGGTGAGCGTAACGGTAAGGTTCTTCTAATTGGTGAGTCGCTACACGTTTAACTTACAAGACATCTTCTGGTAAGAAAAACGTCACGCTGACTTATAGGTGCCCTTTTAGGGCACTCTATAGTAGGAGTTGCGGGGTAGCTTATTAACTTCAGGCTATCCTTATTTTACACTCTAATCAGCTAGTTAATTTTTCACCGGAGAAAATAAGAATCTGTATTTTATAGTTTTCGCAATTAATAATGCGTAAATATGTAGTCTGCTTTAGGAAAGTCCGCTAATTAAAATACTTTACCAGCCGCTCAGATCTTCTGTATCTTCACCCCAGGAGCTTGTAGTCTCTCGCTCTATAGTACCGGTAACAACCTCGCTGCCTTTTTCCATTTTGGTAATCTCCAGGTTATCCATAAAGTCCCATAAAGGAGATTTGCTAATGCGCAAGGCTTTTTCGCTGGGAATATGAAATGGTGGCCAGAACTGGTCTGGAGTATATGCGATATGCAAAAGGTGTTTGTCTGACAAATTTGTGTAAAAATTAAAACGCCAATTTAGACTTCGGTTACCGTCGATAATTTCGTACCAGTTTCTGCCCTTGAGTTTGTATTCTTTAATTTCTTCTATGCTCCAGGCGCTAAAAACGTAATTGAATCCAGAATCAAGGAAATGGCCTAGATTATCTTTGTGCTTATTAAATATAAATTGCTTTAACTGGTTGTGATCAGAGAGGTCGAAGACTCCAGATTTGGATGGTTCCCGTATCTGGATCACTCGAATCTCGAAGCAAGCAGTGCCAACAATCCAGGTATCATTCGGCCCGACATCTACGCTGCAGCCGACATTAATAGGGTGAAATTCAAACCAAATATAGGGGCTTTTATTATCCCATAGGCTGCGCCCATCTGAAAATCTTGGGTAGCTTTCTTCAGCGTTAATAGGCGTATTGTATGGGGTATAATTGTACACCCCATAAGTTTGTATTTCCAACTTCCCATTAAATGATAGATGCCATTCGCCTAGGTCGTAATGATGTATGGGTAGCGCATCGAAGGGCAACCAGTAAATATCATTGAGTTGCTCAATAATAGGGTGGCCTAGATCCAGTGAGTCTACCTTAGCCATACTTAACCCCATCCTTCTTTGAAGTTTCTTACAAATCTTATAGCCGCGTCTGAGAAAGTACGATTATTGTCAATGCTATTCATATATTTATTTTGATAATAATTGCTGCCCCCCTGTATCATTTTGTCGAACTCAGACCAGGGCGCATCCATTTTCTGGAGGCCAATCACCGCGTTATCTCCATCCTTTACTTGGTGCACCTTACTGGCTATATCATCCAGGCTATGCCTGTAACTGGTCTTTTTCGTCTGTGCACCTACGGCTTCAATTTCCCGCATTAAAAGCCCTAGATTTTCTCGTGGATTGACAAAATAAAAACAGTGTTGCTGTAGTTTTTTCCCTCCGGCTATCTGGCTAAACTCTTTTAGGGTGCGATGGAGTATCTTGGCTCCTTCTCCAAAAACATACCAATGATGCTTTAAAGTTTGATCTCTCTCATCCCAAGGTAGAGATTTATATAAAAGGCGGGCAAGCTCTCGAGGTCCGGCGTCTGGCCCAGAGAGTTTCTGAGTCGCTGTTTTCCAGACTCCAAGCTCATCGACGAGATAGCTTGGAGCATAGTAGAGCGAAAAACAGTCGTTTAGTTGCTTTTGGTTTGCATTTCCTGAGGTTAGAAGATACTTACCATATTTTTTTGCGCTAGTTATTGCGCTGTAGGCTGTGCCATTAAATTCTGCGCCAATTGCCCCAATTACTGTAGGAATAGTGTCATCTTCAATAGGTTCAACTCCCCATCCTTCCCGTCCTAATTTCGAGAGATAAAATCCTGCTGGCAGAGACTCCGCTCCGGAAATTCCGTTGGCTCGCTTGAGCTCTGTGATATAAACACCAGCACCTCTATTATGACTATTGCCCTCTTGGTACACGGTATAGCTAACCTGTACAGCCCCTATATTTTCGCGGTGTTGAAAGCCATTAGTTTGGTTACTTTCGGAGGTGATTCCAGCAGCGGTACTGCTGAGCTGATTCATTTGGTTTGCCGTTTTTCTGCCCGCCTCCGAGTTGATATCGATCAAATCAATAAACCGAGGAAGCAGTTTCGGATCAATAAAGACAGGCTTTCCATTTTGTCCTTTAGTGGTTTCGTGGAAAAAGATAAAGCCTGTGTAGTCAATATTGTGAGGGTTAGTCATATACTCTCATCCCTGATAGTCGTTCACCATAGCGCTAAGGCGCTAAATCCATTGCGCGATCATATCATGGAGTGACTTGATATCTGCCAATCTAAACTACTGCCGATAAGGGTTTTTATGTGATTTATTTCACATAGAGAGAATGTGGTACGTGTGTGATATTTTGAGGTTGTGGGTGATGAGATTGAGAATCTTGCTTAGGTGTAATTGGCTGTAATTATCTGTACTGAGAATAACCTTGACATAGTTATCTGAGAGGAGGTTGGGTGTGTCCTTATTGGTTAAAGCTGTTGTTGGATTGCTTGATTTTCTGCAGTCTTAGCGTTTTTTTTGTGTTTTGCGATACGTATTTTTGCGATCCACAAATTATTTCCTATTTTTTTCTTGCAGAGAAAATTTCTGTAAAAACTTGGTTTACTGTTTGCTTTTTACTGCAAGTCCTATTCTTTTTTCTTTTTTCTTTTTTCTTTTTTTCGCTTTATAGAGGTTGGGAGGGGGCAGTTGAGGTGATGCTCTTCAGTGAAGTTGTTGGTCTGGATTTTATGGTTGGCTCTTAAATCCAGTTGTTTGAATTCATTATTTGGGTAAGAAATACAGCCCCCTTTGTATGGTTTTATTTCTCTTTTTGGCTGGTGATTTCAGTAAAAAATATAAATTATTTTAGCTATGTTGAGTGAGGGGCTTGGTCTGTTTTCCAGGTGCGGATATAAGTATGGGCTTATGTGCGGGTCAACTGTATGCTTTATAAGGGTTGGCACTATTAGCATGAACATGGCGTCTTTGATGTCTAATTAATTTATTTGGGGGCTTTCCTGTCAGATAAAAATAGAAGCTTTTGTTTCTTATGTGCCTATCCAGCCAACCAAATTTGGTTCCATTCTATGATTTAATTATTTGTTTGATTAATATCTAGAGGTTCCGACTTGGAATGTATGCCTTTCGCAAGGCAAAATAACAATAAAGTCACTATAGTGACACAGGTATATCATGACAATAAAAAAACAAATGATCAAATTATCCCTTTATGGGCGGCTAGTAATTCTTATGGTGGGCCTTTTTCTAGTTCCCGGCGTCAAGTCGACAACAACTCAGGGTGTTATACAGCTGTCCCTGCAAGAACAGTTAGATAAAGATGTGCCTTTCAACCATTCGCAATGGGTGGGTACCCACAACTCTTATAATGCGCGGGAGTGGGACAGTGCCTACTGGGCGGATCCCAATCAGGATATTTCAATCTTTGATCAGTTAAACTCCGGTGTGCGTGAGCTTACTTTAGATGTCGGCGATTACGGAACATTTTTTGGGGAGAATCAGCTGCGGTTATGTCATGGTGTCTGCTTTGGTGGTGAAAAAAAGTTTCGCCGTGGGCTGGAAAGTATTGTTCGCTGGTTGGAAGAGGGGAATGTTCAGTCAGTCATATTGTTGAAACTTGAAATAAATTCTGATCATTATGGCCAGATAGCCAGTCAGTTACGTGCTGAGTTAGGAAGCTATCTTTATGAGGCGAGTTTATCTGGAGGGGGATCTAATCGTTGTGCCGGTCTGCCGGTGGATTCCTTGAGTAAGCAGAATGTGTTGGATTCTGGAAAAAATATAGTCGTTGTAAATACGGATTTAATCTGTCCACAATCAGGGAGCTTTAGGTCTGTGGTACATCTCGGTTTGCAATATCAGGGGTTCCACAAAGACAAATTTAGTAAACCTACAGACCCCAATACTTGTGAGTTAATGACAACCTCGGCAAGCAAGCAAATGACGCGGTTACACGATCCAAGCACTCTTTATGGCATTGGTAGTGGTGGTAAAGGGCCGCAAGACAAGGAAATCACTGAGTCTAATGTAAAAAACTATCTTTCCTGTGGGCTCAATATATTTGAAATGTTCTGGTTCAATGGTGATGGTAGTGCGGGGCATCTTGAGCCCGAAGACCTACTCTGGTCTTGGGAAGGTACGGAGCCGAACAACTGGAATGGCAATGAGCATTGCGCAATTTCAAAGGCGAACGGTCGTTTTAATGATGTGGTGTGCTCCAAAAGCTATCGCTTTGCTTGCCGTGATGAAGGTGACTGGAAGATTACTGCTGCTGATGCGGACTGGTCTCAAGGAGAAGTGGCTTGTAAATATGAGTATCCGGGGTCAGTTTTTGATGTTCCATTCAATGGCTATGACAATGCACGCCTTATGAGTGCCAAGATCGGAGCTGGGGCTTCCACAGTTTGGCTAGCGTATCACGATCTAAATCAGGAAGGCCTTTGGCAAAAGGGTGTGAACAAACAATAGAATAATACTGCTGCTTCACATAGGAAGAAATCAAGGAGAGAGGTGGCCTTAATGATGAAGTAATATTTACCAAGTATTCTCGCAATTGTTGGGGGCTGGGTTTATCGCTTGTTCTTTGCCGAGAAAAGTGCAACACAGCCCCGAATTTCTATTGAATATTCTGAGAATCTACTTTGCAGGAAATTCTCCAGATCTTTCTGGCTGTCTAGGGTGTTAGAGAATATTCCTTTCTTGTTGTAGAAGGTCATTAATCGTTTGGCGATTGCACTTTTGTAAACACCTTCATGTAAAATTGTAGAGCCAAAGATAGTGCCATGATCTGAGAGTAGTTTATTAAGGTAATCTATGGCAATAAGCTTTTCTGATAGTCTCCCCGGTAAGCAGTGGAATAAATAATTAACAGAAATGGAATCAAATGGCTCTATATCATTAGGCATTTCACTCAGTACGTTTGTGTGAAATAGGATAGGTTTGTATCTTGCAACACGCTTTGCTGAGATATCCAAGCAGTTCTGGTTTAAATCCATAAGTGCCAATCTGATATGAGGTGAGGGGAAATGACATTTATCCATAAAATAGCCAGTGCCGACACCCACGTCCAAGTGGTTGACGCTTACATTTTCATCAAATTGCTGAAGAATTATTGGTGTAGGGCAGCGCCAAATAAAGCGATTTGATAAAAATAACACCCAAAAATCATATAGCCATAACAGTGTCTTGGAATATGCGGCTTGGCCCTTCCAGACTTCTTTACTTATTCTCATGATACTCTCCAAGCTATTGGGGTGGCCGATAGCTGATAAGGTTGCTCCTGATTGAGGATGTAAGCGTTTATCGTGGGAAACCCGCCAGAATCTTTTAATTGATCTCCTGAGTTTAATTATATGAATCGTACATTTGTGGCCTTTAAGGTCAGTATCCTTGCCTCGGTTTATGTCTGCGCCATCTATTGATGGATTGGTTGGACACAGTGGGATATAGCAAAACATGAAGATGTTGGTATGAAATGCTAATGGATTAATAGGTCATATCAAGGGAAAACCGATCAGTTACTCCAGGCATAAGTAGCTACAGATTAAAAAGAGTGGGGAAAATGAAGGTGAGCGATTATACGACAAACCACCGCCGTTTATTGGCCAGCGGTGGTGACATATGGCGTTAAGCCTGGGTAGTAAGGTATTTCAGAATATCGATAACTTGTGTAGGGCTCTGGGCCCAGGCTTGGGCTGAACCATCGACTTCTTTCAAGGCGTGAACCAAGGATTCATCGTGTAGGGTGATATAAGGCTTTCCCAGAGCCGCGCAGTAACCGGCATCGAATGCGGCGTTCCACTGCTTATATTTTTCTCCAAAGCGAATGATGGCCAGGTCGCAGTTCTCAATAGAGTATTTGATTCGGACGGCATTGACCTTGGCCGATTTATGATCACGCCAAAAAGAGTTGGACTCTTCACCAAGGCCATCACCCGCTGCATCACTGGCATCGTGATCAGTCACTGCGGATGAAAAGGTGATATCTAACCCTAGATTTTTGCAACCCTCTATAATTTGGGTTCTCCAGTTAGAATGAATTTCACCGGAAAGGTACACTTTTAGCTTCATGGGGCCGCCTCTTGGGATAATAAGCACTATGTATCGTATAGTTCGGCTTATTTTACATGATGCTGCAGTGGATAGGAAAAGACACGGTATTGGCTGTAGCCTCTACAGTGAATGTAGGGCTGGCCCTAAGGCCAGCACATTGAGCTTAACTTTAACTTTAAATTTAGAGTTTTTGCTTGATAAAGGTTACTTTATCGGGCGTTTTACCAGCTGGTAGCCGGGTAGAATGCATTTGGCGGAGTAACCAGTTCCCATCTACCTTGGCTAGGACGGCACTCTCCAGCCAGATAACATCCTCGCTTTTGTTTTTCTGGGTAAAGTTGGCTTTGTTCCAATAATTGACAGTCAGTAATTCGCCTTGCTGCTCGTAGTTGATGATGCTGAAGTAATTCGTTCGGGTGTAACCAGCGGGCTTAACTACATTAACAAGATCCTCTATAGTCCAGATCTCCCCATGTTCTAAAAGGATGAATGAATCAGTAACCGTATTTCTCATTGCCTGATGATCAAAATTTGACATGGCGGCAAAAAGTTTGTCGATGGTGTTAAAAGCTTCAGGCCTCTTGTCGGCGTAGCAGCTGGCGGTGACGAAGAGGAGTAGCAAGCCGAAGAAAGTTCTGGTCATAATGTGTATCTCCCTATACTCGTGCATTTTGATGTAAACCTTTGCAGGTCTGCAGTGATTATATCTTTGCAAAGCAATGGCCGGTCAATACTGATCTTATGTGGTTGGTATCTTGAGCTGTATTATTTAGGAAGGCTTCACCCATAAAGGCTCCCCTTTAATTCCTGTTATGTTTATTTGGGGGCTCGGCAGGGCTTTTGCCGGGTTGATGAGGTGGGCTTACTAAGGAGCTACTAATCCGGCCGGGATGCAGCTAACTCTAATATCGCCTGGCATTGAGATTCGATGGCGCTTGAGTCACAAGAGGCCTTTTTTGCACTCCATTGCAGTGCATGCCAAAGCACACATAGATATTTATAGATAAGCCGCCAATGGTAAAGGCGCTGCCTATCATCTCCATTTGGTGGGCGATGGAGATAATTGACCAGTAGCTGTTGTTGCTCCGCAGGGGAAAATTGGTGCTCCTCAACCAAAGCGGCAAGGTCATAAAATCGATCTCCCATGGAAGCATATTCCCAGTCGATTGCGATTAGCTCTCCGTTGGTACTTTCGATCAGGTTTTCTTTGGTAAGGTCATTATGACAGAGACTGGGAGTATCACTTACAGCCTTTAAAGCGCTAATACTGCTGGATAGTTGACCGTGTAATTGTTTAAGACGTGGATAGAAATCAGCTTGAGTATTAATCGATGACCAATAGCGGTCTATTTTCTGATCAATATCCAGGTGGTTCTTAACCGGCGAGAGAGAGTGAATGCTATTAAGTCGTTTGGCAAGCCGCTTCAAAGCGCTGGGGCCCTCTTTGTGCCAGGGCTGGCCTTGAATAAACCTTGTTACCAAATAGTGATAATGAGGGTCACAATAGATAAGGGGAGCACAGAGCCCGGCGCGAGAGGCCTGGTTGAGGACTTGGGCCTCTGTTGCCCGGTCGAGATCCAGCGCTTGGCTAAGTGGGGAGTTATGGCGAATAACCAGGAGCTCTTCCCCTGATGAAACTAAATAGGTTCGATTGGTCTGCCCACCTGCCAAGGTCTGTATAAACCTAGGTCTGGACTGGCTCCACTGATGCCAGTCGCAGGGAATGATGTCGCTTGGGCTTTGGCTCATAGATATAGAGAGGGCGAATTGCTACTGTAAAGCGGCGGAAGCTTGTCTTCCCGTTAAAGAGGTTAGTCCGGGCTGATTTTGCTTATTGTAGATGGATTTCCACTGGAAAAAGCCAATAACAACCAATACCACGTAGAGTAAAAAGAGGAGCGCAGTCAGGTACAACCCTCTATCCAGGTAAAGGTAGATGGAGGCCCCATCCACTACAATCCAGTAGATCCAGTTCTCCAAAACTTTGCGGGTCACCATATAGGTGGTGACCACAGCTCCCAAAGTGGTGAAAGAATCGAGATAGGGTAGGGCGGCACTGGTAAAGTTATCTAGCAGATAACCGAATACTAGGGTTAGCAGGAAAACACCACTAATCACCATCAAGTGGGTTTGCAGTGGCCAGCGATGAATTCTTAAATCTTTGTTTTTATCCTCGTGATGACGCCATTGCCACCAGCCAAAAATCGCCATGCCCAGGTAGAACACTTGCAGTGCTGATTCCATTAGCAGGCTGACATCCCAAAATAAAACTAAATAGATTGCCGTGCTGATAAAGGCAGCATACCAGCAGCTGATTTTCTCGCGCATCGCCAATAACAGGTAAGCAAGGGCGAGAACAACAGCTGCCACTTCCCAAAGAGACATGGCTGCAATTGAGGTGCGCAGAATTTCTAGGAGCTCTGAGTTAAGCATGGGGTTTTGCCGGGGCTAGGTCGCCATCAATAAATTTACAAACAAAAATAGCGCGTCCAAACTGCTCATAGGATTTGCGCATTTCTATTTTGAGAACATCCATTAGCAAATCATATTCGCCAAATACCTGAGTGCTCATAGTGTTAGTGATTACTCTCAGGCCTGAATGGCTATTCAGGCGTCCAATAAAGGCTCGAATACTGGGTATGTACTCATCTTTGAGAGGGTACATGCTGATTTCTGCGGAGAGCTGCATAGCTTTTCTCATTATTCACCGAGATCCAGGGGGTAACTATCCTTGGCTCTTATTTATCCAGCCCGATTAAGTCCGTGAATTATCAGATAGCTATGTATCTGATGATTCACGGGCGTTAACCATTGGCTATTTGCTAAATTACAAGGTGTCCTATTAGAAAGTATAAGTACCGGTTATCCCGGCAATACGTGGTTCACCCTGTTGATAATAAGCCTCTGAGGTATAGCCATTAACTGGGTTATTTCCAAAATAAAAGCCTCTGGTATAGTAATCCTCACCTGTCAAGTTTCTACCCCATAGAGAGACTTCCCAGTTATCAAGCCTATAGGTGAGGCGGGCGTTAACCAATTCGTATGCAGTGGATTTTTCATTGTGGCTATTAGAGAAGTAAAACTCATCCTTGCCTTCCAATTCCAGACGCAGTACCCAGTGGGTAGTGAGATCAATCTCGGTGCCAGTGAAGAACTGATAGCTTGGCGCATGAGCTACATCACGCCCATCCAGATTTACCGGTAGTACCGTACCGGTTTCTTCATCCTTCTCTGTATCTACGTGGGTACTGCTTATAAAGTTTTCAAACTCGGCGTTTAGCCAGCCTGCAGAAGCGAAGAGGCGCACAGTATCCGTGGCTTGGAAATTTATTTCCGCCTCAAAGCCGTAAGTTTCACCACCTGCTGCATTACCCAGGTATTCCCTAAACTTTTTACTTTCTGGATTAAAGAGTGATTGTTTGGCTTGAACATCGCTGCGGTCTTGGTAGAAAGCTGCTAGCTGCGCCTGTAGGCGGTTATCCAGCCAGTTGCCTTTGGCGCCGAGTTCGTAGTTAAGCAAATGCTCTGTATCAAACTCGAACATCTCCCTGTAAGTTTCTTCATTACCCGCGAACTCTGCGATGATCGCACCGTTCACCCCCCCTGCCTTATAGCCGCGTGAAACGGTGGCGTACAGTAGCGTGTCTTCAGAATAATGATATTCCAGGGTTATATTTCCACCCCACAAATCCTCATTGCTATCTGCCTTAGTGGAATAGGAATCAGAATAATCCGCGCTGCGTTTTTCCAGGCGAAGCCCGGTAATCAGGTTGAGAGCGTCGGTTAGTGTGGTGCTCAGCTGTCCGTAAACAGCGCTGTTTTTGGTATCAAACTCACTGCTAAAAAAACTGTATTCCGTGATTGTGCCTTTAGTTTTTCCTGAAGTCTGCAGGAGGTCTTCTTGCTCATTACGATGATAAACCCCCAGTACCCAGCTAGTGCGCCCCGCAAAGAGTTTGGAGCTTTCAGTGGAGAGCAGGCGTAAATCCAGGCTGGCGTTGTCTTTGTCCCGCTGGTAATTGTCAGTTTGGCTGTATTCCCAAGGGTGAAATCCGATATAGCTCCAGTCCTCATCGTATCCGTATTCGGTATCGGAATTGGCATGGCTTAGGGTGGCTTCAAGAGTGAAATTCTCGTTACCAGACCACTGCCCAGTTAAAGCGCCAGCCCAGCTTTCCTGCTGGTCCCGACCGGGCTTGTCGGAGAGGGTCTTGCGGGTATTGTATAGCGAGAAGGCATCGTAGCCGTTATCGGCGTCAAGGTAGAAAAGGGTGAGGCCGAGTTTTAAATCGTCACTGGGAGAATAGGCCAGCTTACCGCGCAGTACGGATTCATCAATATTGTTCGTGTCATCGCGGCCCAGGTACTGATTTTCCATATAGCCGTCGGACTTTCGCTCGCTGGCGGCTATACGGTAGCCAAGCTGCTCAGTCAGGCTGCCGCTGCTAATGGCGGTAAGGCTACGACCACCGTATTCACTCAACTCGGCGGAGACTTTGCCCGTTGTTTCTGAAGTGGGCGCGGCACTGTGCATATTGACCAGGCCTGCTAGGGCATTGGCACCATACAAGGTGCCTTGCGGGCCTCGTAGAATCTCGACTTGTTCTATGTCCAGGGTGTTGGCGGCCAGGCCAAGGCCTGTGAAGTCGATACCATCAATAACCAGGCCGACTGAAGGGTTTACTGGGTCGATAAATTGGCTGCGTTCACCGATACCGCGAACCTGGATAAAGCGTCCCCGTGAGGCGCCCGTAGAAAAATTGACATTAGGTGCCATGTTCAGGAGTTGGTCCAGGTTTCCAGCTCCGCGCGCCTCAATACTGCTGGTGCCAATTACACTGACACTGCCGGGTAGATCTAGCAGGTTGGTATCACGTAATTGAGCTGTCACTACCACTTCCTCAAGCCCGCCCTCCATGGGCTTAGCGGCCATTGCTAGCCCAGCGGACAGGCCAGCCACAAGGCCGATAGATTGAGCAATCGGGCGGATTGTGAACAGTTTTTTCATGGTTCTCTCTCGAATCAACACTAATGAAAGAGACCCGGAGAGCGACGAGGAGAGGGCTTTGGCACGCCTACCTATTCCTACGCCGGTATTAACCGGATCAGGTTCAAGGGTTTGCTTAAGGTGATCTTCTTGATCCCTTTGCATCTCAGGCCTTGGCCACCCCTTAGGTTTTTGCGGGCGCGATGATAGCAGATGTTTCGCCTTTTATGGGCAGGAAGGCGCTTTTGAGTAAGATTGTGCCGCCTGGCTATGGGGGATAGAAGTATTGGTATTGAAGGATATTCAATATAATTTTAGTTTTCGGTTGCCAGGTTATGGCTAGATTTAGGTGTTGGAGTAACAGTGAAAAATTGTCCCGGTTGTAATGAGAAGCCTATCTCTCTGATTGGCTGGTGTAGTGGTCTCAACTCGATAAAATGTGTCTGTAAAAGCTGCGGTTTGAATTTGTCAGCAAATTTTGTCACTTGGCTTGTAATGTTTGTCATTGTTGTAATGATGGGTGCAGTTGCTTATACCGCATTAGTTCACTTCGATGTGCATTTTAAGCAGGACCGGTGGTTGCTGATTGGTTTGATCTCTATCCCAGTGCTTATCGGATCGTTGCTGGGGTATTTGGTTGGTGGCTACAAGGTGCAGAAAAGGGGCGGTAGGTAGAGTAGGGTGTATACAAGTATTCATCGTGTGGTGACTTCCTACGTTGAAGGGGCTAATAGTGGCATTTCAAAGGCAGTGTCACTCTCTTGAATAGTAACTTTTGGCTATTGCCTCATGGTAGATTTGTAGAGAGAAATTGATGGAATTGGTAGTACAAGAAAAATTAAAAGCACTTGAAGCTGAGAAAGGTATAGAAATTTTATATGCCTGTGAGTCTGGTAGTCGGGCGTGGGGCTTTGAGTCGCCGGATAGTGATTGGGATGTACGTTTTATTTACAAGCGAGATCTTAACCACTATTTGACACTTGGGACTCCAAGAGATGTTGTAGAAGTGCCTTTCGATAAGACCTTGGGGGATGAGCTTGACCTTGTTGGCTGGGATATCAATAAAACCCTGGGACTGTTAAGGGGCAGCAATCCGACATTAATCGAGTGGCTGTTTTCACCAAAAGTGTATTTCAAACGGCAAGATGTTTTGGATGAACTTCGGAGCCTGGCACTCAAGTGTTGGCAGCCGCGAGCCTTAGCGCATCACTATATCAGCATGGGGTTTAATCATCATTTGAGGTTCGT
The DNA here is from genome assembly GCF_023716485.1 of Microbulbifer variabilis. NCBI lineage: Bacteria > Pseudomonadati > Pseudomonadota > Gammaproteobacteria > Cellvibrionales > Microbulbiferaceae > Microbulbifer > Microbulbifer variabilis. Next base: position 1,979,097 of record NZ_CP092418.1, read on the forward strand.
GCAAGAAAAAAATAATGGCATCAAAGAAATTAAAGTTAAAAAGTTGCTATATGTAATGCGCTCAATTCTGAATGCGCTTTATATAAAAAGATTTCTATCGATCCCTCCAGTCAACTTTATGCAAATGTGCGGAGAATTGCTGGTGGGCGATCAAGAGGAATGGCTATTGGAGCTGATAGTCAATTTGATTGAGCAGAAAAAGGAGTTGAATGAACGCAGTTTGGTGATTCTGGATGCTCAACTTGATGATTGGATTAATGCCAAGCTGGATCGCGGAGTGGCTAACTCAATTGAAGACCGACCTAAATTAGATTTGCAAAGTTTTGATAAGGTTTTCCATTGGGTGCTTGGTGTAAATCTTAAGTGATATTTCTTTAAAGTTTGGGGCCTGGCTGATTCAGTTTGGATAGTGGGTATTTTATTCTCGGCTTCTCAGCTTTATTGTTTCCGAGCTTAAGTTAGTTCATTTTCCAAAAAATCAACAAAGACTTTTGTTTTTGCTGGCATAGCTCTACCTCTTGGAATTAGGGCGCTTACCGGTGGTCCTGGCACTGCTTTTTCAGGGGGCTGTTGAACAATTTCACCATTCCGGATGGATGTAAATGGATTGGTTAAACCTCCTGTAGTTTTCTCAGTAGATATTGCTTGTATTGTAAATGCAACTCAAGCATCAAGTTTTCTTCTTTCTATTTCACGGGAGGCCAGCTTTTATCATGACTCTCTTTTAAATAATGGTTTAAAAATTTATGGGTATCATTACATGGTCTTACAGGTGAAGGGTAATTTTCACCTTGAGGCATTTTTAAAATCATAGTGTTCATTAGCTGTTCATGCTGCTTTCCATATTCTTTCAGTGAACTTTAGGGAGATCCCCTGTTTCAACTTTATTCACCGGATGGAAGGAAGCATCTTATGACTGAGGCAGAGAAAAGACAGAGAGCAAGAAGTCGCTGGAGACATTTGCGTTCTACATTGAAAACGCTGGGGCTTTTAGGTCGCTCAAGGGGGGCAAAAATGGTAGCCACTCCTTATTGGCCGGAAGTTCATCATCCCAACCACCAGGCGACCCATGGCCGTAATGGCAATGTCCGCTATCTCTCCGACCGGGATAGGCAGAAACATCTGGCCACATTTACAGGAAACATGCTGGTTATTCCTCCGCAAAGAAGGTTTGAGCTGGGTATCCTGCAAAACACTGCGGGCAACATAATTTATGTTGTGGATTCACAGCGTAATTTCTATGTCGGAAGAAAAAATTTAGGTCATTTCCATCATTCCTCATTTCTGGCTGGTGGGTCGGTGTTGGGTGCAGGAACCATTGTGCTGGGCGCTGGTTATCAAATACTTGAGGTCAATAACCACAGTGGCCACTACAGGCCAGGTGCCCGGGAATTGAAGCGGGTGGCGCTTGCTATTAGTACGCTCGGTGGGGATTTGAATCAGATACCATTTCGTGTATCGGGGGCTGGGCCCGATGTTGTTTATGGTAATGGGTTGGCACTTCTCGACGCGGCGATCTAGTTGGTTTGGTTAGTGCTTAATAGGGGGAGCTGGGAAGGGCTTGGGTAGACCTCGGTTTTCTGTATATGAGATTTGTGAGGGGGTTCAGGCAAGGTATTTAATTGGGGAAATAGAAGAGGACAATGCCGGGGTAGAAGCAGTGTGCCCCTGCCTATGTGGACAGGGGCACACTCAGTTGAGTATCGACCTTAGAAGCGTCTGCGGAACATTGGCAGAGGTTGATCTACACCGGACTGGTAGCTGTCCCCAAAATCCTGTAGGGATTCTCTCAGGCTGGTGAGGGATTGGTTGCCTTCAAAAGCGTAGGCGTTAAAGCCACAGCGCTGCAGGTAAGTGAGCTGGTCGCGCATAAAGCCACCCACCGCACGCAGCTCTCCTTTAAAGCCAAAGCGCTCGCGCAGCATACGCCCGGCGGTAAAGCCACGGCCATCGGCAAATGCCGGGAAGTTAACTGCGATCAACGGAAAATTATTCGCCTCGTTGCCGATAAGCTCAGCACCTTCGTCACTGTCTATCCAGACCCCCACTTCTGCACTGCGTTCTGCCAGGGCCTCCCGATGGGCTAACCACTGGCGCAGCGGTAGGATTAGCTTGCCGGAGGGTAGGGTATTTGGATCAATGGTTTCCTCTTCCTCCAGTTGCGGTAGTAGCTGCCAATCATTGGCGCTGACCTCACCATTGAGAATTAGCTCGGAGGGGTTGCCCGGCTGTGGGCCCAGCTTAACTGGCTTTGGCATAGACTCTCTCCTTGAAGGGCTGCAGGCCGATGCGGTTATAGGTATCGATAAAGGGCTCTTCTGTCTGGCGCTGTTCGATGTAGAGATCGAGGATCTTGCCGATCACCCCGGTAACTTCTGCGCGAGAGAAGCTGGGGCCCAGCACCTTGCCCAGACTGGCTTCGTTGGAAGCACTGCCTCCCAGTTGTATCTGGTAGAACTCCTCGCCTTTCTTGTCCACACCGAGGATGCCGATATGGCCCACATGGTGGTGACCACAGGCATTCATACAGCCGGAAATGTTTAGATTCAGATCGCCCAGGTCGTAGAGGTAATCCATATCGTCGAATTGGCGCTGAATGGCTTCGGCGACAGGGATCGACTTGGCGTTGGCCAGGGAGCAGTAGTCGCCGCCGGGGCAGCAGATCATATCGGTGAGAGTGCCAATATTGGGTGTGGCAAAGCCGTGTTTGCGCGCCTGTTGCCACAGCTCGTACAGTTGGCCCTGTTCCACATCGGCCAATACTACGTTTTGGTCGTGGGTGGCACGGGCTTCGCCGAAACTGTAAGCATCGGCCAGATCGGCGATGGCCTCAAGCTGGCGGTCGGTGACATCACCAGGGGGCACACCCGTTGGCTTGGTGGAGAGCTTGATAGCGCGGTAACCCGGTACTCGGTGAGGGTAAGCATTGCGGTCCAGCCAGCGCGCAAAAGCCTTGTCGCTATCAGCCTGCTGCTGCAGGGCCGCCTCGCTGGCTGCACCATCAAAGCTCTTATAGTCAGGCTCGGTAAAGAAGGACTTGGCCCACTGCAGAGCTTCTGGGGTCAATTTCTCTACCCCGTCTTTAATGTGCTGCCACTCTTCTTCCACGCGGCGGCCAAATTCTTCGGGGCCTAGGGCTTTCACCAGAATCTTGATGCGCGCCTTGTATTTGTTATCGCGACGGCCCAGCTGGTTGTATACCCGTACAATCGCCTCCAGATAGGAGAGCAGATCTTCCTCCGGCAGGAAATCGCGGATGGTTTCGGCGATAACCGGCGTGCGGCCCTGACCGCCGCCGACAAGCACCTGGAAGCCAATCTCTTCGCCGCGCCTCACAATCTGCACACCGATATCGTGTACACGAATCGCAGCGCGGTCCTGCTCGGAACCGCTAACCGCGATTTTGAACTTGCGCGGCAGGAAAGCGAATTCCGGGTGGAAGGTGGACCATTGGCGGATTAGCTCGCAGTAGGGGCGGGGGTCGACAATCTCGTCGAGAGCGATGCCCGCATATGGGTCAGAAGTGGTGTTGCGGATACAGTTACCGCTGGTCTGTACAGCGTGCATCTCCACTTCAGCCAATTCGGCCAGAATAGCTGGGACATCTTCCAGCTGGGGCCAGTTGTACTGCAGGTTCTGGCGCGTGGTGAAGTGCGCGTACCCTTTATCGTAGTCTCGGCTGACGCGGGCGAGACGGCGCAGCTGGTTGCTGTTGAGCAGGCCGTAGGGCACGGCGATGCGCAACATGGGGGCCAGTCGCTGAATATAGAGGCCATTTTGCAGGCGCAGTGGCAGGAATTGTTCCTCACTCAACTCGCCGGCGAGGTAACGTTCCGTCTGGCCGCGGAACTGGGCAACGCGATCATTGATGATGGCGCGATCCCGGTCGTCGTATCGATACATAACAGCTTGATTCCATTGCCTTTGTGCGCGGATGGTGGAGAGAGGGGCAAGCCCCGGATGGTTCTCCGCTGGCGCCTAACATACCAGTACGCTTATGCAATAAATAACAATATTTTCCGCTATGTCTGTAACCAACAGTTATAAGAGGGGTACCACTGGCTTAGGAGAACCGGAAAGTAAGCGTCTTCTGTCCCCGTTGATCATATTTGATTGTGGTTGTACCTGTGGAGTATAGCGACAACGCTTTTCTGAGGGGTAGCTTGGGTAACTCGTGTGAAGCCAAGGAGCACCAATGGAGAGGGCAACATTGATGCTCACCTTTACGGTCTTCGATAATGGTCATGAGCTTGTTATGGAGGTTGCTGGTTTAAGAATCTCTGGGGGAGATGCTCAAGTATGTCGATTCTGGATTGCTGTAAGTCTGATCTTATTGGCCGGGTGGCTATAGCGGCTCTCGCAGGATTACATTCCTAGGAGTCCCCTCGTGTATTCTCAGCGAGGATGAATCCAGATATCGCTGACACCAAGAGGCTCGATTTGAGGTTGATGCAGCTGTACTGAGCTTATAAAGAGCGTAGATTGTGGGTGTAGCTTCGGCTCCGATAATGGAATTCTTGCAAGGTGGCAAAGAAATGGGGTTAGTTCTTCATTATTGGCGCCCCGTTAATGCTCTCAATTCACTTGCCAGGTTCAGATCACATTTGAATAACATTTGGTGAAGACAAGGGGGAAAGAATTCAGTTTTGGTTGGCACTGATTCCGGTTAGGCGTGGTCTCCGCAGGCTCACCGGCGTTAGAAAAAGCCCCGTCTAGGCTCCAGAAGGTTTCCCGGCCAGCATTGAGGTTTCCTCCGGAATTTAGCCTGAAAGAAAAGATGGATGCTCCACCCGAATCCTCTCATCCTTGCCCCTCTATAACGTGCCGCAAATTATTCCCTTTAATGCTATTATATTTGTACGTGTTATTCGTACCTTCATTTTAATAGCCATTCCCGCTAACCACGTAAAGGGGAGAGATGTGATCGGCTTGTTATTGTTGTAAGTCCAGCCTGATAAATCTTTCATGCTAGTTTTTTCTGTAGAATTTTTTCACTTTATGAATCCTGAAAAAGCTAAGAGCTATTTGCGCTGCGGAGTTTTGCGGAAAAATTATTTTTCACAGCCCTTATATAAACATAAATATGGCATGCGTAGGGCGGTATGCTCAAGATTTTCTTCTGGGGCACGTAAAGTTTTGAGGGCTTCACTCTTTCCGGGTAAGGCTGTTTATTTGTTGCCATACACCATTAATTATTCTTTTTACTTTGTAAGCTTGCCATGGGTGATTTTTCCCCGAAAATCAGTATTGCGTTATAGTTCTCGATTAGTCATCGAGAGATGTTTCCCTAGTAGCTTAGCAATTGTTTCCTAAGGGTGTCCGCAATCTGTAAAGCTGGTACCGTTCGTTTTCGCTCAATTGGTGGTAGCTTATTAGTTCTTTTCTCTAGGTTGGGAGGGGCGAATCAATCACCTGAGTCTCCCTTACCAATTGTACTTATTGTTTGAGATCAAGAAGCCATGAAGTGGTTTCTAGTATTTTAATTGGCCGGTATCTGAGATTTGTTAGAAGTTTTAAGTTTGGACTTTAGCCACAGATTAATATCTTTAACCACCTCTTTGCGCATGTTTCTCCCGTTGATATCCTTTAGTCCGTGGTCAAGTTCTTTGTATTTTCGGTATTCAATATTATCTTTTCCAAGATCTTCAAGGGTTAGCATCATTTTATCAACCATTTGAGGAGAAACAGATAAATCTCTCCCACCTTGAATAATTAGCAAAGGTATGTCGACGCTCATAAGAACTTCTTGTTGATCAATTGCGAGTGATTGATGCCACCAGTTATAGCTATGTTGGCTTGCTTCAAAGTCAAATTCTTCACTGTTAAGAATCTGAGCTGCAAAATTTTTAACTTCTTTAATACTCATTTCTGGATCTTCACTAACTGGGTGATTTGATGTAATACTGTGTATGAGGTCGTCAATAAACTTGCGGCCTCCTCCGTTAAAAGAGATGGTTGCATCAATATAATCAATCCTTGCTGTAGCTAAGTTGGCTATTACTGCGCCCTCGCTTCCTCCAAGTATTATATAATTTTGATATTTATAATCTTTTCTGACAGCATCTAAAACATCTTGAATGTCAGATACACGCTGTTCAGGGTTATCATTTTGGATGTACTGATCAGGGCAGTCAGCTCGCTCATCCTCTAGGCTGTAGCTTAATTTGCTGTCGATGCCGTACTTTTCAATTAGAAGGAGATCAGCTTCTGGCCATATGTTTTTATAATCGGTAAATATTGATTCTATTTTTAAAACACTATTACAGTCTGAGCCTTGAAGTATCAGTAGTAAAGTTTCACTTGGCTTGCTAGGTGATTGCTGAATTTGATAATAGGATATATTGGTGCCATCAGCTCTTTTAACTCTATGCTCATCAATGCTGTTGGCCTTAGCGGCACCGGCAAGAAAGATTATAAAAAATAATTTAAGGATAGTTTTCATATTGCGCCTCAGTAACTTATTCAAAAAGAATGCTCTTAGATCCTGTAAGGAGTCTTTCTTGACGTATTGATGCGGTAGTTTAATTGATTGCACCTTGGTGGTATGTATGTTCAAGTTAAAATTGATCCATCATGCTTTATGGTTTATTAATTCTAATAAGGTATATTTAGGAAAATCCTAGTGGCTAAATTTACGTTATATTTCCATGATAATAAGGTTGGCGCTTGTAATTTTTTAAGTTTTAGTGAGCATCCTAAAGTTGTCTGGGGGAAGATTAATTTGCTCTTTGATATGTTCTATTGATATTTCAATTTCCATAATAAGCCTGGCGAGTGAGTTTACACCGTAAGCATTTCTGGCTTAAGCTGTAATTGTTTGCTGGATTTAAATATTAACAGCCAGCCAAATTTCTCTAATATCTTTATGATCGCTGGACTCTTAGAGTTCGATTCTCGAGTAAGATTTAATTTTATCTGCTCGTGTGGCGCTATCTGTTGTACATGTATGGCTTCAAGTGAAAGCCCTTTCTTTATCTCACTTTCATATAAATATGGCGAACACCATCCCTTCCAAAAAAAATCACTAAAGGCCACATGTGATAGTGTTGGTATAGTTAAGGCGTATGTCAAAATGCTAGTTTGATATAAATGTTTATAGTTTTTCTGAACGGCAAGGAAGGGCAGGGTCTGCGCAGGCTCTCCTTGAAAATAAACAAATGTTGCTTCATCGTTATATGCTCCCTAATAGGAAGTTGTGTTTTATATTTTTTTACTCCTTGTTTGGAGTTGCTGTACTGCCAGCTAAAATGCCATCATCGATATTCAAATCAGTGCCAGTTATATATTTAGATTCTTCTGAGGCCAGATAAAGGGCTGCGTATGCAGCATCCTTTGGCTCTCCCATAACCCCAAGAGGTATTTCTTTAGAAATCCCTTCTATTGCTGTTTCACGCTCACTGCCTTGCCCTAGCATTGCATCCCACATGGGGGTCAGAATTGCCCCAGAGTGAATAGAGTTGCACCATTTAATTTATAACTGAGGTCTATGTTTCGGAAAGGTAATTTCCTTTTTAATAGGTTTTATATTTTACTTCTTGTAAATCTTATTAGTAGGGGATAAAACTTGCAATACATTCGTTCTATCGCGAACAGATTTATTTGTGCATCACTAAAAGATGCACCAAAATCTCTCAATCTATAGAAAAATTGCTTGCGCACCGGTGAAGTTGATCTCACTTGCGAAGTGCTAGTGGTACAGCAGTGCATTTTGAAATAGTTTTCGGTACTGTATCTTCGGCAGAAGGGTGGGTAAGTTGGAGTATAACTGCTCTAAGTAAGCACACAGATTCCAAGCGTTTGAGCAAAACACTTTCGTTCGGTAAAAAGGCTTCTTTACCTTTCAGGTCCGTGCCAGTAACCATGTATAGAGTTGCAGTAGCTGCTAAATACGATTGCTATGGGTATTGTTATGGTTGATGAAGTTCCGCCACCGGTCATTGTGAAGGTGTCGAACTGTAAGGCTATCGTCACCCATGTGTTAGTTTCCAATTATATTGGCATCTTACCCAGGGAGTTTTGCGTGAGCGAATCCGGCTTGGAGATCTATACTATTCCTCTGTAGGTGAGCTCTTCATTCAGTGGTAGTACCTCGGCGCTCAGAGTGCTCAGTAGTTTCGGTATTAATGACTCTCAGGGAGGGGCGGGTATCAGTAGTGGCTCCCCTCGCTGGACGAATTACTCCTGCGATACTCTCGTACACAACCAGAGATGCCTTCGGTCACATAATGATTCGTTTCGATTACATAGGCTTCAATTCCTATAGCCAACTGAGCATTCTTCGGAATTTTAGCCGTTGGTTCTTCAATATGTACCCGCTTGTAAATGTATCGAGTTTAAGGGCAAGTAAGTGGCCAATGGTGAGGGCTACTTGCGCGGTGTAGTAACAGCCTGCAACGTACTCGGTTATAAAGTGGGTGTGCTCGGTGTAACCGCCCCCGCAGGCAGTGGTTACTATTATCGGGTTAAGTGCATGAACCTGTGTGGCCGGGTGGAAGAAGTCCTGCTTGCCAATGATCTCACTACTACAATCCACAAGATTACTGCCTCTGCAGTATGTCTCGCGGAGTTCAACCCCGGTGTGGGTCAAGTGTAGAATTTGCATTACGACTAGAATGCCATCGGCAACCTGCTCTCTAAAACTGGCCTCAATGGTGATGGTAGCAATCGTAAGGACCTGAAAGAACATTTTGAAGTGCGGGGGCCTCAATCGCAGCGTTAGGCGCACCCCTATCAGGTCGGCGGTCAAGCTACCACCAAGAAGATTCGCTACAATGATGACGGCAATATCACCTATAAAACTGGCGTTGGTGGCCATGAATATAATGCCTCACGTCCCCATCCATGCGGTAACCAAAGCCGCAATATCATCTCTCAGTACGATACCAACGGCAACATGTGTGGCGACTCGGGCAGCCGTACGCTGGACTACATAATTCTAGCTTGGTGACTAAGAGCGGCCACGATACACACCTTACTTTCGGGCCAGACCGCAGCCGCTCCAGGCGTGTCGACGACAATAGCAAAGGTGCTGTAACCACCCTGCAGATCGACAGGGTAGCGAAAGCGACAGAGTGCAGCACCTCCGGTGCCACTATCAAGAGCTTTTATCGCCGTAATATCACAGGGATTGCTATCAAGTGTATCGAGCTGAATGCATCCGATGAAGCCGCCAGTACATAGAATGAGCGCAAAGATCTCTAAGGCTCCTTGAATCTCATCACCGATCGTTCAGGCATGTTGACAAAGATACTGCTGGTAACAAACTAGTTTAAAGAATTGATGGCCCAAACGGGTACCAGAATACCCTGATTAGGAAATTGAAAAGATTTAATTTCCGTGCTTATGAAGATGAACAGCTTCACTCTGTATAACAACTCCCTTATCTCCCATATTGAGATCGCTCATTTTTATTTGAGTAATAATTGCACATAAGAAGTATGGCTGTGTAATTTGGATTGAAGCGAAAACTTAAATTAACTTCATAAAAGGAAATGTTATGTCATTACCAAAAGATATAGAGGAGATGGGAGCCGCTGTTCATTCTGTTGGTGATTTTGATTTGCACTATCAAAATCCAAAGCCCCATGAAAATGGTAGCCGTTCTATTTTGACGATGAATGTATCGGTATATCTTGAGCTCGGTTATCAGTCTAAGCACGATAAAATAGTGCATGGATATTGCAGTAAAAACGATATACAACAAAGAAATACCGATGGAAGCCAGATTTATTATAAGGATAACCCTAGTGCAGATAAAGTGCTGAGTACCTTTTACAAGGCGCGTGCAGAGACTGCTGCAGTGATAGTAAAAGATTACTTTGTTAATCAGTGGTTAAAAGGACAGACACTTCAAGAAAATAAGAAGATGTTCCCCTCTGTACAAAAAAATGAGCAAGACGATGGTTATCACTATGATGTTACATGTTACTACACTCCGGATACCACCTATGTAGTATTTCATTGTCATCCGCCGAAAGATATCAGGGTCGCACTCTAATTATAGTTAAGTGAATTACAGTCTTAAGTAATGAAGTTCTGCTGTTGAAAATTATGAAATAGACAATGTGGCCTTCAAGAGAGAGGTTCTCTTGGGGGCTGTATTGTGAATATTTCTAAGAGTAATGTAAGTATTGTACAGGTGTGCAATTTATAGATGATATTGGTCGTTTTGTGAGTTTTTGCAGATGAAGTTGTAATAGTTTGTGGCCATGAGTGTAAGGGTCGCTCAGCTGATATCTTGAAGTTGCACTTTTAATATGGGTTGTATTTTTGTAAGCCTTGCCCTTTGCATTTTTAGGTGTTTATTGATGTCGTTTTTTTTGGTTTAACTATTCCGCCTAAATGTTGGTTGGATGGGACTTATGCCGGTAAAGGCTTTAGTGTAGGGGCTAATCACGCACTTTTAGAGTGGAAATTTATTTTCTGTGTAAGCTTGATTTGTTTGATCTGAAATTTAATTGATGTGGATCAAGGTATTTTATTCTCGGGTGTTTTTTGGTTGGTTTTTGTGAGGATTTTTGGTGGCTAAATAGAGTTTCTAAATCTGAACGATGGTTTCAATTGGAGTATAAAGACAGTTTGTGCATTTTAGTAAGGCGCATAATTTCCCTTTGGAAAGCTTATACGATAGACTCCGCGACCTGTTTTTGAGGTGGAAGCCTCGTAGTTAATTACATCGGAGTTCAGTGTGTCCAGGGATTGGAAGGCTATTTTTAGCATTTTTACATTTGTATTTTTTTACTTTTCTTTCTCTGGTCTTGCCTTGGCTGGAGTCATATCCGGAACAACCAATAGTTCCACGGGAACTGTCAAGCTTACTTACTCTAAGATTTCTCCTGCCTCAAAGGCTGAGTTTAGAATTTATAAGAGTGGTTCGCTCTATCGAACCTATAGCGTAAGTCCTAGCGGAGGAACAAAGACTTATAACTTAGGGACTGGAACTTATCGTTTTGATTTGTGGGCTGGGAATGAATGTCTACAATGGGGTCGCAATGGGCACTGCTATGAACCGGGTTTTTTCTTTAAAAGAGGTAGCCATACGGTCAAGGTAAGTATTGCTGGACCAGGCGCTGTTACTTTACCTAAAACTAGCAAAACTGGCGGGTTTAAGGTTAGTTGGGGTAAAGCATCAAAAACTCCAGGTAAGTACATATTGTGGGAGCGAAAGAACGGAGGAGCCTGGAGTGATATTTACTCCGGTGGGGGGCTTTCAAAGACATTGGCTGGTCGATCAACGGGTAAATATGAATATAGAGTGCAAGCATGCTTTACTGCGTGTAGCAGCTATGTGTACTCTCAGGCAATAACCGTTGCTAGAACACCGACCTCGGTTACTGTCCCCTCTAAAAGTACAAATGGGAGTGTTGCAATCTCATGGAATGCGGGTTCTGGTGCGTCAAAATATATACTGCAAGAGAAGAAAAACAGTGGCTCATGGGTCGAAGTATATAAGGGAAATCTCACTAAAAAGACGCTGACAGGTAGGGGAACCGGTATCTATAGCTATAGGGTTGCCGTGATTCAAGGGAGTTTGACAAGCTCGTATAAAACTTCATCAAATGTCACTGTTTCCCGGGCTCCAGGTGTTCCTAAGAATCTTGTTGTTCCCGGTAATGATTCTAACGGGGTTTACAAGATCAGCTGGGACTCGGTATCTGGCGCCTCTAGGTATAAAGTTGAACAGACGGGTGATGCTACAGGGAGCTGGAGCCAAACAGGATTAAGTAAAACATTCACTAAAACAAAAAACGGTAGTTATTCCTATCGTGTGAGGGCATGTAAAACATATAATAAGGTTGAGTCCTGTAGTGGATGGACAAGCAAAAAGACAATTAATCTAAAGTTGCCCAACATTGCATTGCAATCAGTATCCAAGTCTGGAAAGGTAACTTTAGTTTTTAACACTGATTGGCCAAGGGCCGAGCGCTGTGAGTTAAAGCGAGATAATGTCAAAGTTAGCAGTGCTAAATTCAGTTCTGGGGCAATATTCTCTGAGACTTTGAGTGCTAGTGGGACCTACAGCTATCGATATTCATGCCAAACGTGTTTATTAGGTAGCTTTCCTAACTGCCCGGAGCCTGATTTTGCCGGTTATGCATCAGTTTCAGCTACGGTAGTCATTGTTCCCAATAAGGCTACTCTCTCGATAAAAAATAATAAATCTTACAATGGTAATGCCAGTTTAAAATCCCATAGTACTGGGCCGATCAGCTCCGTACGTTGGCAGAAGCGAAAAAAAGGCACTGTTTGGCCCTCTGATAGCTCTTACAGCACAGCTGGAGCAGTAGATTTTACTGCTACAGGTTTAACAGATGGAAGCTGGGAGTTCCGTAGTAAAAACTGTAACTCTTCAGGTTGCAGCGTTAGTTGGAGCGCTACAGTAGGCATTACTGTTTGGAATCAGCCTCTTCCGTCTGCCCCCGTTTTGGACTCTATAGCCAATAGCTCTAACGGCAGTATAAGTTTGAATTGGAGTGATCGCTCCAATGAGTTTGTATATCAGTACAAAATTTATGAAGGAGGTAAATTTTTAAAAACTGTTTCTACTAGTTCCACTTCTCCATCCAAGGTTACAGGTACACAATTGAAGCGGAATGATGGTGTTTATAAATATCATCTTGTAGCTTGTAACTTGAGGGGGTGTTCGGGAACGGGTAACTCTAAGTCTGTTATTGTGGCTAAAAAACCGGGTAAGCCTAATAGTTTAAATTTATCTCCGCTTTTCTCCCGAACGGGAAGTGTTGACCTGAATTGGGGAAGTAGCAGTGGCAACTTGGTTCGTTATGAAATTTTTTCAGGTACAGCCACTTCCGTGGATGGAACTGTTTCTTGGAATAACTCTACAGTAATCAAACATACAAACCTGGATAATCTGTCTAAGTCTTTTAGTCTTGATGGTGGATTCTTTGCTTATAAAATCCGTGCCTGTAATCAGGTTTCCAGTTTTTCTAGTTGCTCTGCTACAGCAGTAACAGAAGTTGTGCAGGTAGAGCTTTCATCTCCTCCTGTTTCCGTAGATACACCACCACACAAGGCTACTGCCCTAGCGAATACTGATCCCGCAGTATTGGCCTCAGATCGTGTAGGTATTGTGCCTGGAGAGTTTCGTGTCAGTGAGTCTGGTGCGGCCACCTATAGCCTACCGATTCCAGTTGGTCCCTCATCGGGCAGTAGTGTGCCTAGCGTTAGTGTTAGCTATAGTAGTTCTGGGGGGCATGGTCCACTGGGTGTTGGTTGGGGCATTAGTGGGCTCTCAGCAATAACCGCTTGTCGAAAATCTTTTGAAGAAGATGGAGTGAATGGCAGCCAGTTTGATAGATTCTGTCTCGATGGCCTGCGCCTAAAGTTAGTCTCATCTGGCCAATACGGTGGTATTGGCACTCAATATAGAACATCCCTGGATTCTTTTGTCAGGGTCAAGGTGGTATCGACTGGCGTCGGTAGTAAAAAAGGCTTTGAGGTCTATCGTAAGGATGGGTCCATTTCTTACTATGGCCTAACAGATGATTCTCAGAGTACCAATGCCTGGTATATCAACAAGCAAGCAGACAGTGTCGGCAATCGAATTGAATACTCCTATCTTAAAGATAGTAATGTTGGCGAACACCTCATTGAGTACATTGATTATTCGGGTGGAAGTAATGATATTCTCGTTAACCGAATAGAGTTTAACTACGATACTAATCGTTCAGATAAACGCTATGGCTATCGTTTTGGACAAAAGTCCGCTTCGACGAGACGATTGACCTCAATCATCTCTACGGCAGAGTCCGAGGAAATACGGCGCTATAAGTTTTCCTATAAAAAGAGTGGGACAGGTCGATTATTGCTCGAAGAAGTAGAGGAATGTGTAAAGAGTAATTGTCGTAAACCAACGGTATTTACCTATTCAAAGTCTGATGGTGCTGGTCTAGTTAAAGGGCTTGCGAATCCCAATATTTTTCACTCTGGGTTTGAAGGTGGTAAATATGGCGATGTAAATGGTGATGGACTTACAGACTTTGTATTTATTCGCTACGACGGTAGTCATGGAAAACGCTATATTCGAGTTGCTTTAGGCACGAAGCAAGGGTCGCTTGCCATTCAGCCTGGGCAAATGCGAATTCGTTCCAATGAGCGTGAGGAATGGCACCTCTTAGACTACAACAACGATGGTAAAGATGATTTACTGCATGCGCCAATTTCCGACAGTTCTACATATTGGGAAGTCAATTACTCTAATGGATCTGGGTTTAGTGTAACTGATACTCCTACAGCAATTACTTTCCAAAAAGGTCAGTTGGGTAAAATGCATGATTTTAATGCAGATGGTTTGCCCGACTATATCTATTTTACTGGGGGTAACGCTGATCATTTCAGGAGTCAATCACCTAACCTTAAAATCAGGGAGCTGCAGCGCAGCAGCTCGGGCAAGTTATCATTCAAAAATAGTGAAGTAGTAAGAAGTTTGTCTCTTCCCAGTTCTACCCCGCCTGGGGGAAGAACTGGCTTATATATAAATCGAACTAATGTGAATGTGCGCGATAAAGATATCGTGGCTGATTTCAATGGTGACGGAATTGCAGACTTAACTGCGATTGTGTCAACTAACTGGCGTTGTACCGAGCCATCTATCGATTGTTATAATGATATTACTTCAAGGACCGATTATCATTTTGTTGTGTTGATGTCCAATGTTAATGGTGGGCATTCTACTGTTTTTTCAAGGCAAATATTTAATAGTGGTGGGTCCACTGAGCACATGGTGAGTGATCTCAATGGTGATGGCTTACCTGATTTACTCTTTAGGGGCAGCAATAAAAGTGCCTGGAGTGTTTATCACTTTAATGGGGTTAAATTTATAACCGCAAAAGCTCTACCAGCCATCGTAGATGACAATATTCAGTTATATGACTGGGATATGGATGGCCTGGTCGACATTCTTTACCCGAACGCTAACGATAAAATAAATAACGAATACCAGTATTTATATGTGCTCCCCAATAAATCAAATGGCTTTGGTACAGGAGTCAAGACTGGGTTAATACTTGGCGTAGATAAGAGTGACCACAGTCACTATATTATGGATGTGACTGGGGATGGTCGCCCTGAAATCGTTGAAAAATGCGCTAACCGTGATGAAAAAGAAAACCACTGTGATGATATGCGCACCCGCTCAGGGTTCTTTAGTGGTTCTGGTTTTACAGATAAGTATGTGCGTATCCTCAAACCTAAGCATGGTAATAAACCAGTTGATATTCTTGAATCTGTTGAGAATGGTTTCGGCGTTAGAACAGAAATTCAATATGCACGCCTAAATGACGACAGTGCTAATATTTATAATCGCAAGAAGGGCTCCTTCAAGCTAAATTATGGGCGCGGTTCACCCGTTTTTGACTTGTATTCACCGATGTACGTGGTGAAGAAAGTGATTTCTGATGCGCCGGCGGCGAATGACAATAACAATACTGTAGAGGCTCATTACCACTATGCAGGTGCGCGTATGCAGAGTGGTGGGCGCGGTTTCCTCGGTTTTGAGTCGGTTACTACTTATGACCCTCAAAACAAGGTGAAGATAACAACCCGGTATCGCCAAGACTACCCTTACATAGGGATGCCTTCACAAACGGCTAAGGTAATAGAGCCCAATGCCAGCAATATCAAAACTCCGGCTTCCTGTAGTGAATCCAGCCTTAAGCTGATTAGCTGTTCTATTAATACGCTTAAATCGGTTGAGCCGGTATCCGGTAAAACCGTAATGCCCTATATCAGCCAAGCGCAGGATAAGTCCTATAGCTTGGATGGACATTATCTGGGCAAGGTGGTGACTACCACTAATTACACGGCTGATGTTGATATCAAGTATGGCAATGTCAGCTCTGTGGTGGTTAAAAATTATGATGCTTCAAATAACCTTGTTCAGAGCAAAACCACAAGTAACAAATATAATAATGTGGTTAGCAGCAGCCGTTGGCATTTGGCGCGACTGAGTGAGAGTAGCGTCACTACTCAGAGGCAAGGTAGCTTGGCTGCACCACAGATCAAGCGCACTGTACATTTTGGTTATGACGGCCAGACCGGCCTTTTAACTGATGAATGGGTAGCCAAAGGTAGCGTAGAAGAATTGCACACCCGTTACGAACACGATCGCTTTGGTAATCGTATTGCAGCTACTGTGACCGATGCGCTTGGTCAAAGCCGTACTAGTCATACGGGTTATGACAGCTATGGGCGCTTTCCGACCAGTAAGACTAATGCGCTTAGTCAAACGGTAGAGCAGTATTTGGGAATGGATGCCTTTGGCCAACCAAGTAAAGTATTTGATATTAGTGGGGTGGCCACCACTTATGCCTACTCTCAATTTGGTACTCGCTACTTTGAGCATCATGAGACAGGTAGTCATAGCACGACCCTGAGTACATTCTGCGCTGACAGCGGTGGCTGCCCTACGGTCGCTGGTATACCGGCGCATTTTAAGGTGACTACTACCGGTATCGATAAAACAAAAACGGTAATGTACCACGATCGTCTGGGCCGGGAGATCCGCAAACAAACTCAGGACTTTCATGGTAAATCTGTATTTGTAGATACCCAGTACGATGTGCAGTCCCGTGTTAAAAAGATTTCCGATCCCTATAAAAGCGGTAGCTCTCCGCGTTGGACCTCTTACTCCTACGATATTCTAGGACGCACCACCAAAGTGGATGCACCCAGTGGCCAATGTGATAGCACCATTACCTACAATGGTCTGAGAGAAACTACTAAAAATTGTGCACAGCAAACTAAGGTTACCCAGAAAAATGTGCTCGGTGAGCTGGCCCAAGTCACTGATAACATCGGAGGAAAACTTAAGTATGAATATTTTGCTGATGGCAACCTCCGACATGTTCGTGTATTGAATAGCGGAGGCGGCGAAACTTCAGTAACCAGTATTGAATACGATAATCTGGGTCGTAAGAAACGCTTGGTAGATCCGGATAAGGGCACATGGACCTACGGCTATAACGGTTTTGGCGAGTTGGCTTGGCAGAAGGATGCCAAGGGGCAGGGTACCACCATGACCTATGATGCCCTTGGCCGTATGGTGACTCGAGCCGATTACACTAGTTTCAATTCCAGTAGCCAAACAGGCAAGCTACAGAACTTTAGCCGTTGGTACTACGACCAGGATCCTGGTTGTAATTCCAAATACCGATTCGATGGTAAACTGGTGGCCGTGGCACAAGCTTCCGTAGTTATTAACGGTAGCTGTAATACAAATATGGAGGACATTAGCTTCCTTAAGTTAATGCACTACGATATCTACGGTCGCCTGGGTGAAACTACGACGGTGCTGGGTGTACTTGATGGCGAAGGAGATTTTTATGAGAAGGTCACCTATGACAAATACAGCCGTGTCAAGCGTAGCTTTGACGCCAGTAATCAGCAGGTAGCTCGCCAACAAAATTACCTATATGGCATGGAAACTGTTTATAACAGCTATGGGTATAAGGTGGGTGTGCGGGATGTGAAGGCTCCTGCCGGGCAGGGTTACTACTACCGTGTGAAGCGCATGAACCTGCGCGGACAGGTAGAAGAAGTATTGTTGGGTAATGGCCTCACAACCACTTATGAGTATCACCCACAGCACTATCGCCTCACCAGTATCCTCACAGATATTAATCCTGGGGTAGGTCAAGTGCAGAATCTGCATTACGACTGGAATGCTATCGGCAACCTTTTGTCTAAAACCGATCTCAGTGGAGATGGTAGTTACAGCAAGGATCTACAGGAAAGTTTTGAGTACGATGGCCTGAACCGCCTGCGCTATGCACGGCTCTATAGTGGCGGTAGCGAAGCTAGCGTGCAGGAAGTGCGTTACAACGATGCCGGAAACATCAGATTTAAAAGTGGGGTTGGAAATTATAGTTACGATAGTGCTCGACCTCATGCTGTGACAAAAGCTGGAAGCCTTAGTTATGAATACGATGAAAATGGCAACATGGTGCGAGGTTCAAATAACCGCATAAGGGAATATACGGTATTTGATAAGCCAAGTTTACTCACCAAAGATAGTCATAAAACCCGCCTTTATTATGGTCCCGACCGTAGTCGCTTCAAGCGTGTGGACGACAATGGCAAAGGTACTGTGACTACCTTGCAGATCGGCAGCGTCGAGAAAGTGATTGAGCGCAGTACTTCCGGTGCCCATATAAAGAGCTTCTATCGCCGCAATATTGCGGGGGTCGCTGTTGAGCGAGTACAACTAAATGCATCGGATGAAATTGCCGGTACTAGCACTCAGTATTTACACAAAGACCTACAGGGCTCCCTGGATGTCATTACTGATAGTAAGGGGCAGGTTGCAGAAGATGCTGCAGGTAACAAGTTGCTATACAGCTTTGATGCCTGGGGCAAACGCCGCAACCCGTTGAACTGGGAGCGTATCGGTTCTGGCCCCTCGAATACGGTTAAGACTTTAAACGTTGGTGCTTTTAATCATTTAAGTAGTAACCGTGGTTACACAGGTCATGAAATGATGGATGAGGTGGGCCTTATTCATATGAATGGTCGGGTGTACGATCCCAACCTGTCACGCTTCTTAACAGCGGATCCGATCATTGATGGTATTACTTCTGTCCAAGGCTACAATCGTTATGCCTATGTGCACAATAATCCGCTGACTTATACGGATCCTTCTGGGTATAGTTCCTGGAATAAGTGGAGAGACTCTGTAGTAAAGCCGGTGGTCGCAGTTGTGATCGCAATCTATACCGGTGGCCAAGCCCTAGCAGCACTGAATACTGCTCAGGGATTAACTGCGGCTGCAGCTGCCTCTGCAGCTCAGGGAATGACAGCCAATGCATTTATGTATTTAACTGCAGCTAACAGTGCAATGGCATCTGCAGTTGGTTGGGCTGCAATTGGTGGTGCGATTGCAGGTGGTCTTAATGGTGGAGCAAGGGGGGCGTTTGTCGGAGCCTTTACCTCTGTTGCCTCCATGGGAATTGGTCAGGCATTTCAAGCTGGGCGCTCTATAGGTCATACTGCAGCAAACATTACTTCTCATGCATTAATGGGTGGTGTTGGTGCGACCCTTGGAGGAGGGAAGTTTGCTCATGGCTTCCTCAGTGCGGGCTTTAATGGAATCGCCAAGCTTGGGGTGTCCATGATACCGGGAGAGGGCTTTAGTCCTTTGCGAGTATCAGCAATGGCTGTTGTCGGTGGAACAATTTCTAATACAACGGGTGGTAAATTTGTGAATGGAGCTGTAACTGGAGCTATTCAGCAGGCCTTCAATGGGGAGTTTAGCCGTGATAACCACAGGTTTTGGAAGGTAAAATTAGAAAAATCTTTGATGGTGGATGGAGAAATACCTAAGTCTTGTAGTTGGATGGCAGTTTGTAATGCTACATTTTTAGAAGATTCACTTCATGTTGAGCCGGATGGAAGTATTGGGCCTTTATCAGATGGAGAAAATACTAAGTTAGGGGTTTTTGCCTGTGGAATCAGTTCTTGTTCCTCTGAGGCAGAGATTGAGGTTCATTTCTTGAGAGCAATGGTTACAAAGTTCCAAATTGAAAGAAAGGGAGTAAATCCGTCCTTAGTACTTTATGGGCAAAATGATGTGAGGATTTCGTTGAATCAAACAGGTGTAAGATATGAACCCTTTGTTGTGACAGATTTTAATTATCATAAGTTCAATCATTTTAGCGGTCAGCTTGGGTTGGGAGATATGTTGAATGAACTTGCGAATGACTAAACTTGCAATTTTTCTCTGGGTGATCTCGATTTCTTTTTCTTGCGAAGGGCAAGTGATAGATCGGGAAAGTAAATATGAAAATTTGGAGTTGTCGACTTGCCATAAAATTGGCTGTTTGTTTCGCACTACTCCTGCTGATATGGCGGGTTCATATCTTTGGGTTGAATCTTTTTTTCCTATGCGGATAGATGGTGTAGGTAAATTAAATCGTATATATGTTGGTCAGGGGGTTGGAGATATTGAGGTTTTGAGGGTGCCTATCGAAGGGTATATTTCTGGTAGTGATAAATCCCAGTATATTTCGGGTTTTAGAGTAAAAAAGAATAGTTTAAAGCAAGTTTTCATGGTGGTTGTTTATGGAGCTGAAGATGGCCATGCAAAGCAGTTTAAGATCGAAGGTTTTCAATCTTTACTTTAACTATGTATAAGGGCTATATGTTAATAAGGGCGGGTCAGATAAGATTGATTCGTAGTAAAGTTGAATTCTGGTTTTAACCAATTTCCTGAGCTGTTCTTTTAGAGCCCTTTCAGGTTAGTCTGAGAGGGCTCTTTTATCTGTGTTCGAATTTGCTTGAATCTGATGCCAAGATTATATATGAGGAGGTTGTTTTGCTCATGCCGGCATCTAGCTTGCCACCAAAGGGCTAATCGGAAATGTTGTCTAAAAATCAGTGCTGGTAGCTAAGAGTATTTTGGTTCAGATTTTAGATGTACCCCCTGGATGAGCCAAGTTAATCTGAGTGATATATTGATATATATTGATATATATTGGAGGTCTGATATGGATTTCCAAATAGGGTATACGCAGCATTTCCGATTTAGATGATTTTCGGTTTAGTATGGAAATTGCCGGTGCGTTGGCGAATATAGTTAGCGCCCTCAGCGTGGGAGCCTGTAATAACCCAAATTGCAATTGCATTAATATCGGTCATTAAATGCTGGGTAAGACAGACCTTGTCCCTATAAATGGACGGATCTACAATCCAGCCCCGGCCCACCTTGCAACTGCAGACTCAATTTGCTCTACTTGATATGCCGCTGCCTGCGGCTCACCTACTTTGAATAACAATAATGTGTAATCGGAGAAATTCGATGAAGGAAGAAGTAGCTGTTACCCCGGAAGAAGACAATTTCGCAGATGCCATCGCCGCTGTAGCTCTGGTCGCTATCTTTGTTGCAACCTGTATTTTCTGGGTTGCTACCCGCTGAACCATTTGATGTCCCGACCCGGAGCCAAGCCGTACCGGGTACTTCTCCGTAAATCCCTCTTTATAACCCACAGCAATACCTTCCATAGGGCTATCTGCTAGGGTTGAAATCTATTTATGCAGAAATTTGAGTGATCAAGCGGGCGAGCTGCCCGCTTTAGCTGAGAGAATTCTAGTGGGAGAGAGCTTTAGCCCATATTGCCCAGTACGGTCTTTACGATCAGTATCAGGGTTAAGACAAACAAAATGGTGAAGACAATTCCGGCGACAACAAAGTGCATCATGCTGCCGCTTTGAAAGTCCTTCTCTCGGTTCTTGTTGCTCTGAACTCCAATGGCCCCTGCCAAAGTGCTTAGTACAATCTGGCCTAGTCCGGGCTTCCTTGCTCGTTTCTTATTATTTTCCTGCATGGGGGGATCCTCATTCTTCGAGATTTGGGCGCAGCCAGCGCTCCAGTTCCTGTTCACTAATTCCTTTGCGCTTGGCCAGGCTTTGCAGCTGGTCCCGACCGATTTTACCGACATTAAAGTATTTGGCCTGCGGGTGGGCGAAGTACCAGCCGCTGACTGCGGCCGCTGGCATCATGGCGAAATGCTCGGTCAGGCTGACCCCGGCATTTTCTTCGGCGTTCAATAAACTGAACAAAGTCGCCTTTTCTGAGTGGTCCGGGCAGGCGGGATAGCCGGGCGCCGGGCGGATACCCTGATAGGCTTCTTTGATTAGCTGCTCATTGCTCAACTCTTCATCTGCCGCATAGCCCCAGTATTCCTTGCGTACTTGGCGGTGCAGGGTTTCAGCAAAAGATTCTGCCAGTCGGTCCGCCAGGGCCTTCACCATAATTGCGTTATAGTCATCGTGCTTGGCTTCGTAGCTCTGTGCCAGTTCGTCGGCGCCGATGCCAGTGGTAACTGCGAAGCCGCCGACATAATCGATATAGCCGGAATCCAGAGGCGCGACAAAGTCTGCCAGTGAACGGCACAGACCATCGCCGCCCATCTTTTGTACCTGTTGGCGAATATGATGTAAACGCGCCAGTTCATCATTGCGCGCTTCATCTTTGTACACAATGATATCGTCGCCGACGCTATTGGCGGGCCACAAACCGAACACGGCGCGGGCGCGCAGCTGCTTTTTGGCAATCATCTCTTTCAGCAGGCGCTGGGCATTGTGGTAGAGATCGCTGGCAGCCTCGCCGACCACTTCATCCTTGAGGATAGCCGGATACTTGCCCGCCAGATCCCAGGATAAAAAGAAGGGTGTCCAATCAAGCGTATCGAGGAGGTTTTCCAGGGGAAAATCTTCGATAACGGTAATTCCCAATTTTTTGGGTTTTACGGGTTGGTAATTTTGCCAGTCGAATTCAGGGGCGTTATCGCGGGCTTCCGCATAGGTCAGCCGGGTGTCGTTGCGCTTTCTATTCGCGGTGCGGGTGCGCACCTTTTCATATTCCGCGCGGACCTTTTCAACAAAGGCGGGGCGCAGTTCATCGGAAATCAAGCTGCTGGCCACCCCCACAGCGCGCGAGGCATCGGCCACATACACCACCTGATTGCGATTGAATTGGGGATCAATCTTTACTGCGGTGTGGGCCTTGGAAGTGGTGGCACCGCCAATCAGCAGAGGAATATCGAACTTCTGGCGTTCCATTTCTGCGGCGACATGCACCATCTCATCAAGGGAGGGGGTGATTAAACCGGACAGGCCGATAATGTCACAATTCTTTTCCCGGGCGGTTTGCAGAATAGTTTCTGCGGCTACCATCACGCCGAGGTCGATTACCTCGTAATTGTTACAGGCCAGCACCACCCCGACGATATTCTTGCCGATATCGTGCACATCGCCTTTTACCGTGGCCATAAGGATACGGCCGTTGGGCCGGCTGTCCTCGGTTTTTTCCGCTTCGATAAACGGTTGTAAATAGGCGACGGCCTGCTTCATCACCCGTGCCGATTTCACCACCTGGGGCAGGAACATCTTGCCCTCGCCAAACAGGTCGCCAACGATATTCATACCGTCCATCAGCGGACCTTCGATCACATCCAGGGGGCGGCTGCTATTGGCGCGGGCCTCTTCGGTGTCTGCCTCGATATAGTTGTTGATGCCTTTTACTAAGGAGTGCGCCAGACGTTCTTTGACCGGCAGCTCACGCCAGCTGAGGTCTTCCTTGCGCGCAGTGCCGCCGCCTTCACCCATATATTTGGGGGCGATATCCAACAGGGCTTCGGTGGCTTCGTCATTGCGATTGAGGATGACGTCTTCCACCTTTTCCCGCAGTTCTTCAGGCAGCTCGTCATAAACTGCCAGCTGACCGGCGTTGACGATACCCATATTCAGGCCGGCTTTGATGGCGTGGAATAGGAATACAGAGTGGATCGCTTCGCGCACTGGGTTGTTGCCGCGGAAGGAGAAAGAAACGTTGGAGACGCCCCCACTGATCTGAGCACCCGGTAGATTCTCACGAATCCAACGGCAGGCCTCAATAAAGTCCACCGCGTAGTTGTTGTGCTCTTCAATACCAGTGGCGACAGCGAAAATATTAGGATCGAAAATAATATCGGTGGGATCGAAACCGACTTCTTCTACCAATACCTCATAACTGCGCTTACAGATTTCGATTTTGCGCTCAAAGGTATCCGCCTGACCCTGCTCATCAAAGGCCATCACCACTACGGCGGCACCATAGCGCAGGCACAGTTGCGCCTTCTCAATAAACTCCTCTTTGCCTTCCTTAAGGCTGATGGAGTTCACGATGGGTTTACCCTGAATACACTGCAGCCCGGCCTCGATCACCTCCCATTTGGAGGAGTCCACCATAAAGGGCACCTTAGCGATGTCGGGCTCGGTGGCTGCCAGGTTGAGAAAACGGCGCATGGCGGCGTGTGCATCGAGCATCGCCTCATCCATATTGAAATCAATCACCTGCGCGCCATCTTCCACCTGTGCGGCGGCGACCTGCAGGGCAGTATCGTAATCCTCTTCCAGAATCAGTCGCTTGAAACGGGCGGAGCCAGTCACATTACAGCGCTCGCCCACATTGACGAAGAGGGCGCTTTCGTCGGCCACAAAAGGCTCCAAACCGGAAAGGCGTAGAGCCGGTTTGATCTCGGGCAACTGGCGCGGAGGGATATCGGATACCGCCTCTGCAATGGCGCGGATGTGTTCTGGAGTGGTGCCGCAGCAACCGCCGAGAATATTGATAAAACCACTGCGGGCAAATTCCGCCACGATCGCCGCGGTTTGCTCCGGGGTTTCGTCGTATTCGCCAAACTCATTGGGCAGGCCGGCATTGGGGTGCGCGGAAACATAAGTGACACAGGCACCAGATAGGGCCTCCACATAGGGGCGCAACTCAGTGGCGCCGAGGGCACAGTTAAGGCCAACGGAGATGGGTTTGGCGTGGGCGATGGAATAGTAAAACGCCTCGGTAGTCTGGCCGGAGAGGGTGCGGCCGGAGGCGTCAGTAATGGTGCCGGAGATCATAATCGGCAACTCGAAGCCCAGCTCCTCAAACAGCTTCTGCATGGCGTAAATGGCCGCCTTGGCATTGAGCGTGTCGAAGATGGTTTCAATCAGGATCAGGTCACTGCCGCCCTCTATTAGGGCGCGGCCGGCTTCCACATAATTGTGTACCAGCTCATTGAAAGTCACATTGCGCGCACCCGGGTCGTTGACATCTGGGGAAATACTGGCGGTGCGAGAGGTAGGGCCAATTACCCCGGCCACCCAGCGGGGGCGCTCTGGGGTGGAGAGGGCATCCGCCGCGCGCCGGGCCACTTCTGCAGAGGTTCGGTTCAGCTCTACTACAAGATGTTCCATGTCGTAATCAGACTGGGACAGCTCAGTCGCATTAAAAGTATTGGTCTCGATAATGTCGGCGCCAGCTTCCAGGTATTGCCGGTGGATTTGTTCGATCAGGTAGGGGCGAGTAATGCTTAAAAGGTCGTTATTACCTTTCAGATCCTTATGGAAGTCAGCAAAGCGGGCGCCGCGGTAATCTTCTTCCTGTAATTTTTCCCGCTGAATCATGGTTCCCATAGCGCCGTCGAGAATCAGGATGCGCTGAGCGAGCGCGGCTTTGAGTTGCTCCAGGCGTTGATTGCGGGAAAGCGCAGACATTGACCAATCCTTAATTGTCTATGGCGGGAAAGGCATCAATCTTAGCACACGGATACTTGTCAACAGGGGCTAAATTGATGGACAAAAAATACCACGACACAATAACCGGTAATTTTTTGCTAACGGCGTGCAATTTATATCTATAGTTTGGCCTTCAGCAGACATAAAAGCTCAGGAGAGGGCCTGGCTCGCCAATGGTACAAAAGGTTGTGCCAAGTGAAAGTCTGGCTCAGTGAAGGAGGCACATCGTGCAATCAATGGATAAGAACCGCCGGGTTGTATTGGCTTCCCGGCCCGAAGGGGCACCGAGCGAAGACAATTTTAGTATTGAGGAGTTGGGGGTGCCCGAACCTGCTCGGGGTGAGGTGTTGTTACGAACGGTTTTTCTTTCCCTGGACCCCTATATGCGCGGCCGTATGAGTGATGCCAAATCGTACGCAGAGCCGGTACCCCTGGGGGGCGTTATGGTGGGTGGCACAGTAAGTCGGGTGCTTGTGTCACACCTGGATGATTTCGAAGAGGGAGACTGGGTGCTGGGATATTGCGGATGGCAGGATTATGCAATCTCAGATGGTGAAGGGTTGGTGAATCTTGGTAAAAATCCCAGCCATCCCTCCTATGCACTCGGTGTTTTGGGTATGCCGGGTATTACCGCCTATTACGGGCTGCTGGAAATTGGCCAGCCAAAAGCAGGGGATACTCTGGTTGTCGCTGCAGCTACTGGCCCTGTGGGCTCCACTGTAGGGCAGATTGGTAAAATTCAGGGATGCCGGGTAGTTGGTATTGCCGGTGGAGCAGAAAAATGCCGCTACGCGGTAGAGGAGTTGGGCTTTGATATCTGTCTCAACCACCGAGCAGAGGAGTTTCCCGAGCAGTTGGAGGAGGCCTGTCCAGACGGTGTGGATGTGTATTTCGAAAATGTGGGCGGAGATGTATTTGATGCGGTTTTACCGCTTCTCAATGACTTTGCCCGGGTTCCCGTGTGTGGGCTGGTTGCTCACTACAACGCTACGTCACTGCCCGAGGGTCCGGATCGCCTGAGCTTGTTGATGCGTGAAATCCTTACCAAGCGCCTTAAAATCCAAGGATTTATTATTTTTGATCAATATGAGCGCTTCGGCGATTTTATTATTGGTTTAAGTCACTGGGTTGGCGAGGGTCGCATCAAATACCGTGAGGATCTGGTTGAGGGGTTGGAAAAAGCGCCCCGCGCCCTGATGGGGTTATTACAGGGGGAGAATTTTGGCAAAGTCGTGGTGCGCTTGGGTACCGACGATTAATTGCAGAACTGAATCAATAACAGGCACCAGGGAGGTCGCCGATGAAAATTTTAATGGTTTTGACTTCACACGATAAGCTGGGCAATACCGGTAAGAAGACTGGTTTTTGGCTGGAGGAATTTGCCGCGCCTTACTACGTCTTCAAAGATGCCGGGGCGCAAGTTACTCTGGTTTCCCCCAAGGGCGGGCAACCACCGCTAGACCCCAAAAGTGATGAACCAGATTTCCAGACCGATGCCACCCTGCGTTTCCGTCAGGATCCGGCAGCCCAGCAAGCGCTTGCCAATACGGGCAAGCTTGCCAATGTGCAGGAGGCGGATTTCGATGCTGTTTTTTACCCCGGTGGTCACGGCCCCCTTTGGGATCTGGCAGAGGATAAGGATTCCATTTCCCTGATTGAGGCGTTCTATGGGGCTGATAAGCCGGTTGGTGCTGTGTGTCATGCACCGGCCATTTTTCGCCATACCCGGCGCAAAGGCGGCCATCCCTTGGTTTCCGGCAAGAGTGTCACTGGCTTTAGTAACTCCGAGGAGGAGGCGGTGGGATTGGTGGATGTTGTGCCCTTTCTGGTGGAGGGTATGCTTAAAGATCGCGGAGGTAACTACTCCAGCGAAGACGATTGGGCACCCTATGTGGTCGTGGATGGCAAGCTGGTCACCGGTCAGAACCCCGCTTCTTCGGAGGATGTGGCACAAACCCTGATGGGAATGATCCCTGTTTGAGCCATTTTTCGGGGGGCTGCTCGCGGCCGTTACCCTCACGAAAAACACACCGGTTTCACTTGGGCGTTTCTGAGAGTAAAATACCCGACAAAGAAGCTCGGTTATTTGAGAAGGCTTATGTCAGAACTGAATGTCACCATCACTGAATCCGCGCAGGAGTACCTGAAGGAACTGCTGGCCAAGCAGGACTGCGAGGGAATCGCGATTCGTATGTTTGTCTCCAATCCAGGTACTCCCAGTGCCGAAACTTGCATTGCCTACTGTCGCCCCGGCGAGGAGGAGGCAGAAGATGTGGTGATGGAGATGAACGGCCTCAAGGCCTACTTTGAAGGCCGCAGTGTGCCTTACCTGGACGATGCCAGGGTTGACTACTCCTCCGATAAAATGGGTGGCCAGCTCACCATTCGCGCGCCCAACTCGCGAATGCCGAAGATCACCGATGACAGCCCAATAGAAGACCGTATTAACTATGTACTCTTCAATGAGGTAAACCCCGGGCTGGCGGCTCACGGGGGCCAGGTGAGCCTGGTGGAGGTCACAGAGGATAAATTTGCCGTGTTGAAGTTTGGCGGCGGCTGCCAGGGTTGTGGCATGGTGGATATGACCTTGAAAGAAGGTGTTGAGAAAACTCTAAAAGAGAAAATCCCCGAACTGGCCGGTGTTAAAGATATTACCGATCACACTGATAAGTCTCAGGCTTATTACTAATAGTTGGGTCCGTATGCTCTTCCCGGAGAGCATTAAAAGGCGAAGTAATACTTCGCCTTTTTTCTTGCTTATCTGAACTGGTTAGTTCCTCTTATGATTTTGCCTCCCTTCTTACCTGTCGCTGCACCCCTTATTAACTTCTGAAGGCGCCTGGGCCGCCCCGGACTTTGCCTGCCCCGTATATATTTTAAAGACCTCTTGGATTTGTAGCTGGGGTGGTATCCACGCTCAAAAGGGGTGTATGGCGCCTTGTGGGCGCTCTGACTTCAGTGGCTATAGCGGGCAGGCCGGGATAGAGTTCTATGTTCGATCAGGTGGTATTCGCCGGTGGAGGAGTGCGCTGTACCTGGCAGATTGGGTTTTGGCAGTCTGTTGCAGACAGGATTCAACTTAGACCCAGGGTGGTGAGTGCCGTCTCAGCCGGCGCCCTGGTTTCCAGCCTGATATTGATGGGCAAGTCCTTGGATGCAGTAGAGTATTTTGCCGAGGCCTTCGAGGAAAATCCCAGTAATGTTCACTGGGGCAATCTCTTTCGTAAAGACCCGCTATTTCCCCATCACCACATCTACCGTAATGGTATGAACCGACTGTTTGAGGGTGGTTTTGAACGCCTGCGAGAGGCTGCAGAAATGCGAATAGCAGTTAGCCATTCGCCGGGCTGGTTAAATGGCTCTTTAGCACTAATTATCGGAGTTGGTATTGATTACTCCGATACCTTTCTCACTCGTTCTCTGCACCCAAACACCGCCAAGCGCCTTGGTTATCGACAGTCCTTTTACTCGGTACGAGACTGTAACAATGTGGGAGATCTGCAAAAACTGATCCTCTCCTCCTCTTGCACGCCACCTTTTACGCCCAGACAACAGGACGGGGGTAGAGAGGTTCTGGATGGCGGTATCGTAGATAGCGTGCCGGTAGGTGGGCTTAAGCCGGGGCCAGGCCAGGTACTGATTCTGTTAACCCGCAATTACCCCCAGTACCCAAATCATTTCAGTTGCCAAAAGGGTGAGCAACTCTGGACCTATGTGCAGCCGAGCCGGCCCTTGCCGGTGAGCGTCTGGGATTTTTCCAATCCACAGAGTGTGTGGCAGGCCTTTGATGCGGGTTATGCCGATGGGGAGGCATTCCTGGCGGCATATTCTCCAGAGGGGAGCGCCAAGTGAAGAATTGGGTTATTGCTAGGTGGAGCAATTAAAGGGTGTTTGATCAGGTGGTATTTGCCGGTGGGGGTGGCCGCTGTACCTGGCAAATTGGGTTTTGGGAAGTGATTGCCGACCAGATAAAGCTCAAACCGAGAGTGCTCACAGGGGTTTCTGCGGGGGCCATGATTGCAGGTTTGATATTGATTGGTAGAGCAACTGCTTCGGTGGATTACTTCTCATCGGTATTCAATGCGAATCCTCGCAATGTGTATTGGAGAAACCTTTTGGGCAAGGCGCCAGTGTTTCCCCATTATGAAATCTATAGGGAAGGTATCCAAGAGCTATTTAGCGACCGCTTTAAAGACTTGAAATCCGCCGCGGAACTCAGGGTTGCTGTTTCCCGGCCACCCAATTGGCTGCCAGCATCAGTGGCATTGGCTGTTGGAGGGGCAATTTATTATTCCAACAAATATTTGCACCGCAAAATGCATCCAAAAGTGGCGCGGCGGTTGGGTTACAAACAGGATTTTTTCTGCGCTCAGGAATGTACTGATATCGGAGAATTTACGCAGCTGATCCTGAGTTCATCGTGCACACCACCATTTACGCCAAGGTTGAGTTTGGCGGGGAAAAAAGTTTTGGATGGTGGGGTAGTGGACAATGTACCGGTTGAGGGCATTGACCCTGGTGAAGGGCGAGTGCTTATTTTACTGACCCGTCGCTATCGGGGCTTTCCCGATTGGTTTACCCAGTCTCAAGGCAGGCAATTGTGGACTTATGTGCAGCCATCACAGTCGCCCCCCATTAGTGTTTGGGACTTCACTAATCCTGAAGGCTTGATCAATGCTTATGAAATAGGGCGCCGCGATGGACGTATATTTATGCAGAACATGTTGGCTGAGCGGGGTTTTTATACGGGCTCGCAGAAAAAGTAACCCGGTATTTTAACCGGCATAAACAGTTGCCAAGAGATGATTGCTACAGATTAGATTTCTTCAACGGGGGAAGTTCGGTAAGTGCCGGCTCAGGAAGAGCGGTACAGTGGTAACAGGGAGCTTTTCAATGTTTGATCAGGTAGTTTTTGCCGGCGGTGGCGGCCGTTGTATCTGGCAGATTGGTTTTTGGGAATCTGTATCTGGTGAAATCAATCTATCCCCCAGAGTGGTGAGTGCTGTGTCGGCGGGTGGTCTTGTGGCGGGCTTACTGCTGATCGACAGGGGCCCGGAGGCGGTGGACTATGTTCGCTCAGTTTTTAGTACCAATCGCAAAAATATCTATTGGGGTAATTTATTTAGGCAGGAGGCGGTTTTTCCTCAATACGCTATCTGCCGCGATGGGATTCGACAGCTGTTTGAAAACGGGCCTCAGGCCCTGCAGAGTGTGGCTGAGCTGCGTCTGGCGGTTAGCCACCCGCCCGCCTGGATGTACGGCCCTTTGGCGCTAACTTTTGGTGCAGTTATTTATTATGCCGACAAGGGATTTACCCGCAATCTGCACTCCACGGCAGCCACTAAACTTGGCTTCCGCCAGAATTTTTACCGCGCTCAAGATTGTAAGAATATGGATGAACTGGAACATCTAATTCTGAGTTCCTCTTGCACCCCCCCATTTACTCCAAGGCTCCATCTGAATGGCAGGGAAATTCTGGATGGCGGAATCGTGGACAATGTGCCGGTTGGCGGTTTGGATAGCAAAGAGGGCAGGGTGTTAATCCTGCTAACCAGTCGCTTCCGTGATTTCCCTGACTGTTTCACCCAGCGTCAAGGTGAACAGCTATGGACCTATGTGCAGCCCTCTAAAACGTTGCCGATTAAAGTGTGGGATTTCACTAACCCGGAAGCGGTTAACAAGACTTTGGAGATAGGTCGAGCTGATGGTAAGGCCGTATTGAGAAGGCTTAGAGAGGGCTCAACCCTTAGTGATGACCTAATCGCGCTTTAAGTTAATTTTGTTGGTTAATTTTAAAAGTTGGGTGGCTCCGCGTGGGAGTAAAGGGGGCTGCTTTCTTGGTGGAAATACCGGGGATGGCAGTGCTGAGGCCCCTGGTTGCACTAGCCTGCTGAATCCATTAGCTTATGCAATTAGTTGCATATAAGCTTTGTGCGGCGGTGCCCTAAGTGGAGAGCGGTTTTAGGCTTTATAAGGGCAGTTTGCCCATTGAACAGGAAAGGATGCATGTTTGATCAGGTTGTATTTGCAGGTGGCGGCGGTCGCTGTACCTGGCAGATTGGCTTTTGGGAGTCTGTTGCCGCAGAAATCGGGCTTTCTCCAAGGCGGGTAACCGCAGTTTCTGCTGGGGGGTTGATGGCAAGCCTGATCCTGATGGGGCGAATTGAGGAGGGTAGGGAGCACTTCTGGTCGGCTTTTGCCGCCAACCGCAAGAACGCTTATTGGGGCAACGTGCTAAAGAAAGAGCGGGTGTTTCCCCAGTACGGCATTTACCGCAATGCCATGCTGGAGTTATTTCGCGATGGCCTTGAGCCACTGAGTGCGGCCGCAGATCTGCAGATTGGTGTTGTACACCCGCCGCGCCTTTTGCCTGCTGGGTTGGCGTTTGGGGTGGGGGCTCTGGCCTATTACACCGATAAGCACTTATTGCGCAGTCTTCATCCAAAAATAGCTCTGGGGCTGGGCTTCAAGCAGAACTTTTACCGCGCACAGGATTGCCAGAGTGTGGAAGAGTTAGTGGAGCTCATTCTTTGCTCATCCTGTACGCCGCCTTTTACACCGCGTTTGCGTCGTGCAGGAGATCCCGTACTCGATGGTGGGGTCGTGGATAATATCCCCGTGGCTGGGCTGGATAGTGAGGCGGGGCGGGTGCTGATACTGCTCAGCCGCTGCTACCCCCGTTACCCAAACCGCTTTACCAGGCGCCGCGGAGAGCAGCTTTGGACCTATGTGCAGCCCTCGCGGCCGCCTTATCTCAGCGTTTGGGACTACACCAACCCTGAGTTGGCACAAAAGACTTACGAGCTCGGCCGTACCGATGGTCGGGAGTTTTTACAAAAACATATGCTTGAACAGGAGATGCTCGATGAGCAATACCAATAACCCAATAGCGGAGTCAATCGCCCTGTGGCACGAGATGGTTGCGGAGCGGGACCTCAGTCGCCTGCCCACTATCGTTGCGGAGGATGCGGTTTTCCGCTCACCGGCGTTCTTTAAGCCTTACCACAGCTCTGCGGCGGTCTGCCTGATCCTCAATACAGTGATGCAGGTATTTGAAAGCTTTGAATACGATCGTAGCTTCACCACCGAGTCAGGTCACGACCTGGCTTTGGAGTTTAAGGCCAGCATCGGTGACAAGAGCCTTAAGGGGCTGGATATCATTCGCTTTGATGAGAATGGCAAGATCGTGGAGTTTGAGGTGATGATACGTCCCCTCAACGCCCTGCAGAAGCTGGCGGAAGAGATGTCCGGCCGACTGTCCCAGTATGTGACTCAGTACAAGGACTCCCAGCCGGCCTGATTCCCAATTTCCACCCATCCAGTTGGTGATGGGTGGAGTTTTAGGCTCCATGAAAGTGAGGTTTACGCTTATTCCTCGGTTTCGAGGGAATCGAAATACTCAAAAACGTCGATGCCATCCATATAAGCACCATCGAAGCCCGCATCTACGATCCTGAAGATATAGGAGCTGTTGTTGCCATAGATAATGTCCTGCCAGCCGGCTTTCCAGTACTCCACGTAATAGTTGCCCGATTCATTGGGGACTTCGTCCAGTAGCCAGGCCGGTGGATCGGCGGGCCAGGAGCTTTGCCAGTAGTAGCGGTTACTCTGGGCCATGCCAATATTGACATAGGCCATCAGCAGGCGATTCCTGCCATTGTTCTTCTTCTTTAATTGCTTGATCTGCTCTTCTGTATAGGTCTGGTTATCCCTAAAGAATAAGTCGATGATCAGCAGGTCGTAGTCGGTTTCGGATAACTTGTCCACGAATTCCTGGGGTGTGGAGAAGCTCGTAGTATTGGTGATATTAAGGAAATTTTTGACATCTTCCAGTTTATCAATGTCGTCATTGTTCACATTGAAAGGTTTTTCTGGGTAGGAAGGAATATTGTCCAGAAGCGTATCGTCGGCAGCGAAGGAGACGTAGCCGGCGTTTTCGTTCTTCTCGTAAGACTCGTCAATATTGCGTTCGCTATTGGCAAAATCGGTCACCAGGATTTCACGGCCTTTCTCTTTGGCCAGGTTGAGATAGTCCTGCAGGCGCTTACTTTCAGTTTCACTGGTGGGTTGGTCTACATTACCGTTCTGCCCAAAGAAGACCGCCTCCTGGGCGATACCATCGGTAGAGTTCACATAGGCGTCATCTACCGGGCCATTGGTCCTGGTATTGGTGGTGATCAGCTCAATACCGTTTTGCGGAACGATAATAAAGTCTCGCTCAAGGTCCTTTGCATACTTGCTGATATCCTCCACAAACAGGCGCATTTCTTGATCGTAATCGATATTTACGGGAATAATGATGTCAGGTAAATCATCACTACAGCCAAGAAAGAGTAGTGGGCTGAAAAATAGCGCTAGCTTCCTATGCAAGGTCGTTCTCCAACTAGATGTAATAGTTAAGCTTAGATGTTTTGTCTGTTAGTAATCTATTGGCAGAAAAGTACAGATATTGTTCCCCATTGGCAAACGCCAACTTAAATTGCTGCAATCTAGTGGGGGATTGCTGAATGCTGACTTAATAGGGCTGAAAAGCTTGATTTGGGGCTCTTAGGAGCCCCTGGGGTTATCCATTCTCTTTTTAGTCTTGTTGGTGGCGACCGCGGTACGGGGGTCATCTGGCCAGTAGTGCTTCTGATATTTGATACGCAACTCCTTTTTGACCTCTTCGTAGGTGTTTGCCCAAAAATTAGCCAGATCGCGAGTGATCTGTACCGGGCGACGAGCAGGGGAGAGCAGGTGAATCATTAGCGGGTATCCCCCACGCAAAACTGCGGGGGTTTGTGCCAGGCCGAAGAGTTCCTGTAAGCGCACTGCCAGGATTGGTGGGGATGCTTCGTAATCGATAGCAATGCGTGAGCCGCTGGGTACGGTGTAGTGGCTGGGAGCCAGCTCATCAACTTGCTGAATATGGGCCCAGTCGAGTTGTGCGCGCAGAATATTGAGCAGGTCCAGCTGCTTGAGCTGCTCAAATTTATGGAAGCCATGTAGATGCGGTAATAGCCAGCGCTCAAGGTCCTGCAACAGCGTATCATCACTCAAGTTGGGTAGCGGAGTGTCTCCCAGTAGAGATTGACCACTTTCCTCTGTTCGCAAAAATTCCACTCGTGCGCGAAATTGCAGGGCTTCTTTACTCCAGGGCAGTAGCGAGAGTCCTTTCTGGCGAATGGCATCGAGTAGTGCCCGGCTCAATAACTCTGATGGAACATCTTTGGCGACTTGCTGCTGCAGCACTAGTTTGCCCAGTATGACCTGCTCCAGGGCTTCGGCACGCCCGGCGGTATCATCCCAGCGAATAGTGGTATTTAGCTCGATTTGGTCGGCAAAACAGCGCTGTAAGGCGTTTTTTGAAATTGGAGCGGCCAGCTGGATTCTCGCATCGCGCCCCAGTCCATCCAGTTCGGCAACCACAAGGAAGTCGCCGAGAGCCAGGGCGTCTTCGTGCGAGAAATATGCGCCTCGGCCGCTGCAAAGCAGGTAGCGGCGTGCACTATCTTGGCGGCTTTTGGCAATTCTATCCGGATAGGCGAGCCCCAATAGCACCCCGATTCTATCGGCCTGGTCAATGCTATCGCTGTTACGAGGTTCTTGCGGCTTGAAATCCTTTAATTGCCCCTGCCAAGTGTTGGCCTGCTGGCGAATACGTTGCACCGCACCGCGGTCGATATTTTGCCCCTTAGAATGGGCCTGTAGTGCTTCGATACGTTTGCTGATGTCTCTATCCCAGCGTGCTTCTCCCCGGAAGATATCCCTCTCTGACAGTAGCGCCGCGAGTAGGCAGGCCTGTTGTGATAGATGCCAGTCGAGGCTGCGAAGCATCATATGGGCGAGGCGTGGATGGCAACCCAGGGTGAGCATGGCGCTGCCGTGTGGAGTGATGCGCAAGTCTTGGTCTAGTGCGCCCAGTTGCTTTAATAGTGCCTGGGCTTGGGCTAGAGGACCTGTGGGGGGAAGGTCCAGCCAGCTCAGCTCGGTGGGATCACTGACTCCCCACTGGGCTAATTCCAGCGCCAGGGGGGCCAAATCGCTGCGTATTATTTCGGGGGTGTTTTTACTGCTGAGGCTGCGTTGGCGGCCCTCGCTCCACAGTCGCAGGCAGAACCCTTCGCTGAGGCGCCCGGCGCGGCCGCTGCGCTGGGTGGCAGAGGCTTGTGAGATTCGGCAGGTCTCCAGCCGATTCATACCGCTGTTAGGATCGAAGCGAGACTCTCGCATTAAGCCGGAATCCACAACTATGCGGATTCCCTCAATCGTCAGGCTGGTTTCTGCCACATTGGTTGCTAGCACCACTTTGCGTTGATCGGGAGCGGCCGGAGCGATGGCCTGATCCTGCTGTTCGCGGGTCAAGTCTCCATAGAGTGGGGCGAGAATAATACTATCTGGTTTGAGATCATCCGCAGAGGCGAGTTGTTCGCGCAGTAACTCCTCTACCTTGCGAATCTCTGAAACTCCCGGAAGAAATGCGAGTACACTGCCTGACTCTTTGCGAAGTGCTTCGAAAATCTTGCGACTCATGAGCGCGGGCATAGAGCGGTGATCTTCCGGCTCCTCCCGCTGACCAAGGTAATCGATATGTACGGGGAAGCTGCGCCCCTCACTACTGACCACTGGCGCACCGCCGAGCACCCTGGCTACCGCCTCGGTTTCCAGGGTTGCAGACATTACTAATAGTTTCAGGTCTTCGCGCAGATATTCCTGGGATTGCAGGCACAGTGCCAGGGATAGGTCGGCTTGCAGACTGCGCTCGTGAAACTCATCAAAAATAACCAGCGAGGTTTCTGACAGTTCCGGGTCAGACTGCAGCAGCCGGGTAAGAATACCTTCGGTAACAACCAGGATACGGGTTTTCGCACTTCGCCGCCGTTCCCCGCGTACCTGGTAACCCACAGTCTCGCCTAGCTTCTCTCCGAGCTGGGCAGCCATACGTGCCGCAGCCGTGCGCGCAGCCAGGCGACGAGGCTCCAACATAATGATATTGCGTTGCCCCAACCAATCGGTTTCGAGCAGGGCCAAGGGAACAACGGTAGTCTTGCCTGCGCCAGGAGGAGCTTGCAGTACCACATTGTTGTGTATTTCCAGTGCTTTGAATAACTCTGGTAGGGCGGAATAAATTGGTAACTCTGGCATAGCAGAGAATTATAGAGGATTAAGGGGTGTGAGTGTATGGGGCTATTGTACTCCTACAAAGTAGTAATTATTTGGCACTGAGTACTATTTGTAACTGATGACTACTTATAATGCCCCATCTTTGCTAAGAAACTGAGTGGTATTTCTGAAAAGTAAACTAGCCAGTAACCCAGTGAGAGATAAGCAGAGAAAAGCGATCATTAACGAATGAAATCCAGAGTGAAATGATGCTTGTCCCCACTCCAAAACTTGAGAATGTAGCGAAGAATCTGGGAAAACTCTTGTTATTTTTTTAAGAGGTTGAGCTCCAGTTATAAAGGGGAGAACATCCAGCATATTAACTTGGTGCTCATTGGAGAGAGTTTCTTTTGAGAGCTTTGTGAAAGTTCGGACACTGACAGTGCTTACTATTATTCCTGTGAATGATATTCCTGCAGCATACCAGAGGTAGGTGTTAGAGATGAACAGCCCATAAGCTGCTCCCTTTTCATTTTTTGGGGCACTTTGAACTGCTGCAAGATTGGTTGAGGAGTACATTATTCCAGCAGTAATGCCCATAAAAACCATGCCGAATATGAGGTAATGCCAGGACAGTTTATCTGGCATCAGTATTAGTGATAGAGCAGCTGTTAGGCAGGTAAATTGGGCAAAGACGATGGAGGGGATGGGGTTGAATTTATTATTGAATATTCCAGCCGCAATTGAGGAAAAACATAAGAATATTGTCATTGTGAGAATGATGAGGCCAACCTTGGCAGCTTCATAGCCAAGTATATTCTCTAGGTATAAAGGTAAAATAAATAGGAAAGAGCCAAATATCATTTGAAAGCATGCGCGAGTTATAAGTAATCCTTGGAAAAGTTTGTTTTGGAGTAGGTTCAGGTTTATCAATGGTTGGGATAGGGTTCTCTGCCAAAGGAAAACAAAAATTAAGATAACTAAAGAGGATGCAAGAGGTAGAATAAACTGAAAGCTGGCTATTCCTTTGTGAGGTTCAAGGTTAAGTGAAAGTAATATTAGGAGGTAGGCCGCTAGAATAAGAAATCCTGATTTGTAATGAATATATATTTTTTTGTTTTGAGAATCTCTTTTTGCGAAAATTTGCAAGATGGTGAGACATAGCAAGCATACAGGAATATTGATTAAAAAGGCCCATCTCCAACCCAGGTGGGTGACAATAAAGCCGCCTAGAATCGGGCCTATTGACTGAGCTGTAGCGGTAAAGATCACCAGTAGGCCAACGGCTAGGCCTTGTTCAGACTTTTGAAAGTGGCTTTCCGCTAGAACAAAAATCATGCCGAAAGAGGCTGCCATGCCAGATCCTTGTATAAACCTGCCGGCGATTATGGTCTCAAGGTTGGGGGCTGCACTAGCAATTACTGATCCTAGAAGAAAAATGGTTATGCCCAGCATGAGGGTGTTTTTATGACCAAATCGATCTCCAAACTTACCCGTAGTAATGATTAGCCCGCCCATGGCAATAAGATAAATATTGTTAACCCACTGCAGCTGATATATTTTTGCGGAAAAATTTTCTCCTATAGTAGGGATCGCAAGGTTGATCACGGTGACATCAATATTGATGATCATTAGGCCAAGTCCAAGGCCGCCTAGTACCCACCATCGATGTTGATAAGGAAGTTCCGTTTGCTTACTCATGCCGTCCAATTAATCATGACTTTAGGGGAAGTGAGGGGATCTTTTTAGCTTGTAAGTAAAATATCTCAATAAATTAATATGTATCTGCTATCAGAATTTTGGAGTGTCTTTAGTGTCTCTAGAATCTCATTATGTATGGTAATTGAATGCTTGATATTAAAAGTTATAGCTTTGTTATAGGGGAGCTATTACTTATTGGGTTGGACAGTAACAATATATGACAGTGATGTTCATTATTTGCTTGCCTACTTTAACCTATCAAATTTTAGGGGGCATCTATTGTTGATTAAGTTGATCTGAAATCTGAGTGGAGAAGGGTATGGGGCTAAATTTAAGGCGTGTAGTAACAGGGCATGATAATTCTGGTAGACCTATTGTGGTTCTAGATGACAGCGGTGAACATATATCTAGCTGGCGCTCGTATATGGAACAGCAACAATTCTGGACAACAGTTGAGCTGCCCGTAGAGATTGACTCAGAGAATAGTGATAAGGGCGCACGTGAGGTTGGCACTGTGATACCTGGTGGCTCAATCTTCAAGGTGGTGGAGTTTGGTCCTGGGGTAACTCCTCGTATACACCGCACAGATAGCTTGGATTATGCAATTGTACTCTCCGGAGAGATCGACATGGAGATGGGGGAGGATACGGTAATCCACTTATCGGAAGGTGATGCTTTAATTCAGCGAGCTACCGTTCATAACTGGGTCAATCGGGGAGATAAACCCTGCAGAATTGCGTTCGTATTAATCAGTGCCCAGGGCGATACTGCTATCGGTTAGCGACGGGCTATTAAAAGATAGTGGGGAAGGATACGCCACCCATGAGTTAAGTGAAGAATTATTGATTGTGAGCCTATCGGAGCAGGCTTGCTATTCATTAGAAATACATCTCTCTGGGCATCAGGCGGTGTAAATATACAACGCTGAAACCGGGCTAAATTTGGGGCTTGGAGAGAATAGGTTCATCAATATCCTCAGTGTGCCCCAGTGCAGCTTCAATTCCGGCATGCACTCCGAGAGCCGCTGTCTCTCTCGACATGCTGGGAGTGCCGATGTTTTCTGCCAGCGCGGCTACTTGAGGTAATTGAGGAAGGTGTATCCAGCCTGCGCGAATATCCAGCTGATTGGTAATAATATAGTGAAGTACCCCGTACATCAGGTGGTTACAGCAGAAGGTGGCGGCAGTGTCGGAAATATCTGCGGGAGCGCCGGCATTGCGCATGGCTTTCACCATGGCGCGAAGCGGTAGATTACTGCGATAGGCCACCGGGCCATTGGGTATGGTGGGCTCATCCTGCATCTCCACCCCGCGGTTATCTTTAAGGCGGTAGCGTGTTGAGTCATTATAGTTTTGTGCGATTCTCTCTACAGTGATAACTGCACGGCCGGCATATTCACCGAGCATCATCACTATTTGTGGGCGAAGTTCGTTAATAGCCCTCGTGACGATCTCGATACATTCGAAAAAATTATTTGGTACAAGTAGACCGCAGACTTCAGCGCTGCCAATACGGGTGCCATCCAGTACACGCATCACGGATTCGGCCGGGTTGATTGGTGTATGGCCAAAGGGTTCAAATCCAGTAACAAGAACTTTTGTCATGGCAGTTTATTGTTGATAGTAATTCGATGAGATCCGTATCTAACTAAATCCCCGAATTCACATTTATCAGATCCGGGGTTTTTAGCTCCTGGGGTTTACTGGATCAGCCCAAGCTCCTCAAGGAAAGAGTATTTATCCCAATCCACCCAGCTTTCTACCATCTTTCCACCTTCGTAGCGATCAGTATGGGTGCCTGTCCAGCTGCTGGTTTTATTGGTGGCCTCATACTGCATGAATTTACCTGTGTGAGTGGCCGTTACGCGCCAACGGGTACATACATAATCACCCTCTGCAACTTGCAGTAAAATCTCCATTTTTACGTCGGAGAAGCTATTGTGAAACTCCTTCACTAAGTCTTGCCACTCTTCCAGTGTTTCTGTTGATGTACCTCCAGAGGCATCTGGCATTTGGTGATTTTTGTAATTGGCAGATAAATAATCTGAGGCTTCATGTGGGGTATTGTCCCCCCAGAGCTCAAGTAACTTTTTAGAGGTTGCTTTATGGTTGGCGGACATAGTGCTCTCCAAGATTGTGGATGGCGACATTTGTGTTGTTAGGCAGGGCAAGCATAGTGTAGAGAAGGAAAAATGCCCTATTGAGGCTGCTAGAAATTTTCCTTTTACACGGCTATTCGACCAGTCTTCCGATTGTGTATTGTTTTGATATTGTTCGACAAAGGTTTCAGAAAGGTTCAATCAACAAGAAAGGGGCCTTGCGGCCCCTTTAGTTTGCTTCGCAAACTCTATTGATAGGTCATCAGTTACTAATCCTGTTAGCGGTAGTTGCTGATGCACTGATTGTATTCGCGGATGTAGATCTTACCACCATTCGTATGGTTACGGTTCGCCTTGTCTGCCGCGAAATTCATGCAGCCTCTTACTTGGTCTTGAGTCAGACCGTAGTAGCGAGGCGTAGGCGCACGCCAATAGTAGTTAGGACGAGAACCGCGCCAGTAATAACGAGGCTGAGAACCGCGCCAGTAGTAACGGGGCTGAGAACCGCGCCAATACATATTTCTGGGCTGCTCATATTGACGGATAGCAGTGGGCGGATTTACTGGGTAAAAATAACGGCCTTGTTCATTAAAGGCATAAAAGGTATTTCCGCTTTGATAGTAAGTCTTGCCGAGTATTTGTACTGGTGAAGAGCCGGCAGGTAGCTGAGCGAGACGCTCTTGGGCTACACCGTACCCCGCAAGAGAGAACAGTAAGATCATTGAAAATAAATAGCGCATAACGTTTTCTCCTTCTCCCAACTTGGCAACAAGTCTACTCAAATGTGTGTTGTGTCCCAATGCGCTCTATTGGAAGTTTCGGTTGCTTCACCACTAGTTTTAAAGACTACAACGAAATAAAGGAAAATAAACCAATAGTAAAGTTTTCTGATATATTCTTGGGGTGCAAAAATTGCTCTAATTGATGATGTTTTTAGGGAATTTAAATTCTACTCCATGGCAAAGGTAACAACAGGGCAGGTAAAAGAGTTTTCAGTTGGGGGGATATGAAGTTGACTGTCTTTTGGTCGTCTAGCGCTGAAAAGGGCTTCGCCATGAGATGAATGTATTTTTTTATTTTCAGTTGCGTGGCTGTGGGGGGGTGAATTCTGTGATTATTAATGATACCTGTTGTGTTTAACCCATATAAGGTCACTATTGGGGCCTACTTTGCTGGAGGTGCGGATGTCTCCAGGGAGTGATGTTTGCCATGCAGAGCCGGGTTGGCTAGTGGCTGGATAGGGTATTTACTAGGTTTTATTGCTACATCGGTTGACTTGGTGGGATTGTTGCTTTGTATTTGGCTGGTTTTGCTAGTTCTTAATCTTTTATCAAAGCGTATTGTTGAGCGCAGATGAAAAGTCACCCAGTCTAGCTATTAGTCGTAGTCGCTCGCAAAAGATAGAGGGGTTTAAAAAGTCTTCTGAATTAAGCTCCTCATTTACTACGGGTTTGGTAATAGCCTACGGGTGTTTTCTAAACACACATTGTATTCGCGTATATAGACTTTGCCGCCCTTAGCAGGATTGGCATTAGCCTTGTCTGCTGCCATATTCATACAGCCTGCAATTTGTCCTCGAGTCAGCCGCGGACCTGGTTCCGGACGAGTAGAACGAAAAGATAGGTTTCTTGGGCGTTCATATTGGCGAATAGCGGTAGGAGGATCTACCGGATATTAGTAACGTCCTTTTTCACTAAATGCATAGAAGTTATTGCCACTTTGGTAGTAAGTTTTTCCGAGAATTTGTAGTGGCTGGGCGTCAGTTGGAAGCTGTGCGAGTCGCTCTTGAGCCGTGCTAATATTGGCAATAGAGAATAACAATAGTACCAAAAATAAAAAATGCATTGTGCGACCTCCCTCGCGCAACCAAGCAGAATTTTACTTTAGTCAAATGTAAGCCCCAATGTGCGTTTTAGGGCTCCTATCTGCTGTGAGAAAGATAATTTTAATGCTATTTACAAAGAGAGCTTCACCTTTCCAAAAAAACTGAGCAAATTAACCTATAGAGAGGTAACATATGGGGAACTAAGGTCTAAATTCGAAAGCTTTTGGTTTCATAATCTGTTTGTTAGCGCTTCACCCTGGATATCACCAAGCCAGCTTGGTTTATGTAAAAGGTATAGGTTTGTCGTTGAGATAAAGAGAGGTTGTGACAGGTGTGGCTTTGGCTACCGTTTGTAGCGACATACAGGCTTGCCGGCAGCAGTGGGCAAACTCCACGAGTTTTTCCTCGGTCTCATCACTTTCTATAATCAAGTGAATCTCCACCCGGTCACCCTGGCCAAATACCTTTTCGGGTTGAATTCCACCAAAGTTAAGAGTGGTTGAAAATTCGGTCTTTTGTTCAAGCCTTACCTGCTTAAGTTGAATATTAGAGAGTTGTGCCAGCATCTCTACATGAGACATCATGCAGAGTGCCAACCCTGCAGAAAAGTACATGATGGGTGATGGAGCGCTACCCCGGCCTCCAATCGCAGTTCCTTCATCACATATCAGCTCCCAAGTTCCTCCATTAGGCACATTCGAGAAAATAGTTGCCTTCTTTAGGTGATGTCCTTGGGGCATTTGTTCCACATTGATATGGGCATGAAATCTTAAAAGCTCCCCCTGTTTCACTTTGTCCAGGTGAGGTGGGGGAAATGTATCTTGCTCAGCGTCATCATTAAGCTTACGAACAATGGTTGTTGAGGACATATCCCATTCTACGGATTCCATAGTGGGTACCTCTTAATGGTTGTGGGTTGGCTTTGAAAGTGCCAGATGCTGAAAAGAGTATATAAATGTCAGTAGTTTAGAGTTTCTGATGAGGGCTCCCCAATTGCTGGGGGAAAACCAGGGTGTTTAAATGTGGGGTTTTTCGCAGAGCCTCAGGAGTTATGGTATTTGTCTAATGATCTTAGGCAAGCAGTGCTAGGCCTGTCCGTTGTTCTAACTCATAGGCATAGCGTTGAGCTTCTTTTAATTGCTGGTAGGACCTTGCCGTAATGCCCTCATTAAAAGTCGCGTATTTGAAAATAAGCACTACCTGATAGCTGGTATGGCCACTTTTGCTCTCTTTAGAGTGGCTAGAGTAGGAAACTATTTTAATACCTTTGAAAATCGTGAGGGGCTTTTCTTCTGTCCAGTTGTGCCAGAGAATTCGATTTTGAGACACGTATTGCCTAGTTTCAAAATCAATATAGTGATCTTTCTTGAACGAAAAAGTGATTACGGCGAGAAGGCAAAGTAGGGTGGTGGCAATCCAGGAGAATACAGAGCCAGTATCTAGGGCAAAGCTAAGGCTCACAAAGAGCCATATCAGAACAAAACCACCCAGTATATAGGTAAGTATTTTATTAGACTGCAGTTCCATTTAGCTGCTTCTATTCTAAAAGATTTATTCTTGATCAATGTTTATACAGGTTTGGTTCCCTGCCTATCTGGAAAACCGCTTCCTATGCCCTGTTTACTGTGGGGAGGGTACTCCTACGGCGTCCCATTGTCAGCCTTTCTGAGGCTTTTGGTGGTTAGGAGATATCTAAGCTCGCCATGAGGGCGCTTGGGAGGGGCTGGCAGCCAGTATTAGAAATAAATAGCTGCCAGTTAGAGAAAGGGGGGGCACAGCCCCCTATAAAGTCACATACTTAGAAAGTTCTACTCTTCAGTGGCTCTCGCAATTGTTCGGCCATACCCAGTAATAGGGACTCGGTAGTTTCCCAATCGATACACTTGTCGGTAACAGAGACGCCGTATTCCAGGTCATTCAGATTGGCGGGAATCTTCTGATTACCGGCTTTCAGATTACTCTCCACCATAATGCCAATAATTGATTGATTACCATCAAGAATCTGGTGAGTCACGTTATCTACCACCAGGGGCTGTAATTCGTGATTTTTATTGGAGTTGGCGTGGCTGCAGTCGACCATGATATTGGGGGTAATACCGGCGCTACGCAGTTCCTGTTCACACATGGCAACACTGACCGAATCGTAATTCGGTTTTTCATTACCGCCGCGAAGCACAACATGGCCATAAGGGTTGCCGGAGGTATGAATAATGGCAACCTGACCGCGCTTGTTGATACCGAGGAATCTGTGGGGATTAGCGACAGATTGCAAGGCATTAATCGCTACTTCTAATCCGCCATCGGTACCATTCTTAAAGCCCACAGCAGAGGAGAGGCCGCTGGCCATTTCCCGGTGGGTTTGGGATTCGGTAGTACGTGCGCCAATGGCTGACCAGGAAATCAGATCTTGCAGGTATTGGGGAGAGATTGGATCCAGTGCTTCTGTCGCGGTGGGCAGCCCCAGTTCGGCGACATCTAAAAGTAGCTTGCGGCCGATATGAAGGCCTTCCTCAATCTTGAAGGAATCATTCAAGTGAGGATCGTTAATCAGGCCCTTCCAACCAACTGTGGTGCGGGGCTTTTCGAAATAGACTCGCATTACTATCAGCAGGGTATCGGAAACCTTATCTGCCACCGCTTTCAGGCGCTTGGCATAATCCATTGCAGCGTCCACATCGTGAACGGAGCAAGGTCCGATAACCACCATCAAGCGGTGGTCTTTACGATCGAGGATATCACGCACGGCGCTGCGCCCTTTGGCGACGGTCGCTTCGGCTGCATCGCTAATGGGTAGCTCTGCTTTCAGCATCTCCGGGCTGATCAGGACTTCCTGGGAGACGACATTCAGGTCGTCGAACTGCTGTGTAGTCATAGCGTCTTCTGATTACTCTGTTCCTTAGTGCCGCTCTGCACCTGCAGGCGGATGACTTATCCTACTGTGCCGCAAAGAATAGGGCGAGGGTTTCATTTGCAACCAAATATTTGGCCTGATTTTGGGATGTACATTTGAATTTTTCCTATGACAGTTTGGCACTTCAGGAGCGTTTAGAGGAAGTCGCTTAGGAGAGTTTTGGCGTGGAAGAAGTGATGATTTGGAGCTTCATCAGTTGAGTACAAGCCTACCTATGAGTACCCAGTGATTAAGAGGTGATCAATGGGCCTTCCTTTCGGGGTTGTTCATGCTGAAAGGAGCTAG
Organism: Microbulbifer variabilis; assembly: GCF_023716485.1. Lineage (NCBI taxonomy): Bacteria > Pseudomonadati > Pseudomonadota > Gammaproteobacteria > Cellvibrionales > Microbulbiferaceae > Microbulbifer > Microbulbifer variabilis. The sequence goes on from NZ_CP092418.1 coordinate 2,024,064, forward strand.
CTTATGGTGAGCCACTCATTATGTGAGAAGTTCAGTTTTACAGAGGTAGGAATAGCATTCCAAGTAACCACCTTGATAGATCTAATGCCAACTGCTTAGGTGGCTTAACTCAGGGTAAAAAATTTAGTCTGTAGCTAAAACTACTTATATAACCTGTGCAGGAGAGTTCAGAAGTACCCCTGAAAATGAGGGGCAGTATTCATGGCGAAAGCTGATTTCCCCGGACTGCAACTTGTGTCAACAAAGTACTAGGAAAGCTTAAGATGAAGAGGGATTGATCTCTAAGGCTTAGATGACCTTAGATGTTGCGCTCATCCCTGAGCTTTACTTTTATAGACTTTTCAAGTCTGTTGATGTTGCAAAGAAATCGTTAGTTACTCAAGAAGCGCCAATAAATAAAGTAAAAACTAAAACCTATCATTAGGCACAGGCAGGCATAAGTATAAACTAAGTACCACCCTTTTAAGTGATACTCTCTTGGTACCCATTTCCCGTTCATAACAAGAATGTTGAGTAAAGCAAAGATTGGAGCACAAACGAAAGATAAAGTAGTTACAAAGTCGATAAGGTTTTTTAACTGATCAGCAAATAGGGAGATAATAAACCAGCTTATAAGGCTTAGTATAACAAGGGTGGATACGTAGACTCTATTTTCTGGAATCTTGATGCTATTCGATGATCTCAAGGCACTTCGCCAAACTTGAGGAAAGCCATCGGAGACTGCAAAGGTGGTTGAGAAAAGCGCGACAAAACAGATAATGCTGATTGTTAAATGGCTCCAGTCACCAAGAGATTCGGTATAAATATTGATTAGCTGACCAGCAAATATGCCTGCAGATTGGGATAATTCAATATCTTTCCCAAACATTACTAGTGCACCTAACCATACAAATACAATCGCTAATAACAAACTGGTGAAATAGCCAACCTTAAAGTCAAATACGAGAGATTTCCTGGCATACCCTCTATCTGGTTTTTCCTTTATCCTTCGCTCCGACCAAATAGAGTGCCAAACAGAAACTTCAATCGAAGTTGGCATCCAGCCGACTAAGGCGACAACAAATGCGATGCTCACAGCTGGTGCTATATCGGCTGTTAAATAGGATTTAGAGGGAAGAAGCCCATATTGACTTATTGCAGAAATGAGTGTGATCAAGCTGGCAATAGCCAGTATGAGGACCATCCACTTTAAGCTTTCATTCAGCCATTTAAATTGGCCAGCAATCAATATTGCACAGGTAATGACCAGAATGATGGCAGACCACTCTGAAACATTTAGGATATCGCCAAATAAATTGAGCGCTAAAGCAGCGGTGACAATCGTAACTGCAGCTTGAACAAAGAACATTGTTAGAAATGTGAGAGCCATATAACTATAAAAACCAACTCGACTGTGTTTTTTATAGCCTTCCAATAAACTCTCGCCGGTGACAGCTGCATACTCTGGACCGATTTTGAAAAAAGGGTATTTGACTAAATGAGCTAGGAAAATAAAACCAATCAAAGCGAAGGCGTAATCTGCTCCTGCGCGAGTAGACTGTACGATATGAGACACGCCAATACTGCTTGCGGCCCAAATAATTCCAGGGCCTAGGTTTGAGAAAGTGCGTTTAAATACATCCATTAAATCAGAACTGCTCGGAATGATGTTGCTCAAAATAGCTCTTAGCCACATCGATAAAGGTTTTAACCTTCAAGGAAAGCTCGCAGCGATGAGGGTAGAGCGCAAAAATAGTCAGTGGCTTTATTGTGAATTTAGGTAAAATCTCAGTGAGTTGGCCAGAGTCGACATAAGATTTGACAGAGTAAAAAGGCGCTTGGATTACTCCTTGTCCTTCAGCAGCTGCTTCATTCAATAGCCTCCCATTGTTAGATTGCCAAGCCCAGGGGAGTTTGATTTTTTTTATCTCTTCTTTGTCTTGAAATAGCCAGTGATCCCCTCGTATGCTGTGGTTAAAGAAAAGTAATTGATGCTTCTTTAATGATTCCATGTTTTCAGGGAGCCCATTCTTCTCAATGTAAGAATCACTTGCCCAGAGTGCTAGCTTAGTTTTCGCGATAGATTGGACGATATAGCTAGAGTCGGGTAATTCTGGTGCGATTCTAAAAACGAGATCGATTTTATTGTCGAGTAAATCGAGTGGGTCATTGCTGAGGTGAAAATCCAGAAATACCTGAGGGTATAGCCTGCGGTAATTGGCAATCAATCCTGAAAAATATTGACTGCCTAGCTCTATGCTGGTCGATATCGATAGCCTGCCTCTGGGCTCTTGATTATATTCTGACATCGCCTGGTCGACGGAGTGGAGTTTTTTTAGTATTGGTGAAATTTGCTTATAGTAATCATCGCCCGCTTCGGTTATTGATACTTTGCGTGTATTGCGCATCACCAGCAGGCAGCCAAGTTCCTCTTCTAACTGCTTAATGTACTTACCAACCATTGCTGCGGAAATGCCGAGTTCGCGAGCAGCAGCTGCAAAGTTTTGCTTTTCGCATACCAAACAGTATGCCTCAAGGGCGTGTAACTTGTTCATTGACTCCCCTGATGGCTAGTCTTCTTCTCTTCTTACGGTGGGCGTAAACTGGAGTTTACCGATAAGTATAATAAACCAATAGTTTATACACTATAAACTTAAATGACATTTAAAGTGCATCCCAAATGACGCAAAATTTTGCTATTAGGTTAAAAATCCCCACAGTCTTCTTTTAGATAAGTACATGAAAATAAAACAAATTTTTATTCTAGTGGCTCTATGCATTGCTACCAACGGCGTTGTATTCGCAGAGGATAGTAAGCTGGAGCAAGTCTTGCTCATTAACGCCAATATAGTGGACGTTAAATCGCTCAAAATTGATGAAAGACAGTCGATTCTTATCGAAGGCGATAAGATCAAGAGAATCTCTTCAACGAATAAGCTCTCCAAAGTGAGGGGGGCCAGTGTTGTCGATTTAAAAGGGAAGTTTGTAATCCCCGGCCTGATAGATGCGCATGTCCACCATGCAACAGATCCGGATAGCTGGGATAAATTGTCAATCACTACTGAGCGACTTCGATACCTGCTTCGTGGTGGCGTCACTTCTGTGAGAGATATGGGCGGTGATGCGCGAGCCTTGGCCTACTTAAGACGTCAAGCAGAGGTCGACGCCATCGCTTCGCCAGATATCTACTTTTCAGTCATTATTGGTGGGGAATCCTTCTTCTCGGATCCGAGAACCATTGCCTCAGCTAAAGGGCGTACACCAGGCCACACAACATGGATGAGAGCGGTAGATCATAATTCAGATATGGACTCAGTAATGCTCCAGGCCATAGGCGCTGGTGCAACAGGCATCAAGATATATGCAGATGTTGAGGCCGAGACAGTGCCATTGCTTGCAAATGCAGCCAAAAGACATGGTTTAAAAGTCTGGTCGCATGCTTATATTGGCCCCTCCAAACCTTTGGATATTGTCAATGCTGGTGTTGAGACTATTTCACATGCCTCTGATATGTCCGCTCAGTTAGTTGATAACTTCAAGGCGTGGCGCAGGAAAACTGCTGAATTCGATGATTCAGCTTGGGAAAAAATGCTACAAAAAGATAGCTATTTAGATCTTTTTGACGCGATGAAAGAGAAAGGGACAATATTAGATGCGACGCTTACAGTATTTGAAAGAAGAAATGACTTAAACGAAAAATACAGGCAGCTTGATCAGCTCAGTACACAAATGACACAATTTGCCTATCAAAGCGGCATTACCATTGCTGCTGGCACGGATGCATTTAGTGACCTTGAAAATGACACTACACCGATGATTCATCATGAGCTAAAGCTGCTCGTAGATGAAATCGGCATGACACCTCTCGAGGCAATTCAAGCTGCAACTTTAAATGCTGCGAAAGTGATAGGGATAGAAGGTTCTGTCGGTAGTATTGAAGAGGGAAAGAAAGCAAACATGGTTGTGCTTTCAGAAAGTCCCGAAACAAATATTGAAAATAGCCAGGCGATAGCTCATGTAGTAAAGAACGGTCGTTTTATTTTTATTGGTGACGATCCACAGTTGCCTTTCTCTTCTTCACGTGAAATGAATGGAACCATTTGGTTATCCGGGCAAATCGGTAATCATCCTTCAACTTTAACCTTGGCAGGTGAAAGTCTGGAAGCTCAGATGCATCAAACAATGAAGAATATTGGCCAAGTTCTTGAGAGCAAAAACCTGGGCTTTGACGATGTAGTTAAGTGTACTTTGATGCTCGCTGATATTGATGATTGGCCAGCGGCGAACAACGTCTACATCCAGTACTTCAGTGGGAAAAAACCAGCGAGGAGTGCTTTTGCAGCGAGCGGCCTGGCACTTGATGCCAAAGCTGAAGTGGAATGTATTGCTTCACGAAGCACTGATTAATTCTGGAGTGGGGATCTTATGAGCGATATAAATAGAAGAGCACTAATTAAATCTCTAGTATCAGGTGGCGTTGGTTCATATTTGGCTATTAACTCGGGTATATTAAATGCTTTTTCTGGGGGTAATGCAGGAAAATCAACGTGGAATTCATACGGTTCATCGATTGTAATTGATGGTCTCAGCGTAGCATTCTCGCTCAGGGAGCCAGTCTCTGAAGAAGCCCTGGGAATATTCAAGAGCTCGGGGATTAGTGCCTTGAATATGACAGTTCCCTATCCAGGTGATGACTATTCCGAGACTTTAAAGAAGGTTGAAAAAGCCAAGTCCATCATCGAGCAGAACTCAAACTACTTGCGCTTAATTCAATCCGCATCAGATATCCTGAAAGCGAAGCAGGAGAGTAAGCTCGGTATCATAATGGGATTCCAATCAACTGAAATGTTTGATGAGTCACTTTCAGGTATTTCAGAATTCGCCAAAATGGGCGTTAAGATAATGCAGGTATCCTATAATGGTCCTTCTATCCTTGGCAGCGGTGGTCTCGTTAAGGAGGATTCAGGGATAACTTCCCTTGGCAAGAAAGCCATAGAAATAATGGAGGCTGAGAAAGTTCTGATCGACCTCTCGCATTCAGGAAAGAAGACAGTTTCCAGTGCTATCCGTCAATCAAAAAGACCGGTTGTGATCTCTCATACTGGCTGCAACGCAATTTACGACCACCCTAGAAATAATGACGATACAGAATTAAAAGCTGCTGCAGACACCGGTGGCTTGGTTGGAGTCTACTTAATGCCATTTTTGGAAGGTGGCGAGCATGAAATAAAGGCCGATGTGGTAATAGAACATATACTGCATGCCTATAAAGTATGCGGTGAAGATCATGTTGCCATAGGTAGTGACCAAGGCGTAGTGCCGGTCAATGATGGTCCTGAGTATCGAGAAAGTATTCGTAAGGAAGTTGAGCGTCGTATTGCGGCTGGAATTTCGGCGCCCGGCGAAACACCAAATCGTCCACCGTTTATTCCGGAATTAAACTCCGAGAGACGGATGGAGCTTATTGCCTATAAGTTAAGCCAAAAAGGAATTCCTGATCGAGTGGTAGAAAAAATAATTGGTAAAAACTGGTTGCGTGTTTTTGCTACCGTATGGAATTAAAGGAAGGTGAGATTCAATGGTTAAATATATAAAGTTTGATGATGTTCTATCTCGACTGGTTGTTTGTGTTACGCTTCTCTTTCCACCTTTGCTTTTTGCTGAAGAGCTTAGCACTTACTCAGAATTTCCAAAAGATTCAAAGACTGAAGTAATTCCTTTTCCTGTCGAATTTGCCTCAGATATCACCTTGAATGGTATTGAAGAGCTTGTGTTTCTGCCTGGCATGTATAAACAAGAAAAAGAAGATTTTTTTAGCTATGCTTTTTCTTGGACCCATAAGCCAGAGAAGAATCAAGTTTTTGGAAAGTTAGAAATTCAGGATTTTATAGCCGCCTACTATAGGGGGTTGTACAAAGCTGTCACTGAAGGCAAAGAGTATGAGCCTGCTATTACAATGGAGTGGGTTGATGGCAAGTATACTGGCCAGATAAAGTGGATTGAGCCATTTGTAACTAAAAAAGAACAGACCCTCTACTTTAAAGGGGATCAAGTTAACTGTAAAAAAACGAGTGAGCTTCGGTGGTACTTTATTGTTTCTCCACAGAATTCCTCTCATCCTGTATGGAGAGAACTTCAGTCGATAAAGCCCAAAAGCTGTTAGTGATAAAAATCAAATGTTATCAATCCTTATAAAGTATTTTATTTTAGGGGAAACCATAGAAAGCGCACAGCTTATACTCATCTGATTTTCAGAAATTTTTTTGGTCTTTTAGGTGAATAGGCCCTAAGTGTTTCTCTGCTTTGGGCCAGCTCCATTCGTCATACGCAATGACTTGGCTGTCTGGGGTAGCAACCCAGCCGGCAATTTATTAGTATCCGGCTATCAGTAAATTCTTTTTTATATAAAGTATCCCTTATCTTTAAAGGATCTACACTACTACCAGCATTCAAAGGCTGGGGGATGGCTATCTATCTCTTTACGAGAAACACACCTGGTTGGGCTCATAACATGGTTCGTTTTTCCTAACAGCAATAGTCGAGTAGATTTTTATCTCCAGGTCTTAATGCAAAAGCTAAAGTAGTAGTTAGGCGTTGCTTTCAAAGCCCTTTTGATTGCTATTCTTAGCAAGTCGATATGCTTAAAAGACCATTTGAAGCGCGGGGAAAAGAACGAGATGAATATTATTGTTATGGGCGCCGGAGCCCTCGGAAGCTACTTTGGTGGCCACCTGGCGAGGGCAGGACACAAAGTGCTCTTTATTGCTCGAGGGAGGCAGCTGAAGGCACTTAAAGAGCGTGGTTTAACGGTGCTGCCACTTGAAGAAGAGCCCTTTACTATCCAGGTTGATGCTGCGGAAACTACGACTTCGGTGGGAGGAGTGGATCTAATCCTATTCTGCGTTAAGACTTACGATACCGAAGCAGCCATAAAGCTTATCGCCCGTGCTGTAGGTGAAGACACAAAGGTGCTTACCCTGCAGAATGGTGTCGACTCCTTGGATTCCCTGAACGAAGCCTTTGGGCGAAAAGCTATTCTGGGCGGTATCTCATGGACTAATGTGGCGATCGAAGAGCCTGGAGTTGTGCGGCACAGATATCCCGGCCCACTTGTCTTTGGTGATCCAAATGCAACTGGCTCAAAGCGCACCCAAGTGCTTAAAGATACATTTCTACAAGCTGGGGTTGTCGCTGATGTCAGTGATGATATCACTCGGGCTATTTGGGAGAAGTTCCTGTTCATCTGTGCGGTGAATGGAATGACAGCACTCACACGATTGCCTGTGGGTACGCTTCTAGCCTGCCATGCCTCTCGTGAGTTATTTGTTGACATTATGTGTGAGGTTTATTCCTTAGCACGGCGAAGTGGAATAGAGCTTTCGGAGGATACGGTTGAGCGTACAATTAGGCATATGGAGAGGGAGTTGCCTCCTGGAGTACTCAATAAGACTCTTGGTTCGATGTACTTCGATATAGCATCTGGAAGGCGCCTAGAGCTTGAGTCTCTAAATGGTGCTGTTGTGCAAAGAGGGAAGCAGCTGAAGGTAGCAACACCGGTTAACAGTTTTGTCTACGGGGCATTGAAGCCCTGGGCCAATGGCGAGCCTATGCGCAATGGGGTATAACAAGTTGAGCAAACAGCCCGTATATAGCGCTTGATTCAAACGTTTTGCTCCCATTTCCTTGATCAGTGTACAAAAATAAGCCGTTGCTGAGTCGGATTCGGGGTTACTTCATAAAAACACAATCATGGAGTTCTTGGGTTAATGGTTTGGAGTAGTTGATAACTCCCGTTTAACCAGATTCCGCCAATGTGGTCATGTAGTGACCTATCTCGCCCTCCCCATTACAACTACGCCTCAATGGTCTCGTGTATCCGGAATCCCCTGGAGCTACCGGATCAGTGTGATGTCATTATCGAAAACGATTATTATAGTAATAATATTAGCTGGAGGGGCCCGTGACTGTGTTCCTCACCTAGAAGGTGGCTTCAGCACGGACCATAGATAGCAGGCAGCAGGTAAATGAAGGGGAGGCATCCCCACTAAGTAAAGGCACGCTCGTAACAACTAGAGGACTAGATTCTGAGAACTAGAGAAGAAGCATTTCAGCTATTGGACAATCTGGATGCGCCCCAGCATCTCATTAATCACGTTACATTAGTTGGTGAGGCGGCCGATCTCCTGATTAAAAAGTTTATCGAAATGAAAGTGAATTTCGATCCGGACTTTGTCCGTGTTGGTGTAGTGATACATGATATTGGGAAAATTATACATACCAATGAAATGTATGGCCCAGGGTCACAGCATGAACCTGAAGGTGAAAGGATATTACTATCAAAAGGTTTTACACCAGCAATCGCTCGATGCTGTCTTTCTCATGCCCGTTGGAGTGATATGGAATGTACGATAGAAGAGCTAGCGATAGCGCTCTCAGACAAGTTGTGGAAAGGTAAGCGCGTAGAGGAGCTTGAGCTCCAAATAATAGACCGAATATCACATATCTTAGATGTGGAACGTTGGGATATCTTCTCCGAATTAGATTTATGCTTTGAGAGTATTGCTAGTGAAGGCCTTAAGCGGTTACAGCGGAGTGTCACTAGAGGATAGATTATTCGAGATTCCTCTGAGTAAAATGGTACGTTTTCTCTAATAAGAAGCATTCAAAATTGACGTCACTTTATTAAGAAACTCCAAGATTATAAATTAACAGCCAATTGATATATCTCTTTCCTTAAATCCTGATATGGTTACTGGGAAAAATGATGCACGTGTTGGCAGAAGCCAGTGATTATCTACTGCTTGATCTGCTTTTGTAGGATGTGGAAACCGATGCTAACAGATCAAGGGGGTATTGTCGACTTGATTGTTTTGAGTAGTCTTAAGCCTTGATAGCCGAATTACTGTGAACCTTACTTAAAACATAGAAGTTTTTGGGTTTATTTTTGGTTGGGATTTGAACTCATTTTTAATTGGCGCCGTAATCTTTAGATTCGATAGTGAGTTGAAATATAACTTGCATCAGGTTTGAGGGTGAAATGATACTCGTATTAGATAAAGATTATAAATAAGGTGCTGGGCACCAAGGGAAGATTGTAATGTGCAGCAAAGAAAAGTTGGCTGGTTGGGCATTATCAATATATGCTTTTCTATCACTTATAATATATATTTTGGGTTTTGTTGTTTTCTATTTTTTCTTTTTTAGTGAATTTCCTGAGTTGTTATCGTGGGCATTCATAGTTCTTTTAGTGTTATTGATGTCTATCAATTCTATTGGTCTGGCAGCAGGTATAAAGCTGATTCAAGAGGATAGAGGGGCATACAAAATAGCTATCCCTTATTCAATATTCTGCTTACTCAATTTCCCTGTCGGCACAGTGGTCGGCTTTTTCTGTCTGTGGATATATTATGAGAAGGACGGTTAAGTCATGGTGGGTAGATATTTTGTAGCCAGCCTCTCTGTGGTGAAGAATCTATGTATTCTTATGTTGAGTGCTTAATATTGTTGGCCACATTTATGGAGTCATGATATGAAGATGAACTATGTGGTTCTCGGTAGTAATGATCTGGAGGCATCAATAAGGTTTTACAATTCACTTTTTGAAGATACGAGATTTGAACAACTATTCTCTAATGAAAGGATGACTTTTTGGCGGTACAAAGAGTTTACATTTTCGGTGGCAGAGCCCTTTGATGGGGAAGAAGCTACGAATGGAAATGGAACAATGGTTGGATTTAATGCTGAATCAAAGAAAGAGGTGGTAAGACTATATGATAAAGCGGTTGAATTGGGTGGCACCTGTGCGGGTAAACCAGCTCAGCGGGGCTTGAAATTTGCCGCATATGTAAGAGGTTTAGATGGAAACAAAATATGTTTTTTTGAATAGGATTTATGTTATTTCAATGAGGTGGGTGGTTTTTAACTTTAGGTTGTCTGCTTTTGGTGTAATAGTTTATAGAGTTATAACTATCAATTGATAGAGTTTGATAGGAAGCGTCTTGAAAAGAAGAGTAATGCATAGCGGCCTTATGGCAGCTTTTGTTAAAGCTTAAGTCTGCTAAAATTGTTTTTTATTGCCGCCAAAAGGGAATGTAGGCAAGTTATATGCTATTGAAATTTAGAATGTCATGGAAAGAGCTGTATGAATAACGTCAGGGTTTCCGAGCTGGATTGGTTGAGAGTCATATTGATTTTGGCGGTATTCCTACACCATGCATTAATGCCATTTAATGGGGATGAATGGCATATCATGAATGCGGAGTCTAGCAAGCTGCTTGATGATGTTATGGTATATTTTGAGCAATTCAGGCTGCCAACACTATTTTTTATTGCTGGTGTAGGAAGTGTATTGTTGCTCCGTAAAGTCTATCCATCTCAGTTTTTGCGAGATAAATTTTTTAGATTATTTATTCCTTTGCTTGTAGGGGTGTTACTTGTTGTGCCGCCTCAGAATTATATTGAGGATATTGGTCAATATGGCTCATTTTTGCAGGCCTTCCCTCAGCTTGCACTTAAGTTTGATTCAAACCACCTATGGTTTATTGAATACTTGGTCTTCTTTTCATTGCTTGCAGTACCGTTTTATTTTTTTCTAAGGTCACAATGGTCAAGTTCATTTAAAGGATTTGTAGAGTGGTTGTCCGATACATCAAGTGGTCTATTTGGATTGGTTTTGGTATTGATTGTAATCAGAGTGGGGCTGAAATTATATTTTCCTGATAATGGTCATGGCATAGGCAATCTGTCTTCCACTTTGTTTTATCTTTATTTCTTTTTTGTCGGTATGTTTTTCATACAATCTCGGAAGATTTGGGCATCATTAGAGAAGTATCGGAAGGTAAACTTTGTGTGGTTACTGGTCAGCTCATTAATTTTTTATGCTTATTACTATTCTCCGGACTTAAGCGAGTATTTGTCGTTGCAAGCTCGTTGGTCAATTTGGTGGTTTGTAGGTTGTTTAGTCGCCTGGTCAGCGTTATTGACCCTGTTAGGTTATGCTCAACGCCACCTAGCAAGCACCCCTAAATGGCTAAAATTTAGTAATGAATTGATATATCCATTTTACATTTTTCACCAAACAGTCATCGTTGTGCTTGGTTACTTTGTAATTAACTTGTCAATGTCTTTGGCGTATAAAGCTATGGTACTAGTTGTTGGTTCTTTTTTGATAACTACAGCTATATGCTTGTTAGTTGTATATCCATTCAATGTAACACGTAGACTCTTTGGGCTTAAGCCTAGAAGAAGTAACGTAAGTGATGATATTGCTTGTAATAAAACAATTCACGGGACTGTCAGGTAATAGTAGTGTAAGTATGAGAATTGCAGTTTCTAACTGATAAGGCATGGTTGTTATAAAGAGTAGATGGAGTACCGTGATGAGCTTTTTTAACTTTATTAGGAGAGCGGTCACATAATAATTTATAGGGCTACTTTGGTTGAGGACACCTGTCTCTAATCAGCAACTTTTAGCACCTAGTATTGTAGGTGAGACGTATGTTTTAATTTTTGGATGTCACTGGTTCTGAGAGTTAGTATTAAAATCTTAACTTCCCACTGATGACCTGTAAGTGGGCTCTGCGATGAAAGGGCTTACTGGAGGAGCGTGGTGGTCTCTTAGACGGTAGATGTACTTAAATGGAAAAGAGTAGCAAAGAAACTCTTGCAAGTTTAATTGGACTACGGAGCTTGCCTGGCCATGAATGGTAATCCCCACTACAGCAGAACAGCTCAATATATCTAGTACAAAAATCTCACCTAGAAGATGGCAAGTAAGACCATGGTATCAATTTTACTTCAGAGTAAACCCGGACTACTCAGCGTCTCGCCCTATCATATATTGATTCGGAAAACTGCTCTTCTTAAGTTGATAGTTTTGATTAAGTAAACTGTAAGGATAGCAGTTACTTAAAGTGAAAATTGGAATAATTTTTTAATAAAAATTAAAATCAATGTTATATTCGATTTTTGAGAAGCTTCTTTGTACAACTTCGTTTCAAAAGGATAGGGGTAAAATGAAAAGATTAATACTTGGTATGTTTCTGCTGATGTTGAATTTAAATGTGTGTTTTGCTGATGTGGTAGAGGATAGGCAAAGGCGTTACAAACAAATTTTGGTGGAAAACGTTAAAATAGGTGAGCCTGGTGTCGCGGTTATTGTCAGTAAAAAAGGAAAGGTGATTTTCCAGGGGGCTCATGGCCTCGCAAATCTAGAGCACAATATACCTTTGACAGCTAATAGTGTATTTCGCTTGGGTTCTATCACTAAACAGTTTACTGCAGCAGCAATAATGATGTTGCAGGAACAAGGTAAGCTTTCACTAACGGATAATATTCATAAATATGCACCTGATTTTCCAACTGAAGGGAGTGATGTAACCATTGAGCATCTTTTAACTCACACTTCTGGTATTGCTAATTACACTGAAGATGAGGAGATTTTTGCTAAAGAAATACGGTTGCCGACAACCATTGACGATATGCTAATTCGATTTGCCAAGCACCCGATGAAATTTAAGCCAGGCGAGCAGATGCGTTATTCGAATACGGGTTATGTTCTTTTGGGAAAAATTATTGAGGTTGCTAGTGGGCAATCATATGCTGATTTTATCGATGAAAATATTTTTAAGAAAGTCGGCATGAAATCTAGCTACTATGGTGGTTCCAAAGTTATCCCAAATAGGGCTAATGGTTATGATACATCACCTGATGGCGTAGTTAATGCTACGTATATCGATATGATGTGGCCTCATGCTGCTGGAGCACTTTTATCTACTGTGACAGATCTGGATATATGGTTCAAAGCTTTACGAGATGGCGAGGTACTTTCCAAAGAAAGTTATCAGAAAATGATTGAACCGTTCAAGTTGAATGATGATTCTATGTCAAATTATGGCTATGGGTTGGGCATCGGAAAACTTAATGAATATGACATGGTAGCACACAGTGGTGGTATACCAGGTTTTACTACTGATGCATTTTATATTCCATCTGAAGATTTGTACATTGCCGTCTTAAGTAATCTAAGTAGCCGTAACCCAAGTTTAATTAGTAAGTTATTAGCAGCTAAAGTTCTTGATATACCTGTGCCGAAGTTTAAATCAGTCGAATTAGATGAAAGTAAAGTTAAAGGGCTTCTGGGTAGCTATAAGATTGATGAAAATTCCGTTAGGACATTATCTTTGGAAGATGGGATTTTTTATTCTCAACGAAGTGGTGGTCCAAAATACGAAATTATTCCAATGTCTGAGAATAGTTTCTATTTCGAGAATACTTTGACCTATATGGTTATTGAGCAGGATAAAAATGGTAAGCAGGTAATGAGTTTCTATAATGATCTCGCCGTAAAGCCCCAGCAGGCAGTCAAGTTGTAGAAATATTTTGCCCCCTCTTAAAAGAAGGATAGAGAGGGGGTAAATTGCCGTCATCAGGTATAAGGATAATATGAAAGTTGACTTAATCTTTCTTTATCGTATTCATGTGTAATCAAATATGGGAAAGCTTCTTATGGATAATGCTTCCACTGCTACGATAGGTATATTCTTAATGCCTATTCTAATAACAGGAGGGGTAATCCCAGAAACTCATGAAGATTCTTGTAGTTTTGTTTCGCACAGTAGAATTAAAGTAGAAGGCTCGACAGAAGTCGCTTGGGCAATCAACTGAAATGGCTTGGATAAATTAAAAGAAATGTCGGAATCACCCTGTAGAAAATCAAAGAGTAATATCATCATATTCAGTAACCATATCTGAAGAATTTGTAATTCAATCTACCAATTGAGAATTATGAAAATACACCATTTAGAAATTGTTACTCTAAATGTAGATAAAGTATGTGCAGCATACGAAGCTGCTCATAATGTCCGATTTGATGATGCCGATGAACTTCTCGGTGGAGCTCGAATATGTAGCTTAAAAGATGGCAGTATCGTCGGTTTGCGTCGACCTTTACGAGAGTCAGAAGAGCTCGTAGTTCGCCCATATTGGCTGGTTGAGGACATAGAAAAAGCCATAAGCTTTATTAAAGCTCAGGGGGCAAAGATTGCGGTTCCACCATTAGAGATACCTGGTAAAGGGATATTCTCTATTTATATCAATGGCGCTGTTGATCATGGATTTTGGCAAGTTTGACAAGGGTAATTTTATTAGCCATCGAGTAATAGCTCAAAAATTGTCTTGAATTTATTACGATGATTGAATCTAGGTTCACTCTCTACAAGCCCTACAATCGATCAATTTTCGATCCCCATATAAATCATCTTTGTGGTAGATGAGAAGGAATTTAGGGGACGTGGATTCGCCCTCTAACAATTAGTTTAATTCTTATCTTAACTCAATAATCTATATGCAAGTATTCCGCTTGAGAATGATTAAAGTACCTCTGGCTCAGCTGGCTCCAGATTTAAGCATGTGATCAAAGCGTTGGGTCGACGGTTCGGTACTTAATCTAATTATGTAGCCTGGTCTGAGTAGAATAATTTTTACAAGATCGCCATATATCCCTGCTTAGACAAGTAATACAGTTAAATACGTATTTTGGATACATGTAAACTTTAATAAGGAAGCCTTTAACTACAGTTTAATCCGGCAAATTTGGGGTGACTAAAAGACCTTGGTTTCAAATGGTTCTTTTTTATATGTTATAATGGATTTAGATTTTAGGTTTAAATATGCGCCAGTTGACGGGCTTTACGTTTTACGTTGGGCTTTTCATTGTTCTGAGTGTTTTCATTAAAACATTATATTTTAAGGTTAAATCTATGTCGAAAGTTAAAGTAGAGTGGAAAGTTATTTTACTCTCCGCTTTTGCTGGTTCTTTCTTAACCGGTGTATCCCAATATTTACTTTTAAATGCTTCATATGATAATGATATAAAAAAGGCAAGATTATTAGTAAGGCAAGAGCTCCTTATGAAAGAGCTAGAAGAGCGTAAAAAAGCATACAAAGGTATAAGGAAAGCTGTCCTGGAGTTTCATAACGCCAGGTCTGAAAGAGATATGCTGGTTGCAGGAGTTAAAATAAATGCTCTTAAGCCATATTTTGAAAGGGTATATAGATCTCAAGCAAGTGTTGAAGCTTGGCGGGAAAAAATGATGGAAAAAATTAAAAATAAAGATAAAGAAGCCTCTGACGATTTTTTTGAAGAGATGGAGGCGGCTTTTCATGCAGATTTAAAAAGAATTGAAAGTCAAATACTTGAATAACCTCTAATCAGCACATCCGTCAATTAAATTTCCTATGCTTCTGAACACTTATTTTGAAGACGTAAGATAATGGTGTAGCTTTTTAATGATAGATTTAACTTAAACCTGTAACTCTAAATTAAATGTAAAATGTGATCAGTAAAATACTGATTTATACCCCCTTAAATGAGCATGGCTTTTCATACTTCATTTCGACGGCTTTTTGTTCACGATATTGACCGAGTAGTGAGATTCCTATTCCGGCCATGATAATAATTCCTCCAATAATTTGAGCAAAGTTTGGAATCTCTTGAAGGATAACGAAGGCGAAGAAAGTGCCTGCTACGGGGGTGATGGCGGTAGCGATAGAGATGTCGGCAGAGCTGGCCCCTCCTTGGAGCCCTTTAAACCAGGTGATCTGCCCAAAAACAATAATGACCGCTCCATATACAAGCATCCACACCCAGAGGAATGGGGAAAGGAGGTCGTTAAAGTGGTTGGCTCCAAATACAGAGAGGACAATGACCGAGAAGAGGATCACACCCGCAAGCATGCGGAAAACTGAAAAGACGCCAATAGGGACGCGATCAAGCAGTTTCCGACTGACCTGAACGGCAATGACGCCTAAGAGTGTTGCTACAGCGGTTAAAATTTCTCCAGCTTTGGGGAGGGTTTCTAGGAATTGGTTCATTGCTGGATTTCCAAGATTCAGCATTTTCATGCTCATTGGATCTTCCATCGGAGGTTGATGTAGCACAAAAATTGCAATAACACCAACCGTTACCACAAGGGCACCCACTATTGAGAACCCTGTTGGCTTCTCCCGGAACATTAAAAAAGCAAATAAGAGTCCTAAGGGAGCATCTAAAGTTGCGATTAAAACGACATTGGTCACCTCTGTGATCATTAGAGCAATAAAAAAGAAAGCTGGGGCAAGAACACCAGACATCAAGATGAGCACAAACATGTAAAACCAGTCTTTGAAAGGGTATTGTTTTAAGATGCTGAGGCGCCAATCTTTTCTATAGATTATCAAAAGGGTGATACCCGCCAAGAGATTTCCTGCGAACAAGAGATTGCAAAAAGAGATGGGATTGTTTCCATTAATGAGATGATGGGCACCGAGCTCCCCGATTTTCGCAACAACAGAGTTGGAAGCAGCAAAGATAAGAATCGAAATCCATAGCCAAAATCGGGTACTTTTTACGGTGTGCTGATTTTCCATTTTGAATCCCCTGAGTGCTATGGCAAGCTTAAGCGGATTTACCTCGCCCTTTGCCAACTACGACTTATCTGATAGTGAAGGTGGGTCATTCTAATCTGGATTAGTTTAGACTAAATCTCATAATCGGCTGCCTAAAAGCAGTTAAAATTAATCTATATATCCACTTCAGAGTGATTTTTCTGGTCAATGTTTGAGGCAATGTTACACACTTTCCACCTGCGCTCAGTAAAATATTCGAATTTAGTTCGGAAAACATGATTGTGAAATCTGATTTGGTGGATGGATTTTATAGGCGTAATTTCATCTCTTATGCTGCATCGTCAAACAGTCTAGAGATGGATATTTTCTACGAGTTGAAAGTTTTTATGACTTATTGACGCTAATGGATGAAACTGGATTTTCGACTGCCTAAGGTGGTAGATCTCTTCTCGGTGGATAGGGTGAGGCCTAGGGCTTGGAAGTTCATAACTACTTGATCGTTTTTCACTTCCTGCACTGTGACTGAGACACTGTAAATAATTCTTAGTTTTGGACGGTTGAGCGCTAATGGTTAATCGGCTCGTTTTCTGCTGACACTCAAGATCAAGGTAAGTATTCTGAGCTGGGGAAGCTTGGTAATAAGTGGTGCCTGTAGTCTCAGTTTGGTGAACATAAGGGTAGAGAGTCTCGACTTGTTAAAGGTGGGTGTCAGGTTCCCAGTGATTAGGGATTTTTTCCAGAGTAATGAATATATTTTACTCTTTTATCTCGAACCAACTTGGCCAGCTGGTTCTTCATGCTTCGTTTAACTTTCTTCTTCAGTCAATAGTCTTGGTAGTTTATACTTTGCTGGTGGGTAGCCAATGGTTACTTCGACTGTATCTTTGTGAAAGGAGTGCTAGATATCAAGCCGTTTCATCTATCGTTCGTTGTTCCAGACCTAGAAAAGGCAAGGGAGTTCTACGTAAATCTACTTGGCTGTACTGTAGGCCGAGATACAGGAGAATGGATTGATGTAATATTCTATGGGCATCAGATTACTATACATCAAGAAAAGGATGGAATGGTAGCCAAGCCTATAGATCACTTTGGCCCATTACTTGAGAAAAAACAGTGGAGTGAAGTATTAGCTTTACTCAAAGACAGTTCGATTCCATTTGTACTGGAACCACTAGTGAGAGGCGAGGACTCTGAAAATGAAGCTGGTAAATTTGTAGTTAAAGATCCGGCGGGCAATTTACTTGAGTTTAAGTACTACAATAATTTTCAGGCACTGTAGCTGGTAATGATAAATAAAAAAGACAGATGGTAGCTATAGTTGTATATTACTTAGCAAGTTAGTTCGATAATCCAGGCTTGATGTATCTTGCAGTTTAATCAAGTTCTACCTATTTATCTTTACTGAAAATCAATTCAGGGTGTTTCCCGATCGGGAAGCATTGTGAGCGATGCCTGGTGCCTGGCGGCGGAGTAGGTGATGGGCTTTTAATGGGGAAGGTGGGCAATTAATGGGGAAGGTGGGCAATAGGCTTTTAAAGCTTGGGGGTCTCTTCAATTTATTCAGGGTGATCGAATTTCATATTAAAGGATGTAAAGTTGGCTGGTTGATTTTTAATTTTTCTAAGTATTCTTTTTAGCTGTTAGTCTAGATGAATTGTACTTCTGTTTTGTCGGTGTCTAGGGGTATATGTTTTCAATAGGGTTGCCAGATTCGGATTAAGATTGAAGAAATAACTGTACTAACTATGACAGCAGTCCAACTTCTTTAATTGTGGTCATTAATGCCTAGCTTATCAGCGATTAGGTAATCTAAGCTAAATCGACCAGGGCCTGTAGTTATTAACCATACAAATAAAATAATATATAAAACTTGGGGTAGGTAAATAAACCAGCTTAGCCAATCCAATGGCCCTATGCCTTTGGGGATGACATGCTCAATTTCAACAGTGGTGATAGCCACAATCATTACGATAATTAGTATAATCGCAACAATTGAAGAAAAAAGCCCTGCTATTAATAGTAAGCCACCAAAAAATTCTACAGAAGCTAAAAATATAGCCATAAGTTCATGAAAGGGCACTCCTATTTCTTTCATTAAATTTATTAGGTCTGCATGTCTCTCAGGTACAAATAGCTTGTTATACCCAGATACTGAGAAGAATAACCCCAATGACACACGTGCTACCAAGATAGGTATCCATTCCCAATTATGAGCACCAACAAGTATTTTCTTCGTCAGTGGGGAATCTTGTGTGAACATAAGCGCCTTCTTCTATAGCTGTATTCTAACTGTCAGTTTTAATTTTAAATGCTTTGTATGATTTTAAAGTCTTCTTTGTAGTCGGTACCAAATATTGGAATATTTTTATTCTCACCTGTAGGTGTGTATATTTTAACGTCTTTTTTACTGAGAGCTGTCTGCAAGTAAGTAACCAGCTCAGTCATTAATGTTGTGCCGTTAATAAATTATTTTTATTTAGGTGTTAAGCATGGCTAAAATAGCTGGTGCAGACGCAAATTGCCTTACTCGTTATACACCGAATCGGCATGATTGCGCATATCCTAAATGCCAGCGACCTATCTTGACTGCGCACTCAATTTCGGAGGCGAAAGCTAGAGAGATATTAAAAAACACGACAAATGCAATACAATCCGCAATGCTTTCACCATCTTAGCCTATTCAAATGTCAGGGCAAATTAAATCGATGATTGACCTTTTCCGCGCCATATGACGTGTTTGTGGTTAGGTAGCCCACAGAGCTCCTTATCCAATGGGAGCTTTGGTGCTATTTCTAATTTTTGCCGGGACTCACTCATGGTCAAGTGTGGAGATGGATCAGAATATCCTATAGCCCTTTTGAAATCGTGGTGAATAAAAAATCGGTAAGGAACAGGAAGCAGTGAGTAGCTATGTCAAGGGAAGAGATTTTAATGGGGAGAAATGTACAAATGAAAAATGCCACCTAGCTTAATTCAAGAATTTATAAGAAGCTCGGACAAAAACAAGAGCAAAAAAGCATACTCTTTCTTCTTTAAATATTTGCCCCTTTAGCCTCCTCTTCTGTAGCCGAAATAATATTCCCAGCTGTTATTCTTTACCGTTTCGGTATTTTTTATCAATCTCTTTCTTTTCTACCGGTGCTCAAACTGCGGTGGGCATTCCTTGATGAGTTCACTTGGAAAGTGGCTTAAAGCCGGAAGGTAAGGTTGGGGCCTGGGTTGTGTTCTTTGTATAGTAGGTATGATAAATTTTGTAAATGTAAAGATGCATAATATAGAGCAGCTATTTTTGAATTAACTGTTAACCTCTTTAAGAGATCATAAATTGAATATTAAAATTCGTAATGAAAGTGGTGGAGATGCTGAGACAATCCACCGAGTTACAGTCCTAGCATTTCGGGATGCTCCACATACTAATCACACTGAGCAGCTTATTGTGGAGGGTCTTCGCAAGGCAGGTGCATTATCTTTATCTCTGGTGGCTGAGTCAGATGGAGAAATTGTAGGTCACGTTGCCATTTCACCAGTAAACATTTCTGATAACTCGACCAACTGGTTTGGACTTGGGCCGATTTCAGTACTACCTGAGTATCAAGGAAGGGGAGTTGGCTCGAAACTTATGGGGAAAGCTCTTGCAGACCTTAAAGAAAAGGGGGCAGAGGGTTGTGTAGTACTTGGGGATACTAATTATTATGGGCGCTTTGGCTTCAAGGTGATCGATGGATTGGTTTTGCCAGGGGTTCCAGCAGAGTACTTCCAGGCACTGTCATTTGGTAGCAATTTTCCGCAGGGAGAGGTTGTGTACCACGAGGCATTCTCGGTTCAAGGTTAAGAATCGGCTACACAGCGACTGACTTTCTACCGTTTTGCGGCTCTGGGCCGACGCGTGGCCTGAGTCAAGCACGGTTTATACACCGTTATTTGCTAGGGTTGTCTCTATAGAGATTATTAAGGCTCTTTTTTTTGGGCCTCCTTCCTTGGAGAATCTACTTTCAACGCTTCCCATTGCCTGCTTTCGCTCGTTTCCGATACGTACATAGATCTCTTCTCCGGTTGATAGTCTTGGCGATTTATATTCTTATTTGGCGGGTGCCTAGGTTTGCCATTCGAGTTTTCCTACAAAGTTGAATTTACGAGTCGTGAACCTCTACAGCCAAATCCGCGTAAGAAATCCACGATTATCAGCTCGATTAACCTTAGATCCGTGGCAACCACATTCCCATCGTAGCGGCAAAAATACCAATGGCCATAAACACAGTCAAAGGTATCAGGGTACTGACAAAAGCAATCTGAGTACCTTGTGCGGTTCCACGCTTTTGACAGTGAAAATACCATTCCAGCATGGCCAGCGGGAGGAGGTATTGGCCGAAGCCCAGTGCATACAGGAATGGCCCGGTAAAAGATTCCCAGTCGACTCCCCAGCCGCCGGTGAGCATTGCCCAGCCCATCAAGGCTACACGAAAGAACCACACCGCACTGGCAGCCATAAATAGGCGTAAGGCCCAGCGACGGTGCTCAGCAAAGCGTCTGGCCATCGCGGTACGCACCGCCAGAAAGGCAAACATCAAAATTAGTATGCCGTCCATGGTGATACTGATCTGTGATACCAGATTACCAATAGTGTGCCGCGTCCAGGTCATGTAGAGCCCCGCAACACTGGCGATGACGGCAGTCAGCAGATAGCTGTGTCCCAACCAGCGATGGAAGTTGGGGGCATGCCGTCGCACTGAAGGGATCAGCTGCAGGGGCCCACCGCCGATTACAATTGCGGCCAATAGCACGTGACTCACCGAAGCGAGATTACCCAGTGTATCTCCCTCGCGGAATCCTGCCGGAAGGTGCAGTCCTTTCAAGCCGTGCACCCCCGATTCGGCAATGGGTGGGTAGAAGACGGCCAGGATATAGGCAAAGAAGATCGCATGGCCGATGGCCGCGATGCAGAACCAGGTTTTTACCGACAGGTAAACGGCCCGCCGGGTGTCGAATGATCGCGGCAGTGTTTGGCTGAGTACAGCGTCGTTCATGGGGTTTCTCCAGGCGTTTATGGTGCGTACTTGGGCTGAATGTGCCTGCCGAGCATGTTCGGTTTTTTCAGGCACACGCACATCGGCCACAGGCAGGAATCGGGCCTCCCCCAAAAGGTGGAGATGCGACTGCTCCCGCCTCCCCCGAAAGCCCCATGACAGCTGGTTGCGCCTGGTTTAGCATGCGGAAATGAAATCGTCGTCCCTAAATACACCTGCGCCGAATCCGCTCAACACCAGCTCGGAACTACCCAAGCTTCCGGTGTGGCAGCCCTTCCGCGGGCCATTCGAACGCTGGCCGCACCTGACTGATCTGCTCATCGCCTTGCTCATGTTTTTGCTGACGCTACTGATGTGGTCGCGCGACGAGGCGCGGGAAGAGCTGGCCATGCAAAATCTGGGGGATGTTATTGCTTTCCAGTGTGCGTTCATTGGCTCCTTCGCTCTGTTGTGGCGTCGCACACACCCCTGGCAGGTACAGGCCGTTATTCTCGGCGCAACAATATTGCTGGAACTGGGTTTACCGGCGGATGGCATCGTTGCCATGGCGGTTTCGCTGTATAGCCTTGGCCGCTACGAGGCCAATACCCGAGCCAGTTTTATCGGAGTCATCGCAACGCTGGTTTTTGTGGCGATTGATCAGGGTATTCCGGTTCAACCAACTGCGGCAGGCACAGTAACGGTGATGCTGGTATGGGCGTTGTGGTATATCGGTCGTCGGCTGCGTTTTCGCGGCGAATATCTCCGTTTACTGGAAGAGAGAGCTGAGTATTTGGAGCGCGAACGCAATGCCGAATCTGAGCGTGCGGTAGCGGCCGAGCGCACACGAATCGCCCGCGAGATGCATGATGTGGTGGCGCATCAGGTGAGCCTTATGACCGTGCAAGCCGGTGCCGCCAGGGCCATCAGCCGCAATAACCCGCAAGCCGCCAGTGAGGCCATGGCTTCGGTGGAGGCTGCTGGCCGTCAGGCCATGACAGAAATGCGCCATCTACTTGGCGTACTGCGCCCGGCCAGTAGCGACACCGCGCTCACGCCGCAACCGGGTCTCAATGATTTACCGGCTCTGATTGAAAAGGTCCGGCAGGTGTTAAGCGAGGTCGACTACGAAACCCACGGCATGCTGGAGAATGTACCGACCAGCGTCGCTCTCACCGCCTATCGTATCGTTCAGGAATCTCTCACTAATGTCATCAAGCACGTTGGAGCCGCTGCGCGGGTTCAAGTGAGCCTGCGCGTAGACCATGAGACTCTAGTGATTCGTGTAGCCGATGATGGCAACACCATTGGCGACCGGCCCATGGTGGAAACAACTATTGACGAGCAGCCTGGCGGTGGGCACGGCATTGCAGGCATGCGCGAGCGCGCGGAATTGCTCGGCGGCCATCTGTATGCGGGCGCGGTCGATGGTGGTGGTTTTGAGGTGTATGCACAACTACCTACAGGAATGGTGAAAACATAATGTTGCGAGTGATGGTGGTGGATGACCAGGCTTTGGTACGGTGTGGTTTTGCGCTGATCCTGAACAATGAGCCCGATATTGAGGTGGTCGCCGAGGCGGGTACCGGCATTGAGGCAGTTAAAGCCGCACGAGCGCATCAGCCGGATATCATCCTGATGGATATCCGCATGCCGGAGATGGACGGGCTGGAAGCCACGGCACGCATCCTGGAAGCTAGTGATGCAACTTGCCGTGTCATTATTTTGACTACGTTCGATCCCGATGAATACGTGTTTCGTGCGTTGAGGGCCGGGGCCAGTGGCTTTGTGCTCAAGGATATTCCCCCGGAGGCACTGGTGCAGGCAGTACGCACCGTAGCAGAGGGCGGTGCCATGCTTGCACCGGGCATCACTCAACGCCTGATCAGCCAGTTCGCACAGAAATTGGGGGCAGGGCGCAACCTGTCAGAACGCCTGGAACGCCTCACTACTCGCGAGCGTGAGGTACTGGAGGCCATCGCCGCTGGCAAGAGCAATGCCGAGATTGCCGAGGCTCTGTTTATTGGCCCCGCCACTGTGAAAACCCACGTTTCCAGCTTGCTCTCCAAACTGGGGTTACGCGATCGTGCACAGGCGGTCGTGTTCGCTTACGAATGTGGCCTGGCCACCGTAGGGGAGCGCGATGTCGGTTTCTAGGCCAACACGCGCTTTGCAACGTAATGCACTGTATCGGCTTGCTGCCATCGGCGCAGTAATTCTGGGGCTGTTCCTCACCCTCGGAGCTCAAGGTCACTTTACAGCCGTTTGGCCACTGGTAACCAGCGACGGAATGGGTTTATCCCGTCGCTTGCTGTTGATGTTGCCCGGCATGATGCTTGCCGGCACCGCGGTGTTGAACTTCCTGCTCTGCAAACCACTCTGGCAAGAACGTGGTTACGGCCTTAACGTTACACTTGCGGGCAATCTGCTTGCTATGAGCTATTTGCTCTACCTGTTGTTACGCGGCGTACCCAATCACCCTATTGGCGTTTTCCTCGCATTGGAGATGTCTTTTGTACTGCTGCTCGTAGTAACAAGGGCGGGACTGGTCTGGCCTGCGGTAGCAGAAGCGCCGGTTGAGAAGGGCATGCAGTAATGTATACGCTCGGGGATTGCACTAGCTACCCGGCACCTTAAACCTCAAGCTTGTTATTAACTTGCTAGCTTCTTTCTGAAGTCAGACAAATCGATTTCTCTTTGTACTTTTGAAGCCCTGACCGGGTCGTTTTTGGAAAACAACTTCACCCGTCAAAATGATTTTGATCTCCACCAAAACTTTCAAAGTAAAACACCTGTCCGCTAGTATTATCACGAAGTGACTCGAAAAGAATCTTCCCGGTAAGTGCATTGCTTTTTCTCCGAAGCTCGATCGATAGCTTCCCGCATAAACTTTGCTGAAACAAAATTTATCTGCTTGATGATTAATGTTTAGACCAGCAAATCCTTGTTCAGAGTTCTATCGAAATCTTACTTTAAATATATGTGCCAACTAAAGTGAGGGTTCTTGGTCTTCTTTGTCTTTTTCGCTTACGAATGTGGCCTAGCCATTGTGTGGGAGCGCGGTGCCGGCTTCTAGATCAAAACCCGCTTTGCAACGCAATGCACTGTTTTCTCCCTGAAAATTTCAATTAACTTTGTTTTTTGATCGTAAGTTTTCTCTGCTACAATCGGTGTGCGTGAAAACGTTATCTTTATGGCAAGAAGTCTGAAAGATGGATGAACTATTAAATAATTTAGATAAGTTAGCAGTTAATAATAGGCTTGAATCTCAAGCTCTTGAGGGGGCAAAAAAATGGGTGAGTTCCAAAGATTTTGATATAGATAATTCCGTAACTAGAAAATTCAAGTATGAGTTTCATGCTAATAAGCTATGTTTCAAGCATGAGTTTAAGGCTGTTCCATATATAGAAACATACTTTAATATTGTTCTTGATGAAGTTGAGGTGGGTTATTATTGTTGGGTTTCTGATCTAAATGGTGAAGTCCTTGACGATTTGTTAGTAATAACAGATCGCGAGTTGAAGTGTAGATAACAAGGCTCTGATATAAACAAGGGGCCTTAACCTTAATCCGCCGCTATAAGAATCCAAATGAGTAGATTTCAAAATTGGAAAAAAACAAGTAATAGACTTGGAAGTTATATGTTCCCTTTGGCGATCGTTTGGCTGGGGATTGGTTTAGGAAATGATCTCAAAAATCAAGAGTATGGTAATATTGTAACCACAATAAAAAATCATGAATTTCAAAACAGTTGTAAATTAAAGCTGGATGTTGATACAGAATTTCCACTTGGTTGGTCTCCATCCAGTTTTGATGTTAAATTGGAAAGGGATGGGAAAGTGGTAAGTACTTCAACAAGTAAGTACTTCAAGCCTGATAGGATCGAAAGGTCCCCAGGTGAGTTTTACTACATGTTTAAGTGGTCTGAAATGCAAGAAGGGCGATTAATAGCCTCATATCTAGAGATGGAGATTGAAAGAGGAGATGCACTCAAATGGATAAAGGTCTCCGCTTGCGAAGTATTGGAGGGGGACGACTATTTTTACGCTAAAGCTGATTTTTGTGTGGATGAAAAGAGAGTCGTAGTTCAATGCTCTTAATGATTTTGTCTTGCGGACTGTTTCGGTTTTTCTTCAACTATTCAAAATAACAGCATTATTATGATAATCACGTTAAATAAAGCACTATCTGATAGAGGGTGGCTCCTCAAGAGATTAGGATCTGTTCGCTTCCTACTGATGCTAAAGTTTGGGTAGATATTTAGCGGGAAATAAGCACGGTAATTGATGATATAACTCAATGTGAGGGGTAGATCGTGCCGATGAATTTTGGGCTTATAGAAAAGCGTGGTATATAGCCACTGTAAAATTAATTATTGCTCTAAAAGGCAGAGTTTGAGTCGCTGCCTTGAAAATGGAGTAAAAATTGGACGTTGTATTAAAGGCAAAGAAAATTCGTTCCGAATTAGAGAGGTTTAGCCTTTCGACAGTTAAGCTTTTTCCAAAGGCAGAGAAAGCTGAGCATATTTGGAGTACTAAATTTGGAGGAAAACCATATTGGCCAAAAGGTAAGATATACCCTGTTTCAGATGATGGAGCCAAGTTGATTCTTCTAGCCAAGCTCAACTTTGATGAGTTACCTAAATTGGATCAATACCCTAAAAGTGGAATGCTTCAATTCTTTATTGAGGATGATGATGTTTACGGAATGAAATTTGACCGACCAATCAAGGAGGTAATTTCATCGCCAAGGGGCTATTGGGTAATTTGTCATCCTGATTTTGAAAGAAACGAATTGCATCTAGAAAACGATCTGCCGGAAACAAATGATGAGAGCTATCTTCCCGCTTGAAGGGAATATCGAATCGAGTGTACTCTCGATAAAGAGGTTCCATCACCTACTGACTACAGATATGAGATGTATGTATCTGATCCTCTTGAGTATGAAGAAGACCTTGCTAAATACGTTTACAATATTTTTGCTGCTGAAGGTAGCAAGATCGGCGGTTATGCTAACTTTACACAGGAAGATCCACGCATCTCTGAAGAAAAAGATAATTGGCTTTTGTTATTCCAAATGGATTCAGAGTTTCTTGGTGAAAATCAAATAATGTGGGGTGATATGGGGGGTAGGTAACTTCTTCATCGAAAGAGAGGCGCTTAAAAACAGAGATTTCTCCAGAGTCTAGTATAACTGGGATTGCTGTTAAGGGCCGAAAGCTAACAATAATATCTAGGTGGCAAGCTACGGGAAGTCTAATTTAGGTGTTAGCGTGAAATTAAAGCTTTAAAGTATCCTATTTTTTAGTAAAAATTAGACAACATTGGGGGGGCAGGCCTCCTTCCTCGGAGAGTTCGTATTATAACTAATCCACATTATCTACTCTCTCTTCCCTTTTGAGTCACACGTCGATTTCTCCTTGATGAAGAAAGGAGGGAGCATGGATGCCTACCTTTACTTGATTGTCTTTTACTTTCAGTACTTATATTGAGATTTATGTTTCAATGCGTAGCTTATCGCTTAAGAGGGTGTCCGTCGTTGATGGGTAAGATCATAAAAGATGTCACATTCAGAAATGGTGAAAAGGCTACCATGTTCAAGCATGCCAATGGATATTGGCATTGTCCTGTATGTGGTAGCCCTGAGTTGGGGTCTCCTGCTTACTTAGAGGATGGTAGTGGCTCTTTTCAAATATGTAGCTGCGGATTTGAGTTTGGTTTCGATGATGAACCATCGGCATCCGGTACAAAAATTGACTCTGTCATTGGTAATTGGGAAGTTAAAAGGCATCGTAAGTTGCAATACTTATCTTCCAAGTCCGATCAATATAAAGAACTGCTAACAAATTTAAGATGTATCGGTATTGAGCTAAGCACATAGTAAAAGCATGTATCTCTGCCCCCCATCGGGTGATTCCGGCTTTGTGTATCTTAACTGGTCCTGTATTTCATCTAAAATAGAAAGTGGAGCAGACCTTTAACGATTGTGTTCAGTAACTTGAAACGAGCTATGCAGCCTATCGAACCAGTAGTTGAATACATAGGTATATATCACGATGTAAATCACCATGACTATCTCAAGCATAAATGCTTCTAGGATAGTCAGATTAAAGCTCCAGGCGATTACTGGCAACGTCAGTACCAACATACCCCCCTCAAACAATAACGCATGTATGGCTCTAACGATAAATGTCTTTTCTGGTTTTTTACGTATATTCAATAAGTACCAGTCAAAGGCGTGATTGAAAATCATATTCCAGACCAACGCAAATAGTGATAGTCCAGCAGCAATTGCCAGCGACTGGTGTACCTCCAAATCAAACATTGGAACCACTAGTAAGCCACCCGTGAGCAGCAGAAAAAACTCGTAGGAAATTGCTTGCACTAAACGATTCTTCAATGAATAAGTCATCAACCATACTCACTCTGCTTGAGAAAATATGCTTGAATGATATATAGTTAAGTTAGATGGAAAAAGTTAGATACCATACGTTAAACAGATAGATTGAGTGAATGGCAGTTTCTATTGAACAACTGGAAGCATTTGTAGCTACTGAGCAGGCTGGCTCGTTCTCAGCGGCTGCACGTAAATGTGGAAAGGCACAGTCGGTAATCAGCTCACTGGTATCGAACCTGGAGGTTGACTTGGGAGTCAATCTATTTGATCGAAGTCAACGATACCCGCGATTGACGGACGCTGGTGAGTCACTGCTGGAACGCGCACGGAATCTTATCGAGCAACGTGAGCGATTGATGGCGATCGCACAGGGTTTGTCTCTGGATGTCGAGGCCCGGTTGACGTTGGCTATTGCCCAGCATGTTCGTATTAAAAACCTGGGTGGACTCTTTCAAGAGTTTGAGACCAAATATCCGCATGTTCAAATTACGCTCAGAGCGGGAAGTGTTCAGGATGTACAGACCTGGGTTGAAGGGGATATAGCCCAACTCGGGATTATCACACAACTGGATGAAGTGCCCGCTGGATGCGATTTCAGAGCCCTGGGCCATCTGAAGCTCACAGGCATCGCCTGCGTTGATCACCCGATTGCGAGACTCACTGAAGTTACCTGGGAAGACCTGAAACAATACCGACAAATCTTATTGCAGGAGTTTGAGATATCCAGCCAAACTCGCTGGCTGGTGTCTCCCGACGTGTGGAGTGTGTCACGTGTCGATGATGCACTTGACCTTGTCGAGGCCAATTTGGGCTGGGCAGTATTGCCACTACACGTGGTTGCGAAGGGGATAGCGGCGAAAAAACTGATACAGCTTCCCCTTGTATTTGAGCAGGAGAAAGAGCTGTCACATGGTGTAGATATTATCTGGTCCAGTAAGCGTCCACTGGGTCCCGCAGCCACTGATTTGATGAAGTGGCTGAGCACAGAGGACGCAATACTGAACAAGGATCAGTCGCTATGAAGCGTTTGACAGATCTCGGGCAAAATCTGTGATAGTTGTATCTGGTTTACCTAACACCTGCCAGGTTTTTTGACTCACTGGTTGCTCCTTTAGCTGCTCTACGTAAGTCAGCATATGCTCCATGAATACTGCCTGTTCTTCGGGCAGTCCCATTTCTGCAATGGCGGCGATAGGGTGGAGGACAATTTCTGTTCCCGGAGAATAGCCCTCGACAAACTTCTTGGCTGCTTCAGGCAAAGACATCCCCTCAGTACCCTGAACCGAAAAACTCTGGTTGTAAGCCATCTCATTCCCGATAGCATTACCGATCATCTCTGCCAGATCTGTTGTATTAGTGTAATAGATAGGGTGAACATGATTACCGATGATAGCAAATTGATCGTTCTCAATGAATGTAGGAAAAGTATCTAGGAAGAACGAACAGAAGAAGAAAGTGTAATCAATGCCAGAATTTTTAATGGCCTCTATACCTGGTTTACGGATTATATTGGTCTCATACTCTAGGCCCTTGTCTGCTAATTCCGGGTGTAGATAATCAATACCCGCAATCTGCATAATGTGCTGCACACCAGTGACCTTTGCAGCCTCAACGATATTAATCACTCCTTCACGTTCAGTGTGAAAGGGTAAGCTAGGGTCAAGTGACGTAGTATTCAGGGTAATATAAAGCGTTTTGGTACCAACCAGTGCCGAGACCAAGCTCTCTTTGTCCGAGACATCTGCTTCGACAAGCTGGATACTCTCTGGGAGGATAGTGCGAGCGCTAATTACGTCCCTCACGATCGCAGTTACCTTTACACCTTTATGATCCAGTTTTCGTGCTACCTGACGACCTAAATGGCCTGTGGCGCCAATAATCGTAATAGTTTTCTGCATGATTCAACCTTTCAAGTAATGACTGAAGTAGCCCATACTTTGCCTAAGGTATAAAAAATCTTACAGTTATGTACCATCTACCAAACAGATACTACAGCAGTTTTCACTGCATCAACGTATCTAAGCGGCCGACAGGTTTTAGGGGGTAATTAATTTAAAGTGGGCCATGACTGACTACTCTTCAGTCTAAATACTAAAATCTCGTCTGCATCAAATTTGAAATTTGTGATTTCGCCTTCTGATTAATTGATCACCTAATTTGGGTGGCGGGTGTCATCGGGTATTGGTACTCAGTTTATTTTGCTAATCCATTTATTATTAATGTATAGCAAGTATTCCATTCGCTATAGGTTTCTTTACCACATAGCAAGTCTCTTAGAATAACTAGCGTCCATTTATCGCCAAATACATCCAGTCCGTTCACGATAGGGCAATCGGAACGCATAAATTGATCGTCAGGGCTCGTACACGCACACTTATACATTAAAAATGAAATGGTAGATTAGTGACTTCAATTTCGTAGGTAATGGTAGAAATTCATGCCCAAAACATCAGGAGAGTGTTTGTACCGTTTTATTAGTTATAATTGCTCCGAAGAGACTGTAATGGCTGGACACGGCCATTGTACAGATTGTCAGAAAGTTAGTGCCGAAGGACACATTGCCTATATTGCTGTTCCTCACGGAATTTAATCATAAGCGGTGATATTGCGTTTCATAAGAAGCAGGCGGATAGTAGAAATACAGTAAGGAGGGGTTTTTGTCCTCGCTGCGGTTCGCATAATTATGCAGAAAACAGTGGTATGCCGTGGTTAGAATTTGTCCATGCCGGAAGTCTTCATGATTTGGAGCAATTCAACCCTACGATGATCGTATATGAAAGTAGCGGCGAACCTTGGGATAATCTGGACCCAGATTTACAAAAGATTGAAAAAGTGCCAAAGATGTGATTGTAGCCACTCGGGCCAGAGGCCTACAAGACAGTTCGAGCTATGTCTAGTGGGTGCTTATTACGTTCCTGCTTGTTTGAGATTGTTATTAAGCGGCGTTTTATACAACGTTTGAAGATTTGTATTTCTACGAGTAAGCCTGCATAAGATGCCATAAAGGATTTACCCCTCGAGAGAATCAGCCAATGAGAAATTTAGCCATATTGATATTTCAAACTCTTGACGGTGTAATGCAAGCACCCAGTATACCCGAGGAAGATTTTTCAGGCGGCTTCCGTCATGGAGGTTGGGCAAAGGATTGTTGGAATGATGTTATGGAACAAGTTATAAAGGAGGCAATGTCGGAACAGTATGACCTGCTATTAGGCCGTAATACATATAATTTATTTGCCTCAAATTTTGCCAGTGCTGAACCTGATAACCCAGTAGCAGACAAACTAAATCGGGCAAAAAAGTATGTGGTGACATCAGATACTGATGATCTAACATGGAATAATTCATTCAAACTAAAGGGCTCTAATGCAGCTGTAGAGGTCGCTAAAATTAAAGAAATAGATGGGCCCCTGTTACAGGTTCACGGTAGTTGGCAATTAGTGCAGTTACTTCTTAAGCATAACTTGGTAGATGAGCTTAGACTTTGGACCTTTCCAGTAGTTGTTGGTGAAGGAAAACGCTTATTTGAAAACGATGAAATTTCGTCGAAATACAAGCTCATAAAATTTGCGACGTGTCCTTCAGGAGCCTTTATGCACTTCTATCAATCACTAGATCGCAGTGCAGTATGAAATTTTACTTAGATAGACACTCACTCGTATAGTCTCTGATGCAAGGTAATATATTTCTTTTCGGGTTGAGTAATTTTCGCGGTTAACGCAAAAGTGAATCCACAGAGTGACCAGTGATGCAAATGGCACTCGACGAGATTAAAGAGCACATTGAGCTATTTGCAAACCAGACACAAAATGATAGTTTAATCGACGATGAAGATTTTAGGTAGAATATTTCATACCATATCCATTCGAATAGATTGTAGAATGGCTGAAATCAGACTAGTAAAATCGATCAATATTTACACAATGAGTTGTCTGAAATCCCAATCGACTTCATCCCCTTAGGTTAAAAGGCATAACCGGTCAATACATCAGCCGGTAAATAATGCAGTTACTGACTTAGGTGTTTGTGCGATATCTGTATCTTACAGTCTAATACAGTTTTATCTTCTATAGACAAGACTCAGCTGGAGCTTCCTTCCTTAAAGAGTTTGTTCTTAACACACGTCCAGTGTCTACTTCTTGTTCTTTTTTACGCTCACAATTTGCTAAATTTGCAGGATCGTCTTTCGGCTCTGTGTACTTTAATATATCGTTTGAAAAGCGCCTTTGGCCTGAGTTCCCCAATGGTGGAGCAGCGCGAAGGAGAAGAAAGTTAGGTATAAACCTCGGTTAACGGCCTAGTCTATATGGCATTGAAGCCTTGGATCTATCGCTGGCCCGTGCCCAATCTCGTGCGTCATTACCAGATACGTTGAGCGCGCTCACACTGGATGAGGGGCTGGAGAGAGGTTTAGCTGCCAAATGATCTAGATACGTCAGAGAATCTTATAAATCTCATATCTCTGCTTGAGGTAATATTTCTAGAATAAATGAAATACCGTTACTATAAAGGGTACTATTGGAGCAAGAGTAAAGAACATAGGCCTCTTGCGGCACATTTTGAATACATCCAGGTAGACTTGCAGTCGGGAGTTTGCGTTATAAGGCTTTGCATGGGGCCTATTCAGCCAAACCGGCTATTCACTAAGCCCAATAATACGATCAGTATCAACGTGCATCTTTATTTCGCAATACTATTGAGTAGCCCTTTAATCGGCGTATCTACATTGGTGACTTGGTGATTCATTTATCGTAGTCTTGACTGACAACTGATTAGCACCAAATTCACTTTGAGCTAATCAGAAGTTCCCTAGGATTTGAAATGGAACTATTGCCAAACGAAACTGTGACACATAATAATTAAGGCGGTGACAATCCTATGTTAAGTTTTGAATTTAATACTACAAAATCGATTATAAACGGCCCTGGCGGGTTAAATAAAATTAGTGAGATATGTGACCAATTAAATATCACTAAGTTGTTAGTGGTCACTGATCAAGGTATTGTAAATTGTGGTTTGGTTAAGAAACTGAAGGAGCAATTACATAGTAAATTCGCGACCATTATCTTTGATGGCGTTAGTGCTGATCCTAAAGAGCAGATCGTATTGTCGGCAGTAGCCTTAGCAAAGCAGCATAATGTTGATGGTGTAATTGGATTTGGTGGTGGCAGTTCAATGGATACCGCTAAAGTGGTTGCTGTAATGATGGATTCTAACCAACCTCTAGAACAGCTATATGGGCTTGAACGAGTTCAAGGAGGTCGCGTACCTTTGGTTTTAATACCTACCACTGCTGGCACAGGTTCAGAAGTAACACCCATCGCGGTTTTAACAACAGGAGAAACCACCAAAGATGGCATCGTCTCTAAACAATTATTACCAGATGTTGCCTTATTAGATGCACAATTAACTCTAGGGTTGCCAGCTCATGTGACTGCTGCAACTGGCATTGATGCTATGGTGCATGCCATAGAGGCATATACGTCTAAGCATAAAAAAAATGCCTATTCAGATATGCTAGCTAAGCAGGCGTTGCTATTGCTTTCAAGAAATATAGAACAGGCCACACATCATGGCGAGGACATAGATGCAAGACAAAATATGTTATTGGGTGCCTGCCTTGCAGGTCAAGCTTTTGCCAATGCACCAGTTGCCGCTGTACATGCTCTAGCTTACCCATTAGGGGGGCATTTTCATGTGCCTCATGGATTGGGCAACTCGTTAGTATTACCACATGTAATGCGCTTTAATCAGAGTGATACAGCCAAGCTCTATAGTGAATTGGCGCCATATATTTGTGAACACATAAATACGTCTCAATCAGATCAAAAAGTGTGTTCTGATCTCATTGCCTTTATTGAGCGGCTAATTGAACGATTAAAATTACCCCGGACCTTAAAGCAATTAGATATTGGCGAGCACCATTTAGAGGTGCTCGCCACTGATGCAATGCTACAAACTCGCTTACTAATCAATAATCCGAAACCGCTGTCTCATGATGATGCACTCCTGATTTATCAGGCTGCTTATGAGGAGGCTTTGTGAGTAAGCAGGCTGTGTTACGTACAGATTATTTTTATTTTGAAGAGTTAACTACCAGATGGATGGATAATGATGTGTATGGGCATGTAAATAATGTAGTTTACTACTCCTATTTTGACACCATTGTGAACAGCTTTTTGATTAATAAGGCTGAATTAGATATTAAAACCAGTGAGAACATTGGTTACATAGTCAAATCTGATTGTAATTATTTGGCCGGTATTTCTTACCCTGAAAAAATACTTGGTGCTTTTAGGGTTAATAGAATAGGCAATTCTTCGGTGGAATATGGTGTCGCGATTTTTAAAGAAAATCAAGAAAATGCATGTGCGCATGGCTCTATGACGCATGTCTTTGTTAATCGCCATACCGAACAGCCGACAAAAATTTCTGGTCAATTGCTCAGGGCGTTACAAAGTGTATCATTTGGTGCTGGTTAACTTTTTAGTCGATAGGGTTGGGGGTTATACTTTTTAATTGGTTGGTGTCCAGGGTTACTCTTTACACTGATGGCCTATTTTCTTTCAGCTGGTTATGAAGATGAATGGGAAAAGGTAACTGATAAAATTAGAGTATACAGATTGCAGTAACGCTAACTATGTCTTGAACTCAGCTGATCCTCCTAATTAGTGTTGATTTTTCAGTTATAGAGGGTGGGGAGTTACTTTCTGATAAGTGTGAAGATAAATGTAGGATTGTGACATTGCCCATCATAGAAATAGTGTGCGCTCAAAGGTGCCACTATGATGATGAAAGAGGGGAGGAGGTTTGGTTGGTGTTCCCTCCATTGTGAATCAGCTCTCACCGTCTTTCGGTGCCTACTTTTTGTTCTCTTTTGATACGCGTATAGATCCCTTCACGATGGGCGGGGAGGGATTTGGGGGCGCGGATGCCTATCTTTACTTGATTTCCTTTCACTTCCAGCACTATTACTGAGACGGATGTCTCAGCTTGTAGATTTTCGTCGGTTTGGCGTTGTGGAAGTGGATCAGTAAAAGACGGGGATTAGGTACTGGGAAGTTGGGGAGTCGCTTCAAGTTTCTGAGTTAACTAATTGGATTCGCTATGACTCTAATGGCAAAGGGGATCGGGTTTGCGGCTGGCTATGGCTCGTCGTTAAGCATTGAAGTAATATCGCTTACCAGTATGGGATTGAAACTTATGGAGTGAGTCAATGGGTCTTAATGTTTTGAGCTTTACACGGGATGATGCCATAGGGCACGCAAAACTACACAAACGTGCCAATCAAGTCTATATGAAGAGATTTGATGTGGATGTGGTGCTTAGGAAAGGAAAGCTTGATAATCCGCAGATCGATAAGGTTAGGTATCGTGAGGACCATCGGCCAATGATGGTGAAAAACAACAGAACGGGTGAAGAAAGGCCCAAGCGAAACGATATCGTAACCTACCGGATGCCAGGCTCTTCAGAGCCGTATATTTTGGCTAAATCGGGTGGGGTATCACTTTTCGATGGTATCAGTAGCAAAGTTCCATTTAGAGAGGGAAAGGATGCTTGGTGGATAATTACCAAAGATGCGAGATTGGAACCAGGGTTGATTATTGCAAAAGATATGTTTCCCGATGCAGAAGGCAATACCCACTACTCGATTGAAGCGGAAATCGACATGCCTGTTTCCGAGTATTTTGAAAAGCTTGCCGCCTTAAAAAAATATATGAGAGTTAAGTAATGTCTTATAACTACAAAGATTTGAACTATATACGAGAAGCCCTTGCTTGCTACGAAGAAAAATTATGTGATGTTGATATTAATGAATGTGATGATGAAGAAGCTGAAGAGCTTCAAGAAGATATTCTATACATGGGGCGTTTGAGGGCGTTGACCGATAGAATGATTGACGAGTGGGAGAATAGGGGCCCCACTTTAACCTCAGTCTGAAGGTCGGGACATAAAGTAAAAAGGTTAAAGTAGTTAAGGCCTCCCTTATGTAGGGAGGTCGTATTTAGCTAATTATTTAGACAAATATAGGTACAGGTTGCATCTGCCTTCAACTGCCTAACCTAGGTTTTTGTTTCATGAAGAGATTTATACTCC
The DNA here is from genome assembly GCF_023716485.1 of Microbulbifer variabilis. NCBI lineage: Bacteria > Pseudomonadati > Pseudomonadota > Gammaproteobacteria > Cellvibrionales > Microbulbiferaceae > Microbulbifer > Microbulbifer variabilis. The sequence goes on from NZ_CP092418.1 coordinate 2,059,925, forward strand.
TGGCATGCAAACTTCTATTGGTAACCGCTGCATTTATACTGCTGCTGTTAGTGTCATTTCTAACTACTACGCTATTGGTGCAAGGAGATCAACACCCAGAAAGCTGGGTGATAAATGTCTATGATATTTCTGCTATGGCGATAGTAATTGCCCTTTATATTGCCGTAATGGTATTTACGTTCAGAAGATTTATTAAGACAGAAAAGCGCCTCAGGGAGTAGAAGTATAGTGATGTGATTAGCTTTCGCTGTGTGTCCAAAAAATTCACGCTTGGGCTTAAGATAGATTGACCTTTATATATGATGTAGATTGTGGAGATTCGTTTGAAACTTAAAGTAGTAACCTCTAAAGCTGACCATAATAATTTTTGTGACTATGTGGTATGTAGTCGTTTGAAATCTCATACATGGATATCGATTCTTAAGATCTTAGTTGTTTGGTTGGCTATCGGTTTAATTTTTATGTCTTGTGTTCAGTTTAAGGCTGGGAAAATTGAGCTGAGTCCGTTCATATTAGTTATGGTAATATCACTTGCGTTTCTTTTTTATGTTGCTCTTAGTAGGTTGTTGGCTGTAAAAATAGGCGAGTGCTTTACACCAAACAAAGATGGAATAATATTAGGCTCTAAAGAGTATGAGATTACTCCAGAGGGTATTAAAGAAACTTGTTAACATGGCCATAGTTTCTATAGTTGGGCAGTGGTTGAGCAGGTAGAGGAAGTTAATGGGGCAGTTTATGTTTTTGTGGATCAAGCATTAGCTTTGATTTTTACAGCTGAATCATTAGAGCAAATTGATTTTAAAGATGATCTTTTAGATACATTGAAAATGCATACATAATACACCCAAGATACATTTAGGCCAGAATGCGGCATCTGGCCTTTTTAAGAAAAATACTATTTCCGGTCTAACAACTTATCATGTGAAAAAGTATAGATTATGAACCGAATAATAGTTTAGGATATCTGTGCCCCTATAAAAGTGTTAGGAATATTTGTTTCTGAATTTTCAGGGGGAGAGAGATACTTGATCCATTTAATTCTGAGGTATGCTTGCTTCCTACTGATGCTTAAGGTGTGAGCGGGAATCCCTGTTGGGGGAGTTTGGTAAGGGTGGTTTGCGGGTGGGGAACGATCGCCGTGGGCAGAATACCGAAGTGTGGTTGCCAGTCATCCTGAGTCGGTGCTTAACTATAGCTTTTTGAAGTTACATCTTTTTATATAGTTTCTGTACCAATTTTCTAGCCTGGCTACTGTTACACTGCTAGGTAGTCTATGTACTGGGTGTCCAGAGTTTGTTTCCTTGATATTGTCTCGCGAATGTCAATGTTTCACAGGAGGAAGTATGACCTCTAGACTCTTCGCCACTCTGTGAGAGTTATATATTTAATTGAGATAGATCGTGAAAAAAGTTCTTAAAGGTTTGTTAATGTCAACGGCACTGGTCACCACGGGCTTTTTCCTGGGTTGGTGGGCAAATTCTCCAAGTTATGACCTGCTCTGTTCCAACCCCTCCGTTTATGTTTTGAGTCAGGATGTCACGGCTCAAGGTATTAGCATAGCAGCCGGCACGGAGGTCGATCTTCGCTCATGTGAGTATGCAAACAGGTTTACGGTCAGTTTGTATGAGGAAAAGGGCTCTAGAGAAGAGTTGTTTCAATTTAAAAATAGCGCTCCAAATATAGGTAACCACGGTGCCAGCCAATATCCTATTGAAGAGCATTAGTAAATGTATAATCAGGCAGAGCTTTATATACCTTTTGCACGATCGCTACGCTCCTATCTTCATACGAAAAATCCACAAAGCAAGCTCCGACTGATGTCTACATAAGTACCATTCTCAAAACTTGATACATCCCTATCTGATAGAGGATGGTCTCGAAAAAGATAGGGGTATTGTAGGCTCCTTCCTTGAAGAATCTGATCTCGATACCTTCCATTGCCTATTTTTCGATACGCACGTGGATCTCTTTACGATGGGCTGAAAGTGATTTGGGGGCGTGGATGCCTGCTTTTCACTTCCAGTACAGTAGCTAGTACATTTGTTCCGTTTTAAAGGCTTTCGCAGGTTCGGTGCTTTATGGTCAACCTATTTGATTCCAGCTAATACGCAAGCCGAGAATGGGCGTTCCTCGGTTGGGGAGTTTAGTAATTGGTTCTTTGGGAACCGGAGTGGCCGTGGTGGTACAGAATAGGGTATGGTGGGCTCTATTCTTCCCAAGTTGGTATTTCTCTATAACTTATTGAATTTACATAATTTTTTTAGTTTTAATATTAATGCCCTGTCTGGTTTCTGCTGTCAAGCTCGCGATTTTATTTTATGGGTGCCAAGGATGAAGCTATTAGTTAGGTTTCATTTTCACATAAGATGCATATAGAATTTATTGGCATCGCCATGGATACTAAGTGTAAGAACAGTTATGAGCAGCTATACAAAAAAACAAGTATTATTTTATATAACTTTAGCCGGAAGTTTATCTTCCATTATTACGTATTTTTCACCTAGCGTTTACGACAAGTATATATCGCAAGGAGATAATAGTCCTGTAGTTAAGTCAGAAGGTGGATCTGTAAGTATAACTTATGATCAGAAAGCAAATTTAATTGATTCTATTAGATCATCTAAGCCGGAAATTTCTCTCTCTCAATTTAAGATGTTAAGAAAAGGGATGACTTACAAAGAAGTGGAGCGTATTTTAGGTCAAAAAAGCGATGTATATTACAATGGTCAATTCTCTGAAATGCACGGTTGGGGGAGTGAGACATTTCTTTACATAACGACAACATATGAAAATGGTAGATTGATTGCGATGTCCCAAAGTGGATTGTGAATGTTGAATACGTGATCAATTATTTTAATTTAATTTTTAGGACTTTAGCTCCCTATAAAGTTACTTCTTATTCCCCGGCTATTGTTGAATACTTGACTTCAAAAAGGTGTGAAGGACTTTGTTAGGTAGCACTTTTAGATAGATGGGAGCATGAAAATTATATGTTGAGGCTCAAGGTGAGCCTCTGTTCTTTGATAGTCCCTTCGTAGCGGCTTTCATTGACTATTTTTCATCCCGATTTGTGTGTATATAAATCTCTTCACGATATATGGAAAGAATCTGGGGTGTGGACGTCAATCTTTACTTAATTACCATTCACTTTCAGTACTGTGATTGAAACAATGGCCCAATTCTGGGCTTTCACTGGTTTGGTGATTCATGGTTAATCTGTATGCTTCTTGCTGATATTCAAGCAGTGGGTGGGTATTCCTTGATGGGGGAGTTTGGTAAGTAATGCTTTCCAGGTCGGGAGCGACCTTGGAGGATTAGATTGGGAGGTATGGACACTAGCCCTATAACTTTTTGAACTTACACCGTATTTGTAGCTTCAATGGATACCACTTACGCTTGTACTTGTTAGCTGAATAATTTCCAGTAAAGCGATTCATGCACTTATTTATATTTTTTCGTTGCATTCTAATCAAGAAACTTAGCCTTCCATTGAGTAACTAATATTCCCTTTGGTGTAAATCTTCAGTTAATAGCCTCGGTAGTTTATATTTTTACCGTAGTCATAGCTATAGGATGAAAGATCTATTTACGTTACTCTAGAACGTGATAAGAAGAACTGGAGACAAGTATGTCAAATAGATTGCAGCTTCCCATTATAGAGATCCTTAAAGATGGAAAATACTATAGGCTGGATTGGGATGATCATAATTCAGAGGCTGATAGGGTTTTATACGAAAAAAAGGATTCATTAGAAGGTTATATTGAAGGATATTTTGATGCATTAGAAAATAATAAAGGACGGATTGTTTGCCTTGCTAGTAATACTGGGACGATCAAAAAGCTTACAAAAGAAAATGCAGAAAAGCTGAAAAGTATGCTTGAAAGAATCCTCTACCCTATTGTGACAGCTAGATATAAAAAAATTCAATATCTTGAGAACCTTCCTGAAGTAAAGGTTCAGAGAAAACGGGAAGGTTCCTAATAAAAGATTGAAGCTTATACCTGCTTTTTTAGAAGGCTGGTTGGCATACGTCTTTATACCATCAGTCTTATACTCATGATATCAAGCATGATAAGAGGCCCACATGAAAAAATTACTTTTAGATAAAGATCTTTCTAAGGATTTACTTCAGAGTATTGGCTATTACATGTTATTGGCGGGAATTGCTAGGTTTTGCATTCCTTCTGTTAAAGCAGCGACTTTTTTTCCTAAGTTAGGATTTGTAATTTTTTTTATTGGATTGTCATGGTTTATCAGTGTATATATTTTCATTCATGTGGTGCATCCAATTGTGAAAATTTATCATCCAGAATTTTCATTGCCTGAAGTAGATCTAGAGAACGAGCGTAAAATAGCCTGGAGAGAAATTGTCTATACAAGGTCATTTATATTAATGATGGTTTTGTATTTAACAACACTATATCTAGGTTTCGTGATTGTTGGCTGGGCGCTCCCTAAGTAATTACTTGAAATTTTTAGTTAGAAGTTAATGGCATTTTTGATTGATATAGTATGCTTTTGAGGGTATATGTATGATTAGTGAAGAATATTCTGTTTACTGGATAAGATTGCATAATCATAAAGATATTTATAAGCAAGGATATATTGGCGTAACTAATAATATTGAGCGTCGTTGGAATCAACATAAAAGCCAAATTTTAGAAACTGACAAGAAAGTTAACAAGCGTCCCCTATATCGTGCTTTTCGTAAGCTTGGTTTGGAATGTTTCGATTTTAGTGTAGTGGAGGGAGGGTTAGATAAGTGGACTGCGCACAACCTCGAGTTTTGTTTACGACCACATAAAAATATTGGTTATAACTTTGCGCAAGGGGGGAACTTGTATGGTAGTCCACTTCTATGTAGCACTTTGTCATCAATCGTAGCTGACCCCAAAAGTAGACAGAAAGTGTTATCAGGCTTCAAGGAGGCAATTATATATTACAGTAAGACGGAGAAAGAGCATAACAATAGAATGTATCTGACAATTAAAAATGTGCTTCCGTTTCAGAATGGTCCGTTTTATCTTTCGAGCAATTTCAGCCTTAAACTAAAATAATACAATGCTTATTTTGATTGATTTTTGACCGCGCTACAGAAATACGACAGCAAAAAAAGTAGTATTTAGCCATGATTATCAATCTACATGATATATCGATGATAGTGATGTCTCAACGAAGATAAATCCAGTTTGTAAGTTAGTTTTGCGGATATAGTACTTGTAGCAGAGAATGTTTATATCCTTCCAAATAAAATCGAGTCCTTAAAGGTGGCACTAGAAAACGATGCATGAAAACATTGGAAAATTGGCCAGTACCATTACAGAGCAAGGTGCCGGGATGATGCTATCACGCAACTGGCTCTAATTCAGGGGCATTATCATGAAAGAGTCTCATTGATTGAAGATTTTGAATTTTCTCGTAGGGAGGTCAACCCCAAGGATTACCCTTTTCAAGTTGAGCTACCAAGTGCAATTTTTGAATGGCTCATTTACCTCAATTCTAAATTTGGGAATCCAGAATTAGAAAAAGTTATTGTTCAGCGTATTTTGAGTACGAACTTTTTTGAAGAAGAGCTATAACAAGTGTTTATAGCAGACGAAAAGAGCTATGTGGATACGATAGTATCTCCTAGTAAAGAGTTCTTCTTCCGAAGATTTTCACTGTGAGTATTTAGCGAGTTTCTCAGGTGTCTCATTTCTTGGAGAATCTATCCTCAGCTCCTCCATCGCCTAATTTTTGTTCATTTTTGGTGCGCACATAGATCTCTCCTAGATGGGCGTGGATGGCTATCTTTACTTGATTATTTTTAGTTACTATGATTGTAGCATTCATACCAACTTATAGTTTTTTTAGCGCAGTGCTTTTGGAGCAACCTATTTGCTTCCAGCTGATACTCAAGTCGTGGGAGAGCATTCCATGATGGGGAGGCTTGGTAGGTGAAATAAGTATTACGAAGCCAACGAGATCTTAGGGCCAGCCTTGATAACATGGAAATAAACATTTCGTAAAGCCGGCTGATAAACTACTGTCAGCTTCAGGTTGCTATTTTATTTGGTGGATGACCTTAATCGCACAGTGTAATATTTACAATTACTTTTAGAATAGGATGCCAAGCAAGCATGAAAAAAATAATAATTTCATTTGCGCTAATGATCGTACTGACCGGATGTGCTGGAACCAAATTTGAATTCCAGAAAGCGAGGCAGGTTAAGGTTGGTATGACGGAGGCTCAGTTGACTGAGATGATGGGTTCCCCTTACTCGGTTACTGCACGAGGTGAGGACCAAATTTGGGTGTGGGTTGAAGTAAATCCAATTACCATGGCGAGCAAGTCTGTTTCTTTTATTCTTCGCGATGGTAAGGTTCGGGAAGTTCCAAAAATTCCTGAATCATTTCAGTAAGTTGTGACGTGCATCCAGTAGCTATAAAAATTATTTCTGATCATGGTTGCAAGCGCATTGATGACCGCTTTAGAGTCTGCTCGCCATAATAAGTATACGGCTCTCTCGGGAGCTTCGATCATCTACGAGCGTTAATTTATAAGAAAGTATAGAAAATAAATAGCTAAATAACAGAGGCTTGGTGTTATTCCCCTTCCGTGGAGAACTTTCCCTCAACGCCTGCCATTGCTTACTTTTTGTTCTCTCTCGATGCGGACATAGATCCCTCCTCGATGGATGGGGAGGGATTTGGGGGCATGGATACCTATCTTTACTTGGCTACCTTTCACTTTCAGTGCTGTGATTTAGACACTTGTCCCGATTCTCAGGCTTTCTCCGGTTAAGTGCTTTATGGTCAACGTGCCTGCTTCGCGCTCATTTTGGGTATTCTTTGGTGGGGGAGTTTGCTAAGTAATACTTTGCGGGTGGGGAATGATCGTAGTGGTGCAGGATAGGGAAAGGTTGGGGTAGTCTTCCTGAGTTGGTATTTCACTAGAACTTGTTGAGTTTAAATGATTTCCATAGATTCAATGCTAATTTTATCATCTGGCTTCTGCTGTCCTGTTCACCATTCTAGAAAGCGGGCGTCCAGAACTATAAGCTTTTATTAGATATCCAGAATTACTAAGAATGAAGCTTTGCAAATCCAGAAAAAGGTGATATATAGATGCCGATCATTAATAACTGTTAAGGTTCGCATATGAGATTCCGTGACGGTGTTAGAAATCTTCTCTCAGCACATCCCGATGGCCTAACTCCTCAGGAAATCCGAGATCTAATAAAAGAAAATTATCCAATATTGTATGGTACGGAATCTCATAGGAAAAATGTCGAAAAGGGACATTTTAAAGATTTGGATCATGCAGTTTTAGCGCAAATATATGTAGTTCAAAAAAATGCTAGTGATATGTACTCAGATCGATCACAGAAACCTATGAAAGTGTTCTTGATTGGTGCTAATGCTATAGATTCGGCTGAGACTGATGGAACGGAAGATACTATTTCTACAGAGGTTTTAGAAAATTTAGAACGGGGAATCGGAACTCTTTATATACTTGGAACAAACCTTTATACCGAGAATAGAAAAGAGATTGTGAAAATTGGCATAACGACAGGCTCGGTAGAGAATCGTATTAATCAGTTATACAACACTAGTGTTCCATATCGGTTTCGAGTTATTCAAGAAATCGAAACTACTAACTATAGTGAGCTTGAACAGGCTATGCACAAGATTTTCGATCCTTACCGCATAAATAGATCACGTGAATTTTTTACAGAAGAATGTTTAGAGTTTGTATCTCCATTAATTGATATACATATGAAGATAGCAAGTGTAAAGGAAGTCGAATCGCTGTAAGCGAATTGCTCTATTTAGCTGCTTAAAGTAGTTTACGTAGATTACCCTATGAAGCCAAGGGGTTTACTGGACCACTATACCTCCTCCTTTGAATATTTTATTCTCAACGCTTCCCGCTGCCTACTTCTCGCTCTCTTTTGATGCGTACATAGATCTCTTCTCGGGGAGCAGAGAGGTACTTGGGGGCGTGGATACCTATCTTTACTTGATTGCCTTTCGCTATCAGCATCATGACTGAAACATTGGTTCCAATTCCTAGTGTTTTTCCAACTCGGTGCTTTAGGGGCAATATGTTGTTTCCTGCTGATATTAAAGCTGTAGATGATACTATTTGGTTGGGAAGCATGGTAAGTGATTATTGGAGGAAGAGTGGGGTGTGGCGTTGGGTGATGGGCTCAGAATAGGAAATGGGAGGGCGAGGCTTCCGGAGGTTGACGAGGTTTCGTAATAAAGTAGTTTACTTAACAGGTGCGTGATTATAGCATTATATAAAAGCGATATATAAGGATAAACTGTGAGCCTGGAAGTAATTGTCATATCTTTTATAGTTTCGTTTTTCGCTGGAATAGCGGGTATCAAATATATTCGTTTTAGGGAAGATCAGATCCGAAAGAAGATTGAAGAGATAGACTCTCATCAAGAGTTTGTCGAGAAGTTGAGCAAAGGGAATACTAAGCTACTGAGAAGTTCACTTACGCTAATTTTTATTTGTTTCTTTCTTCTTTTTATTGTCGTCGCACTTCTGTTAATGATTCATTTTTTCAATCCACCTTTGTTACTTCGGAGCATAATTTACGGCCTCTGTCTTGGTGGGCTTGGTACTGGAGCAGGCGTTTGTTTTTACTTTGCAAGAGCCATTATCCAGAGTAATGACCTGCGAAGTACTAAAGCTAAGTTGCATGAAAAACGAGAAAAGCTTGAGAGTAAAATTACATAGTAAGTGTGTGTTGTCTGAATTGATTTTTTAGCTAGTAACCTTACATTGTATGATTCACTACTAAAAATAGAGGCCATGTGGTTTGGGTTGGAGTATTGGTGTCAGAGGCTACATACTTGCATAACTTTTCTCCAACAGAATCACTCCTATGCTAAGGCCTTCATCGTTACATGACGACTCTTAGCTTCCCGTTAGGCTCATGAGAAATAGCTTTGATTTTATATAAATACATGTCCTTTCAAGCAGCTCAAGCAGTAGTGGATAGCTTGTCGATAGGGTTCTCTTGCTTAGAGGATTTGAATGATCCTTTCGAGTGCACGTCATTCGGATTCGCTAATGATGATAAGTCTGGCACAACTGCTAGTTTGGCAACAACTGCATGCAAGAATAGATTTTCAAGAAACTACGGGATATTGTCATTAACTAGACAGCCGCTAAACCCTTTGATGTGGTCGCACTACGGGGATGAGCACCAAGGCGTTGTTGTTGGAATAGATATAGACAAGGCTGGATTGTCAAATATTGATACGTGCATAATCCCTAGTCAGTATGGAGAGGTAATTTACTCTGCTACCAAACCACATAGTAATTTACCTATCCCTAGTTATGATCAGCTCATGAATATTGGTAATGCAATAGAATTTGACGCCGATTCCTATAATCTTTTAAAAAGAGCGTTTTTATACAAATCTACTGAATGGAGCTATGAAGAAGAGGTGCGGGTTGTGAAGCAAATTTCACATTTACCATTCGGATACTATCACTCAACAGGTCGTTATGGAGAGTGGAGTAAGATTAGTGTTTCCGGGCGTCCATTATATTGTCTAGATATACCAGAAGGGGCAATTAAGGAAATCTACTTAGGTCGCCACATTTATAAAAATGTGTCAAAGAAGGAGGCGCTTAGCCTCAAGGGCCTGAAAGATGTTTTACAAGCTTGGGGAGCAATGGATATCCAATTATTTTCATGTGAGCCAGATATTAATTCCTGGGGCTTAAAAGCACAAAGGTCTATACATCAATGCTAACAAAGCCATTGTAATGCGAGGTTAAATGGTATCTGTCTTTAGCTGTAGTATAGGGGCGATATTGATACTCCCTACCTTCTGATAAGGATTGATCCCTACAGTAATGGAGGCTCGATACGTAATCTCTCTCCGTAGAGAATTTGTTCTCAATCTCTTCTACAGTCTGCTTCTTGTTCTTTTTTGATACGCACGTAGATCTCTTTTCGGTTGATAGGAAGAGATATAGGGCGTGGATGCCTAGCTTACTTTCCTATATTGCTATTGATAAAAACTGATAAGATGCTCGAGTCATTACGATTGATAACATACGGGCTTCACGGTGCGCCTATGCTATCGCTTAGGCGACCCTTTGGAAGGGGTTGCACTCTACATATAGGATTTACATTGAGCGAAAACTGGACAGATGAAGAATTAAAAGCAGCAGTAGAAGCTTATCTTGACATGCATGCCAAAGAGGCTAATGGAATATCTTTTGTAAAGAGGGACATCTACGCTGATCTATCTAGTCGATTTGGTAGAACAGAAAAGTCATATGAATATCGAATGCAGAACATTTCTTATGTCTTCTCGATTATGGGGCGGGATTGGATTTCAGGTTTAAAACCTGCAAAGAATGTCGGATCGAATACAGCTTCAACAATTGAGCGCTAAATTTCAGAAGTTGAAGAGCAAAAATTTCCAAAAGTTGCAGAGTTTGAAAGTCAGGTTCTAGCCTATAAGTCGAAGAATTCGTTAGTTAAACCAGAGGGAATTAAGGAGCCAAACAAAACATATTCCGAAATTACGAGTTATGTTAGGGACCCAAAGGTAAAGGCATGGGTTTTAAAAGAGGCTTCTGGTCAATGTGAATGTTGCGGATCTGATGCTCCTTTCATTACTACTGAAGGGGAGCCGTTTCTTGAGGTCCATCATCTGCGTCGATTAGCTGACAATGGCTCAGACACTATAACTAATGCGGTGGCACTATGCCCGAACTGTCATAGAGAGTTCCACTATGGCATAAATAAGAAAGTGTTAGTTGCAAAGATGTATGAAAGCGTTGACAGGCTCCGGCGTGAATAGAAATATAGCAATTTGGCTAAACTCTTTCTGGTAGCTTCGGAGTCTCTGTTGGATTGCCTCTTCGTGATCTGAGCTTGCCGTTTAGTCAGCGTTAGTACGATAATCATGGATTAATATGTCGTAGTTTTGGCAGGGCGCAGCCTCTAAAGAAAGTAGAGTTCAGGTTGATCTCCTTCCATGGAGAAGCTTTCCTCAACGCCTTCCATTGCCTAGTTTTTGTTCATTTTTTATACGCATATAGATCTCTTCACGATGGGCGGGAAGGGATTTGGGGGCGCGGATGCCTATCTTTACTTGATTTCCCTTCACTTCCAACACTGTGATCGAGACATTCGTACCAATTCTTAGGTTCTCGCCTGTTCGGCGCTTTAGGGTCAACATGTTTTCTCCTACCGATACTCAAGATGTGGGTGGGTATTCCTTGGTGGGGAAGCTTGGTAAGTGATGCTTGGTGAAAGAGTAGAGTAGAGTAGAGTAGAGTAGAGTAGAGTAGAGTAGAGTGGAGCGCGGGGGCGGTGGGTGCAGAATAGGAAAAGGCGGGCGCTAGGCTCAAATGGTCATTCGCGTTATCATTACCCATCCATATCAGGCTTTCACTTATTAATGTCCATGATTGGTCGGACCGCAATGAACCGGGAAAATACTGCCTTCAGTGAGGGCTAAAGGCGGATCTCAACAGGCAGATTCAAGGAGAAGAAATGCAACCGTCACATAAGGAAACGTTAGAACGGTATGATGTATTTCGAACGCAAGCAAGAGATATAGCAAAAGAAAGCCTGCCCGGAAACCTGAAGGGCGTTCTAAATGTTGAAGGTATAGATCACAAAACCTTAAATGCTTTCCAGGCTTGGAAGGATACCGCTGAACGAAAGGTTTCATGGGATTGGGAATTTTCCCGGAGCTATAAGATTTTCTATCCGAAGTCATTCGATATGTCAGTTTGGTTAGGAAATACTTTATGTTCAATGTCCCTTGGTCGCCCTACATTCAAGGGCACCGAAATGCGTTTAGATTTTATAGAGAGAGCCCCTAAGAATTGTCCATACGCCGGTGAAATGTTCAGTATTTCTCTATTGGCGTATGAAATTTATGGGGATCTAATTGGTGCAAAGAAAATTCGCATCATGGAGCCTATGAATGACAAGCTCATAAAGTACTATATGTCTCATGGTGGGTTTAAATTGGTTGGTTCAAAGAAAGGCAATCCACATTATCTGGTAAGAGACTTATGAACGATAAAGAAAGATACGAACAGGCAAAAAAGAAAGCCGAAGAGAGGGCAAAAGAGTTGTTCAAGCCACTTCCTGAAGATATTAAGGAAGAGCTTGAAAAAGATAGCACTTTGGGCTCACCGGAAAACCTAATAGATCGTAGTGATGAAGAAGAATAGGTTGAAAAATGACCTCAGTCTTCTGCGAGCTAGTTATACTGCTTGTTCGATCCAATTTGTGTTGACTTTTACCTTTCTGTGGAGAGATGTCTTTTTGTAGTTGTGAAGAGGGCTGTATAAGTTCACTGCCCTATACCTCGAAGATAACTAGCTATTAATAGCGTCTTTATTGAGGTGGAGCCTCCTTCCTTGGAGAGCCATTCTTCAACACCTTCAATTGCCTACTTTGTGTTCTCTTTTAATACGCACATAGATCTCTTCACGATGGACGGGGAGGGATTTAGGGGCGCGGATACCTATCTTTACTTGATTTCCCTTCACTTCTAACACTGTGATCGAGACATTCATTCCAATTCTGAGGTTTTCGCCTGTTCGGCGCTTTAGGATCAACATGTTTGTTTCCTAGCGATACTCAAGCTGTGAGTGGGCATTCCTTTGTGGGGAAGCTTGATAAGTGATGCTTGATGGAAGAGTGGGGTGGGGCGCGGGGGCGGTGGGCGCAGAATAGGAAAAGGCGGGCGCTAGGCTCCCAGAGCTTGGGGAATCGCTCCAAGCTGCTGATTGTGCTCCACTTTATTGAAGACGAGCGGGTTTCTAGCGTAGTATGCATACAGCCATCTTGATAGTGTCCTTATCAATTTGGTTAGCTGGCCCCTGGTGTTGCAGCACCTTGGGTCAGCGCCTTTTCTCTATTCTTACTTCACGTTTCGGCTCTCTTATTGATAGTGTGGATGCTTCAGAAATTTTGGGATCTTTGCTAGAGGACAGCGACCGTAGAAATTTGCTTGATCGCAACCCGCCATACCGATTGATATCTATCAATTCTACTCAGCTGTGACACTGAATAAAACTTAATATATTCCAATAAGAAAATTTACGCGCCTATATTTCTCTAAGATTTTGTGCCGAAAAGCTGGTTTCCTTGAATGCTCATTGTGCTCCTGTATTTGGTGCTGGTTAACGCTTTAGTCGATAGGGTTGGCGGGTTATACTTTAATTGGTCGGTATCTAGGATTGCTCCCGTTGCAATGCACAGTTTTTGTTATTGAAATCAATGTGCAGGACATCTCAGTTCTGTCTTTAGTGAGAATAAATAGTTGGATGGTTAAATGTCTGGATGGATACAAAAAGATATTGGCGGGAATTGGACTGTTAATGGTCATATTGAAGCTTGCATCCTTAAGTTACAGTGCCCTAGTAAGGATGAGTTTTCCAATGATAAGAGTAGAACAGAAAATATTGAAATTGTTAAAGATTTGCTCAAGCCTGGTTGTGCTGGTCAAGGAGTACTTTCTGAAGAGGTGGCAGGTCACCCTGCGATTGTTTTAGCTCCAGAACTGGCTTTTGGTTCTCCGGACTTCAGCGTTATAGATGATCTGATAAAAAAATATGAATGCAACTTAATTTTTATTTGCGGTTTTGGATTTAGTTCAGGATCTTCCTTAATCGACATTGAAATGAATGAAGGTGTTGAGGGTATTTGGGATTCGAAGCCTTTAAATGATAAGAAATATAATGGGGGGTGGGTCTGGGTAAAAAGTGGGGATAGTGTAAAGAGCTATATTTTCTTAAAAAATTTTTTCGAGCAATCCACTGAAATTTCAGTCCCAAAGTTAAAGCAGGGTAATAATATTTTAAGGCTGGAAGGTAATGATGTCGTAATTTTTCCGCTAATTTGTGCTGATCTTATTTGCACTGAAGAAGGAAGTCCAAGGGAAAGAGTAATTAGCTCCATAAAAGGTCCTGGAGTTTCAAATAAAAGGCTTTTGATTACTGGATCATTACTAAACGAAAAGTCATCTAGCGGGCACTGGAAAGCAGCAATAGGCGACTTTCTAGAAAAAATTAAGGCATCCGATGCTGATGGTCGCCTGATGCTGAGTAATTGCATGAACCGTACCCCTGTTATAGATGAAGAAGATGATAAATGGCGTTGTTTATCTGGTGTTTTTCAACACAGGCAGGGGGGCAAGCGGCCTAAAAATGCGCTCCCTAACTTGAGATATGTCGATGATACAAAATTTTGTGGCTTGGTTGTAAGAAATACTATACCTGGCGCAGCCTTAGGGAAACTCAAGTGGACAAATACTTCTTCTGAAGGGCTCCATGTATTTTCAGAATGTGAGCAATATATATGGCGTAACCAAAAACTTGAGGCTAGTGATGGGCTGTATGAAGCCGATGAACTGTATAGATTTCTGGAGAGAATTAAAGGGAAAATGCTTCAAGATTATGAAGGCGTGAATGATAAAAATAGGGAAGCTACAAATGCTCAAATTAATGAACTGAGGGATGCGCTATATCCTCAATCCAGCTCTAGTACCAGAAAGATTGCTAGTGAAATTTTTCAAAAGTGTTTAATGGGTACACTTAAATCCCCTTTTTATTGTCCTGATGATGTTTATAAAGATGCAGATAATCTAGCGAGTGCCATTCCTGTTATTAAGTTGCTTCAAATGGCAATAGATGCATCTCTTCTGCCTGTCTTGCCTCATGAGTTGAGAGTGGAATATGGACATTTGTTATCTAAAGACAGAGGGCATGAATTTCTTATTTGGGATTCTAGGCAGCACTCTGCTGGTCAGTTGTATAATAAAGTTAAGGAGGAGGTTGTAAAAGAGGGTGGGAGCGCTCGTCCATTGACAATTATTTGTCGCGGAAAAAATATAGGATCTTTGCCGGAAGACGGCAGAATTAGGAGTGATAGACTTTCGGATATATCGAGTGCCGCATTTTCAAAAACTCAAGTAGAAATTACTCAAGAGGATAAGGATATTTGTGAAGTAAGCGATAGAGTAGTTTATTGGAAAAATCAGGGAAAAATTGACGACATATTGTTCTCTGCTGAGACGACTGCACAACTCAAAGAAAAGCTCGAAGAAGAGGTAGCGTTACCATAATGATGATAAATCAAGATGCTGTATTTCTAGATGTGCACAAGCTTCTTTCTGAGTCCGGCTTTCAAGATTGGCCCATGTCAGATCTAAATAAGGGTGTGTTTGTTATGCATAATAAATACGCTCTGGCTGCTTGCTGTATCCTTCCCGATTCTGTAAATAACATTGAAGTCTCTCTTCAGTCTATGAAAGAGGATATGCATAACTTCGTTAGAAGTATCTTATCAAGTCTAGAAAGTCAGAGAGGACTTATTGTTGATGGTTATCTTTTAATAATTCTGAGCAAGGAGCCGAATAGTGATATACGGGAAGTAATCCAAGAACTAGAGCAAGATACTAAGGTATGCAGAAAGCATGTATTGTGGCCATCATCTGATGGTTCTGGTTTAGAGCGAGCACAATACGTAACTGTTCTTTCATTGCCTAAGCCCCTAAGTAGTGTATCTCAACCAATGTCATCATTCTCATTAAGCACAAATGCAGAGAAATTGCTCCTTGAGTATAAAAAACAGGGAAATCTCGATCGACTGATGGATTCAATTAAAAATGGAGTACTAAGAGATGCTGATAGATAAGCTACAGATTCAAAAATTTAGGGGCATTTCTGAAAAAATCTCGCTAGATTTATCCGCTCCATTGACAGTTATATATGCTCCTAATGGAACCGGGAAAACGAGTATTTGTGATGCTCTAGAGTGGCTTTTATGCGGTCATATAAAGCGTTTAAGCTCATTGGAGCTTCATGACATAAGATGCCGGTTTGGCGATGAGCAACTCGAGACGTTTGCTGAGGCGATTGTACCATATAATCAGCAGTCGCTGGTTTGGAGGAGGGTTTTAGAAGATTCAGCAAGCCAGCTCTATAAAAAGGATGATCCACTAAATTACAAGAAAATTTCAGATCAAGATTTGCTTAGTCAAATCGTAAGAACCCTTCCTCCTGGGAGCAATCCTAGTCGTGCAAAAATTGATTGGCTACGTTCAACACGATTCCTAGAAAGTGAATCTCTTAGTTTATTGATTGATAGCGATGACGATTCTAATGATACACGGAAACTAATTTTTTCAAATCTTTTTGGGGTATCTGAGTATCAAAAGTCTGAAAGCAATTTAGATAGGGTGCTAAGGAAGCTTCCTGCTGAAAGTACTTTAGAACGTGAGATAAGTAGATTAGAAGGGAAAATTGATGAGTATAGGAGGTTGATTGATAATTATGCCTCTATAAAAAATGATTTCTATTACAAACATGCTCGGAGTTTACTTGAGGCCGTTGCGAGTTCTTTAGATGTCAAGGAGATTATTTTAAATGCCCATGATATATATGATTTGCATGACGAGCTTGAAGTTTCACTTACCGAATCCCAAAGCAAGGTTGCTCAAGAATATTCAGAGGTAGAGTATTTCCAAAAGGAGCTAGGTATTTATGAGGAAAGTTTTTCAAAAATACAAGGGGCTGAAAAACGAGTTCAATTTAAGAGAGATGAGCTTGATGGATATACAAGTAAGGCTTCACAGATTAGAGCTAGGATAAAGGAATTTGAATCAAGCTGTAGAAAAGATGATCAGCTGATAGGCCAGGCTTCTGAATCTATAAGCCAATTGGGCGATGATTTAAAATTGTTTCATGTGTTATTTGAAGTGTTTGGAAAATCAGAAATCAATTTACTGAGGGAAGAGGGTGGGTTAGAAAAGCTCTTTTATTTGACGAGTTCTGCTGATAGAAAGCATAAACAGTTAGAAGATACTCATAATCGTATTTTAAAGTGTTTGAGCGAATATCCTTCGTGGTTTGAAAGGAAGACAGAAATATATGATTTAGAAGTTGAGATGCAGGACTTACAAAAACGTCTCTTCAAGGAGGGTGAAAGACAGAAGTTATCTAATGAATTTGCGCAGGTAAGGAAAAAATTAGAATTGTTAAGGGGTTCTAGAGAGCAAGCGCTGAGCGAACTAGGACTGATGCTTTCATTAGGTAAGGAATATATTGAGGAACATGCTAATATTCGAGAGTGCCCCCTATGCGAACATGAATATAAAAGTAACTCAGACCTTAAATTACGTATTGAAAGAAAATTTTTGATGCTCTCGGAGCGCTCTCAAGCTGAATCTCAGCTAGCGGTTGAATTAGAAATTGTAAGTAGAAAGCTTCAGCTTGAAAACGACTACCTAAAAAAATATAGAGATTTGTCAGAAAAGAAGGATCGAATTTTAGAGGGGTGCAATGAATTGGAGCCTGTTTTTTTGGGCTTGGGAGTTAGTCGAGAAGCTTTAGCTGATCAAGAAAACGCTTTAAGAGAGTTAGAAAAGCTTCGGGATTCCAGTAAGACAGCGATTCGGCACTCAAAAATAGAGATTGAGGTACTTGATAAGGCATATAAAGCTGGCAAAGATTTATCGGACATATTGTTGCGTGTTGAATCTTTGCTTTCTCAATGGTCAGCAGTAACTGCTAATAGGGCTTTCTCGTTGTCTATTGAGGGGCTGGATAAGTCAATAGAAGCTTTTATTCAGTTGCTTAATGATGTTGTGGGGTCGAGGAAAAAGGCTAGAGAAATTAATAAGCGGGAGCTTAGCATACTATCCGTTGAACTTAGTAAAATAGAAGGGTGTAGAGAAAAAGCTGAAAGCGAGCTTTCAACCTTAAAGTTGCAGCATGATGAGATTCACCGATCTCAAGCTAATTTTTCCCAGCGGTGGAATGTTCTATGCAGGGAAAAAGTTGTTAGTAGAAAATCAATTGATGTCATTGCTTCTGAGGTTGAGGAGAAGGAAAGGGTCACGCTAGAAGCTAATGCTTTACTTGTAAAGGTGAAAGATTGCTTCGAAAAAATTGCTGAACAAAATAAGAAAGATAAAGAGGTGATAATTTTCAGGAAGGAATTGAATGAAGCAGAAAAAGCGCGTTCGGAATTGATTAACCAAAAAGTTGCTAGATCAATAGTTGAAAATGAGATATCTGATATTCAAGCCGAGGTGAAGGACTTTGTTTCCAGAGAAATTAAGCCGCTATCTGAAACAATCAGTTCATTGTATCTGCGTGCTCAAGGAAACAGATTTATCGACTCTATTTCTGCAGCGCCAACTGAAGATGGGTTCCTAAAGTGGATTGCGAAATTTGATGGTCAGGATAATGCTTTTGATAAGATGCAAGCTTTAAGTCAGGGGCAGCGGCAAGATCTTGCCTTGTCAATCTTTTTAGCCAGAGCTAGAAGCTTGGGAGGTACATTCGTTTTAGATGAGCCTTTAGCTCATTTAGATGACCTTAATAAGGTCGCACTGATTGATACTTTAAGAGTTATTGTTTCCGAAGCTAATTCCATTAATAATCTGCGCCTTGTTTTGACTACAGCTAGTAAAAATTTACTAAGACACTTAAGAGAAAAATTTAGTTTGGTCGAAAGTGGCGATGGAGCGCCAGCCCTACGGATCTATAAAATGATGGGTAATCCTAAACTAGGTTTAGATCTTGAGGAGCCAGAATTAGTTTTCTCCCCAAATAAGTTGGTGGTGTCTGGCTAGGCTAGTTGTCAATAACCATAACTATGCAAGCAGCTCGGGGTAATCTCAAGTGTTTCATAAGACTTCGGTATTTGGCGAATATGCCGCTTCAGCTTATCGCTAGGCGGCATGGTTAAATAGATTGAAGGCAGTGGCTTTTGCTACAAGTATTGTTTTATGTCTTTATTCTATAATCTCAGGGTTAGGATAAGGGAGGCTGATCAGCTTCAATCTGTTACATTTTCTTTACAGTGCAAATTTAAGCATCGCCATTAAGTCCCCCCTAATCCAACTCCACCAACCTCCGCATCAACGGAAAATACAGCGCACACCGAATATTCCGCTCCCCCCGCGCATAAAAGAGCTTGCGGTAATTCTCTAACTGATTCCGATACTGCTCCAGCTGAGCCACAATAAACTCTTCCTGGCTTTCTTCACCACCGGGCTCAGCCGTTTTGTAATCGACAATCCAGCGGGTACCTTCGTAATCGATAAATGTGCGGTCCACAATGGAGCGCCGTAACTGTCGGCCGCCGCTGTGGAGTTCCAGTTCGCAGGCGGATTCTCTTAGTGAGCCATCCAATAGCCAACGGCCGGTGGGGCAGTTGAGGCTGTTGCGTACGGCGATCTCCACTTTCTCGGCGGCGCGGTCCAGGCTGGTGGCGGATAGCCCTAATTGTTTCAGGCGCAGTTGCCATAGGGGGCGTTGGGCTTCCAGTTTGCTGGGTGTCCAGTCGTTGATATTGGTCTCGGCAATGGTGGCGAGGGTTTCGTGGGCTACGGTGCCGGCGTGTTTTAACCAGCGCAGGGCTACCTGGCCCAGTTCGGGAATATTGTCTTCTTCCTCAGTTTTGGGTTGGTAGTCAGGCATGCGGTATTGGGCCAGCCATTCCTGCCGGGGCATGGCTTGGGGTTGCCATTGGTTGGGTAGGCGCAGTAAGTAGTCGTGATCTCTGCTGGCTTCTTCCTGGTTGAGCAGGGGTTCTTCCGCTTCCAGCCAGTGGCACCAGTCGCTTTCCTGATGGTGCAAAACACTGGGCCAGATGCCGGCGAGTAGGGCGGCGCTACCGGGGGCTTTTAGGTGGCCCTTTTTTTCATCCCGGTTGATGCAGGCCAAAAGATGCAGAGAGCGGATGGCGCGGGTGCAGCCTACATACAGCAGGCGCGTGCCTTCCAGACGTTCGCGTTCGCTGTTGTCGTGCTTAAGGTATTCAAAAACCGGGTCACGGCCGCCGCGCGCATTTTTGGGGGCGAGCAGGAAGCGGCTTTCGCCTTCGCGGCTGAGCCACTCGCTCCAGCGCAGCAGTTGGTCGCTGCCGGGTTTGCCGCCTTGGTCCAGGCCTGGGATCAGTACGTGTTCGAACTCCAGCCCTTTGGATTTGTGAATGGTCATCACCTGCACTTTGGCATCTTGGGCGGGGCGGGCGTAGAGCTGTTCCAGGGCCAGGGTGAACTGTTGCCAGTCGGTAATGGCTCCGCCGGCATCGAAGGCTTCTAATAATTGCAGAAAATCCTGCACATTATTCAGATCAGATTTTTGCGCTACGGTGGCGGGGCCGCCCAGTTCCAGCCAGAGGCCTTCAATCCAGGTGCGCAGGGGTTTGCGGCCGCGCTGTTGCCAGGCGTGCAGCAGTTTGGGGGCCACTTGGGCAAGCCGCGTGCGCCCTTCATCGCTGAGCAGGGCGATATCGTCCACTTCCTGCAAGGCCATTAATAATGGGCGCGCGCTGGTGTCGGTTACGGTGATATCCCCATTGCCCCAGTTGGCTAGGGTGTAAAGGTCTGGCAGTTGCAGTCCGCACCAGGGGGCGCGGAGTACGGCCAGCCAGCTGATTCGGTCGCTGGGGTCGAGCAGGGCGCGGGTGAGGCTGAGTAAATCCAACACCACCATTTTACTGGCGAGCGGCGCCAGCTCTGGGGCCTGGAAGGCGATATTGGCGGCGCTTAGGGCCGGCAGAATTTTTTGCAGGTGTTTTTTCTTGCGCACTAGAATGGCGATGCGGCTCTCTGGATCTTGCGCTTGTAATTGCTGCACTAGTTCAACCGCTTGGGTGGCTTCGCGGTTGCGGTCTTCGTCATCGATGCAGCCGTAAAAATTGACCGAGGGCTCGGCCCATTTGCAGCCTTTAAACGCTTCGGATTGCAGATAGCGCACGGCGCCGCGACCGATATTGTCCGCTTGCGGGAAGGCCCTTTGGAAAGTCTCGTTAACCCAGTTCACCACCGCACTTTCGGAGCGGAAATTTACCTGGAGGTCGAGGGCTTCCAGGGGCACTTCACCGATACCGCGTTCGCGCGCATCCAGGAAAATACCCACGTTGGCATTGCGGAAGCCGTAACAGGATTGCATGCCGTCGCCGACAATAAATAAGGTGCGGCCGTCTCCCTGCTGCCAGCCGGCAGTGAGTTTTTCCAGTAGTTGTAGCTGGGTGTGGGAGGTGTCTTGGAACTCGTCCACCAGAATATGCTGGGTTTGCAGGTCCAGTTTCAGGGCCAGGTCTGTGGGGTTATCGCTATCGCCCAGGGCGATCAGTGCGGCCTGGGCCACTTCGGTATAGTCGGTGGCGCCAAGCTGTTGGAAGACCAGCTTTAATTCTGCGACTAACTTGGGCAGTACCTGGGCGAGCCCTTGCAGCAGTTGCCATTGGCTCTGTTGCAGTCCGCTGGGGAGCTTGCCCACTTCCCGCAGTGCGGAGAGCAGCGGTTCGTTGCTGGCCAGTTCTGCCAGCAGATCTTTCATGCGCTGTTTGTATTCTTCGGCGATGGGGCGCTCGGGATCTTTTTTATCCGGCAGGCCAAAGCCGAGTTTTTTATTGATGCCGCCGCCTTTGCGCAGATCACCGGTGGTGGTGAGGAGCAGGCTGCCGAGGGAGAGCCAGGCGGGCAAGCCGCTGCTATCTGTGCTTGGGAAATCGTCCAGTTCGGCGAAGAGGCACAGGCCGTGGCTGGGGTTTTCCTTTTGTAAATTGCTGCCGGCATAACTGGCCAGCTCCAGCAGTTCCCCGGCATAACTGCCGAGGGCTGTGGTGAGGTCTTGCAGCTTTTCCGCTACCAGTTCATCGATGACAAAATGGAAATAGTCCTGGGCGCCGTCGAAGTTAACGCTCAAAAGTGGGCCGAGCCATTGCTCGCGTTTGTCCAACAAAATACGCAGTAGCTTATTGAGCTGGCTCAGGTCGTTGTCCAGGTGGAGCAGTAGTTGCTGTAGGTCTGCGTCTGGGGTTTCGCCATCGAGGTGTTTGAGCAGGTTCACCACGGCTAACTCGAAGGCAATTTGGGTGCGCTCCAGGGGTTCGCCCGGTGCGCCCAGGCCGCTTTCGATCGGCAGTTGGCTGGCGAGGCTGCGGCAGAGGCCGTCGATGGTTTGAATACGCAGGCGCTGGGGAGTTTGCAGCAGTTCCCATTCCAGTTCGCGATCCCGCTCCAGCAGGGCGCGGGCTAAATCCCAGGTGATGGCATCGTGGGGGTTATCTGGCCTGGCTTGGTCGCGGGCGCTGTGCAGGGCGTCGATCAGGCGCTCGCGCATTTCACCGGCGGCTTTGCGGGTGAAGGTAATGGCCAGCACTTCTTCCGGTTGCTGGCAGGCGGCGAGCAACTTTAATACGCGCTGGGTGAGCAGGCCGGTTTTACCGGAGCCCGCTGGGGCAGACACGGCAAAGCTGCGACTGATATCCAGGGCTTGGCTGCGGGCGTCGGCATCGATGGGGCGGCGCAGGGCGGGAGTGGTCACGACTTCGTTCATTCGGTTATTTGCTCCCTTTCCGGCCAGCGGTTTAGGGGCCAGAGTTCACTGTTGTTGTCGGAGGGGCGATCAAAGGCGAGGGTGGCAACACCACTGCGATATTCGGTGGCGAGGGATTCCAGGCTGTAGCGCCAGTGCTCCACCAGGTTGCTCCAGGTGCCGTAGGGGGATTCTTTTTCGGTATCGCCCACGGCTTTAATGCCGGTAATGGGGTGCTCCAGGTCTCCGCAGCCATTCCATTTGCAGTCGCCGTTGCGTACTTGGCCGAAGGCGATGGCGTGGGCGTCCGGTTGGAACAGGGCGTAGAGCGGCAGCTGGGGTTCGCGGATGCGCTGGGTAAGCCAGTCGCGAATACTGGGAATTCCGGTTTTGTAATCGATCACCAGTTGCTCGCCGCTGGCGAGTTGGTCCAGTCGGTCCAGGCGCAGGTTAAAGTGCAGCCCGCCGATTTCCACGGCTTGTTCCCATTCCACTTTTTCTACGGAGAAATTGGGCCTGTCCAGTTCCACGGACAGCCATTGTTGCAGCAGGCGCTCCAGGCGCTGCTTTTCCATGGCCCAAAATCCGATCGGCAGGTGATTGTATTTTTTGCGCACACTGCCGAGGGAGCGCTCCACCGAGCGCTCAATTTGCGCTTGGCGTTGCTCGTCGTCCATGGCTTGCAGTTGTGCGAGGGTGCCGCACTGTTGCCAGAATTCCGCCAGCACCTGGTGCACCACATTACCGCGCTCGGCAGGGCCGAGGCCGATATCCGGTTGGGTAAAACTGCTGGCACCGAGGCGAAAGCGCAATTGTGCATTTAACGGGGACAGGGCCTGGGCCTTGAGTACCGAGGCACCGCCGCGCACTTGTTCGCATTCGGCGGGGGTGAGTGGCGGTAGCTTATTGTCTTCGATTTTTTCCAGCTGGCAGGCTTGCGCCAGTTGGCTGTAGTGATTGTGCAGGGCGCCTTCGGCAAAGTGCTGGGCTTGTTGCGGGCTTTCAAACAAGCTGCTCAGCCCCTGCTGCACACCGTCTTCTTCACAGGTGTAACTCACGACGATATCGCCGCTGGCATTCTGCAGGTCGGCGGTGAGTTCGCGGGCCAGTTCCAATTCCCGCTCGGCGCTGGCGCGGGGCATCTTCCAGTGTTTTTGCCATTGAATCGGCAACAGCGGATTGGGTACCGGTGCCGGTGGCCATTGCTGTTGGCCGAAGCCGACCAGGCGCAGGTGATCGAAGGCGAGGCCGCCGGCTTCCAGTACCCCGAGAATTTGTAAGGGGCCATCGCGGGTTTCCGCTTGGAAGGGGGTGCGGCTGGCAATCTGACGCAGCAATTGCAGGGCCTGGGTGAGGGTGAGGTTGCCACCACAGGCGCTGAGTGCGGCGAACTCTTCCAGGATGGACTCCCATTGCATCAGCTGCTGGTATTCCTGGCTGTCCGGGTTGCGGCTGCCGGGCCAATTTAATGCGGTAAGTGTTTCGGAAAAGCGCGCGGCCCAAATTTCTGCGGGGGCTCGCTGCCAGCGCCGGGCGCGTTCGGCCATTTGTTCCAGCTGGCGGGGCAGTTGCGGCGATTCCAAGTGGAGGACTTCTGCGGTGCGCTCGGCCCAGTAGCGCAGGGTTGCGCCGTCGATACGGCGAAGTTCCAGTTTTTGTAGGCGGCGGAACAGGGCGCTGCGCAGCCAGGTTTCACTGTCGTCACCCCAGAAGGGGCTGAACAGGATATTTTGCAATTGAGGGTAATCCCATTCGTCTTGCAGCAGCGATAGCAATTGTAAGGCGGCGCTGCCGACCGGTGTCTGTGCCAGTGGCGTGCCGGCGGAGAAGTTAAACGGGAGTGTGTAGTGCGGTTGCTGCGGGTCCAGGTATTGGGGTTCGAGCACGCGGGAAAATACCGCTTCCACCTGGGCGCGGCACTGGCCCAGATTATTAACCACTATGCCAACGCTGTGGCCGGGGTTTTCGGCGAGCTTTTGTCCGGCCCAAAGAGCTGCTTGGTAGAGTTCTTCATCCAAATCGGCACAGGCGGCTACGGATAATTCACTCTGCTGGGTAAGTCCCGGCCTTTCATTGACGGTTGTTGCACCTGCGTGAATCAGGGCATTGGCGAGGGGCGAAATCTGGGCAAAGCCGGCGGTATCAATTTGCGCGACGGGTTCCAGAATGCCTTCCTGGAATGCGCGCAGGATCAATTGATCGCGCTGGTCTGGGGTGATGGCGCTGTGGGCCTGAAGCTCAGTGGCAAAGGCCTTGATCATGGCGCACAGCGGCAGTTCGTCGCTGCGCATAGAGAGTGCGAACTGCTCCAGTAAGGGAGTTAGCGCTTCATCTATTTGCGAGAGATCGGAAATCAGCTGCCATTGGAGCAGCTGCGCCAGGGCGCTATCGGCATCCCGGCACAACTGCTGGCTGTTGAGCAGTTGACGATCCAGGGATTCATCCAAGGCGCGCTGCCAGAGCAATTGCCGTTGCTCACGATTCAATACCTGCTGCAAGGCGGGCTGCCAGTTGCGCTGTTGCAGCTGGAACCAGAGCTTGTCCAGCCAGCTGCGCAGGGACTCCACCGGCGGCGGCATCCAGCAGGCACCGGGCGACTGCTGCGCGGCAAACACCTGTTGGCAGCGGTTGCGCAGACGGTTGTTGGGGGTGAGCAGCAGTCCTCCGGGAGGCAGCTGCGCAAATATTTCGAGAGCGGGAAATGCCGGCTTCAGCATGAATTCGGGTACCGGTTAGGGCTTGTTATTCGGGGAACGGTCGCGGTTTGTGACGGAGCTGTCAACCTTGACGAGCAGTTGTCACTATTTCGATGATCCTAGAGGTTGGATTCGAGGGGTTCGGCAACTGGGGCGAACTCGCGGAAGGCCCTCTCTATATTGCCGGTTAGGTCAACCGTGCTGGTGATCAGGCGGCCAGTGTTTGGAGCATCCGGCAGCATCAACTCAAGCTCATCCAGCCACCAGCGTACGCGCCGGGCGATGGCTTCGCCGGAATCCAGCCATTGGATTGAGCGGGGGGCGAACTGGTCCAGTTCTTCCCGCAGCAGGGGAAAGTGGGTGCAGGCCAATACGGCGATATCCACTTGGTTGCCGCCGGCGGTGTGGAATACGCGGTGTAATACCGGCTCCAAATCCTCTGCGGTGATAGCTTCGCCGCGCAGTTTGCTTTCCGCCAGATGCACCAACTCCGGTGCGGGCACATTAATTACCCGGTTGCCGTTGGCAAATTGCTCGATAAGCTCTCGTGTGTAGCGGCGATTGACGGTGCCTTCGGTGGCAATCAGGGCAATAGTGCGGGAACGGCTGGCGGCAGCGGCGGGTTTCACCGCGGGCACAACGCCCACTACGGGTTTCTTCAGGGATTCGCGCAGTTGGGGCAAGGCCAGGGTGCTGGCAGTATTGCAGCCCACCACTAAAATATCGGCCCCGCAGTGTTCCATCATTGCCTGGGCCTGCTGGACGATGCGGGGGCGCAGCTCCTCTTCGCTTTTATTGCCGTAGGGGTAAAAGCCGTTGTCCACACCCAGGTGCAAGGTCAGGCCCGGCATCAGGCGGCGGATTTCCCGCGCAATGCTGACGGCGCCCACGCCGGAATCAAAGATCAGGGCGCTGGGGGCAGGGCTATCTGGGTGGGCGCTGTGTTTGTGCATGCGTTCTGGAGTACCAACATCGAAACCAATCCTCAAAGAATACCCTAAAACCCTTTGTAAGTTACTGCTGCGCCACGCATCCTCGGTAGGCTTCATTGGGGTTAAGAGTACTTTCCCTGGCCAAGCTGTTAGAATGGCCGCCTCGCCCACGGCTAGTAGTGGGTATGTCGATTGCGGGCGCTTGGTCTGAGCAGAAGCCTGCTTCACACTTCTATTCCGGGTCTGGGAGTACCTCTATATGCCAGCGTTCCCGCTGCAATTAAACGCCGATCACGCGCTATTGGCGGCTATCGCCTTGTTTATTTTGCTGGGACTCGCCTTCTGGGTGGGCCGTTCTGCTGGGCGCAGACGAATCCTGCAAGCGCAAACAGCGCAGCAGGAGGCGGTAGCAGCTCAGAGAGAAACTTTAGCGGCGCAGCAAGTCATACAGGCACGCCTGGATACCAGCCGCGAGCGGGAAACTCAGCTGGGTGAAGAGGTGGATACGCTGCGCGGTGAGCTGGCGGCTAAGTTACAACAGCTTACCCGCAGCCAGGTGCTGGTAGAAAAAGGAGAGCAGGCCCTGGCAGAGCAGCGCAAGCTGATGGAGCAGATGCGCGTTGCTATGGGGGAGCAGTTCGAGAATCTGGCCAACCGGATTTTCGAGGAGAAGCAGCAGAGCTTCGTGCGCCGCAGTGAAGATAGCCTGCGCAAAAGCCTCGATCCACTGGAGCGCCAGCTGGGGGATTTCCGCAAGCGGGTAGAACATGTCTACGATCGCGAAAATGCCGAGCGCAACAGCCTGCTGGGGCAGATAAAAGCCCTGCGCGAGCAAACCCAACGGATCAGTGATGAGGCCCTGAACCTGACTTCGGCCTTGAAAGGAGACCGCAAGATTCAGGGTAACTGGGGGGAAGTGGTGCTTGAGCGCTTGCTGGAGGAATCCGGCTTGCAGAAGGGGCGCGAATATGAAACGCAAGTAACCCTCACCAGCGATGGCCGCAGGCGCCAGCCGGATGTGATTGTGCGCCTGCCGGAAAACAAAGACCTGATTATCGATTCCAAGGTCTCTTTGGTGGATTACGAGCGCTATAGCTCGGCGGAAACCGATGAGGAGCGCACTCAGGCCCTGAAACAGCATGTGAATTCCCTGCGCGCGCATATCACGGGCCTTAATAAGAAAGCCTACGAGCAACTGGAGGGTGTGCGCACCCTGGATTTTGTCTTTATTTTCGTGCCTATTGAGGCTGCGTATATGTTGGCCATGCAGGCGGACCCGGACCTGTTCCGTTTCGCGTATGAGAAGCAAATTGTCCTGGTAAGCCCCACCAGCCTGATGGCGACTCTGCGCACCGTCGAGAATATCTGGCGCTACGAGAAACAAAACAAGAATGCGGAAAAAATCGCCGACGAAGCCGGCAAGCTGCACGACCAGTTTGCTATGGTGCTGGAGTCACTGGATGCTTTGGGTGACCGCCTGCGCCAGGCCGATGACGCTTATCAACAGACTTACAAGCGACTGGCGACAGGCCGCGGTAATGCAGTGAAGCGTATCGACAGTCTGCGTAAGTTGGGTGCCAAGACCCGCAAACAAATTTCTGCTGACTTGCGCGATAAAGCCGAAGAGTCTGCACTCAAGGCACTTCCCCAGGCTGAACTGGCACTGGACGAATAAATAACGATGGAAAATCTGGCTTTTGCTTTGCTGGTTACCGGCCCGATCTTTTTAATGATCGTCGGTGGTTATCTGCTCACACGGCAGGGTATGCTGCATCAGCCATTTATTAATGATGCTACTGCATTGGTTTTCAATGTAATGCTGCCGGCGCTGCTTTTTAACAGTATTTATAGTTCCACCGTGCAGCCATCCAAAGAAATCCCCTTGATCACCGCAGCAGTTTTGGGGACTTTCGCCATATTGCCGTTCTCCTGGTTACTGGCTAGACCAATAGCAGTGAAAGATAGAAGCGCGTTTATCCAGGGCGCCTTCCGCGGCAACGTAGCTATTGTCGGTCTCGCTTGGGTGGAAAAAGCCTTTGGCACTGTTGGGGTTTCTCAGTCGGCCGTGCTGGTGGCAGCACTCACCATCCAATTCAATGTATTCGCGGTGATCCTGTTCGTTTTTTACGATAAGGACAAAAAGTTTGGCCTGGGTATGTTACTGGCTGAGCTGGGTAAGAATCCGCTCATCATCGCTGTAATTCTGGCCATTCTTTTTAGAGTGGTGAGTATTCAGTTGCCAGAAGTGGTGCTCGATACGATTCAAATTCTGGCCTCTGCCAGTCTGCCTATGGGGCTAATTTGTATAGGCGCCAGCATGAAGTTTGGCCAGCTGTTGCGCAGTTCCCCAACGGCCTTAATGTCTTCATTTCTGAAACTAGTGGCTGTGCCGGCGCTCACAGTAGCTATTGGTTGGGGTATGGGGCTGAGCCCACAGTATCTCGGCTACCTGCTGCTGATTACCGGCTCACCCTGTGCGATATCGGCATTTGTTATGGCCCACTCCATGGGTGGTAACAGCCAGCTGGCGGCCAATATTGTTGGTCTCAGCACTTTGCTTTCTGTTGTATCTGCCAGCATTGGGCTGGCTTTGCTTAAGGTGTATATCTAATGACGGAATTTCCCATCTGGTTGCTGGTTATTGCGGCTTTAATTATCTTCACCCTCGCCGTTATTGCCGGCTACTATCTGCGCAAGCTCTCCGCAGCGCAAAAAAAACAGGCCGAACAACTAGCTGAATTGGAGCAGGCCGCACAAGAGCAGCGCCAAAGAGTGAACGATAGCATTCAGATTATTGCGCGTTCACTACTGGATGATGGAGTAGGGCTTACTGAAGCTTCCATTCGCATCCGCGTACTTCTGGATGCGCTTCAGGTGGAAGATAGTGTGCGAGAAGAGTTTGTTGCTTTCTACACCATTGCAGAAAAAACCAGCCATATTCCAATTCTAAAAGAATGGAAAGCACTCCCGCGCAAAGAACAATTCCAGTATGAGTTGGAGATGGCGCAGGTGGAAGCGGACTATAAAGATTTCGCCCTAGATGCAGCTAAGCGTATTTTGGGTCGTACTTTTTGAACTCAAAAACTGACAAGTGATTCATTATTTAAAAGTACTCAGCGAGCAGAAATCTGCTCGTTGAGATTAGGCGAAGCCTTCCTCTTCAAGCTATTCTGAATTTCCTCTCGGACTAATTTTTTATTAAATCTCATATTTGTGAAAATATATCCCAATTAACTCACCTGCTATTAAATGTAAACGCCAGCTTAGATATGTTTCCTTGTTTTTATAAGTTGACATATAGCCTGCTTTTTAGCCTAATCCGCTCAAGGTATCTAAAGCCAAAACCAGCTTCGTCTGTTTGCCGCACTTGGGAGTGGGATAACTCATTGATTTTTAATGAAATTAGCAGTTTTATCTAAAGTAAAGAAAGCGAATATGTAAAGAGCCGGTGTTATCTGTCTGCCAGGTGACTCTATCGTCGATAGCTTTCATTTACTGAAGCTCTTATTTCTGCTTTTTAAGCAGATTAGAGATGTAGAGAAGGGTGTTATAAAAGCGCCTGCATAGAGTTAATTGCTAGCTGATATAAAGCGTATGGAAGTATTAATAGTCCTCTTTTTCTCCATTATTTTTCGAAAAGCAAACGGGAAGCATATATTTCGACCTAATATGAAAGGTGCAACTTATGTGGATAAGTGGGTTTCAGGTTGCTCATTAAGTATCTTTCGAGTGCTTGGCGGGGCTAGTAATTGCTTGTGGATTAAAATCACAGAGAGAGAAATAGAAATTGGCCCTCACTTTCCATTATCGCTATTTTTCTTTCCAGAGATTTGGGGGTGTGAGTGCCAGTTGAAGAAAATAGATCTTGTAAAAGTTGAGAAGTGTTCCGTGGGAGTTTTGCTCTTATATGAAAAAATGGTCAGAGAAAAGAGCTCAGACTATATCCTTCGGACCCAAAGAGATTCATTCGGACGGTTAATGACTAACAAGCCTAAGTAGAGCGCTGGATTTTCTATTGCATCCTTGACCTCACTGGGAGATCGCATTCGCTGGGTGCTACGTCATTGGTGGTTGGTTATGAATAGTACAAAAAAGGAAAGATAATATTCTAGAAGGAATTGCAGGGGTTTCCTGAAAAAATATTTTTTTGGTATTTAAAATTGTGGCTGGATATATTCAGGAGTTTTAAGATGTGCCCTTTGGCCAAAGAAATAATGTTAGTCAAATATGTGAATATTTTATGGGTGGCTTCTTAAGGCCCGAAGGCTCACTGTTTGAACTGGTGAGGTTTGTTAAGGTTGTGCCAGATAAGCATGAGGTATGAATTCAGTATCTTAACAGCTTGACTGATTGATGTGTTTAATTTTCAAGATGAAGTATAGAGGTTAAAGTGAAAAGTATGTTATTTTTGGTTGCGTTTATTTCTGTGGGGGTGTCTGCTCAGCAGCCTAAGGTTGATTTGGCTATGGAGTTGATGGCGATTATGGATTTTGATTCTCAAACGGATGTTATAGTTCAGAATCTAAGTGCTATGCAAATTCGTCAGTTGGAGCAGTTCGATATTCCTGAAAAAGCCAAGCCATTAATGAGGGAGTACATGGACGAAATCAATAATCTACTCTTCTCTACATTTCAGTCCGAGGAAGTAAAGAGGCAGTATGTAGATTTGCACGCAAGTGTATTCTCGGAAGAAGAGCTGAAAAGTATACTGGCATTCTATAAAAGTGATCACGGAAAGGCTTTCTCGAAAAATTTTCCAGAAATTGTGGCGGGCATAACAAAGATATCAGAGGGGCAGGTTCAATCTGTACTTCCGCAATTAGCTGCGATAGATCAAGAGTTTAAAGAAAAGCTGGAGGGGCTTGATTAAGAATTGAGGGGTGCTTGGGGGCTAAATTAATTTTCCATTATTTTATTGTGATGCGCTTCTGCCATGTGTAAAAGCTGAGATAAATGACGTGTTAACTATGAAGAAAGTTGAAGATTACACCATTCAAGAGTTGCAAGAAGCTATTGATGGAATAGATCAGGAAAAGTACCGAGAAAAATATAGTGAGCTTCAGTCTGAACTATCCAAGAAGAGGGGGGAGATTCAAGAGCTAAATGCTCAGATTGTGAAGTTGTCTGGATCCACCCCTTTGCAGGGGGCGATGGATGAAAGTCAAAACACATTTACTTTCAAACGTTGCTTTTTAGCATGCTGTTGCAGTATTGGGTTGTTATGGTTGCTTCTTGGCATTGTTGGGTTTTTTGGTCTTGGAGCAATCACTGTAAACGGTGAGCAGGCATACGGTATTAGTGCATTGGCTGCCGCAATGCTCGGTGGTGGCATGAGCTGCTTAATGATGGGTTTTATGATTTGGGTGGGTGAAAAAGTCCTTCGGATTTTCGAAAGTGCATGAGAAAATTGGGCGAGCGAAACGATAAATCGTTAAGTGTAAATAATGAAATCCAAGCTGGAAGTAAAAGATACGTTGTTTCTGTCTCGCATTTTTATAGTGAAAACCACTGACAAGCTATATAGAATTCGTTTTTATCTGTTTGGATAACTGTCTAAATTAACCCCTACACTGAACTTGAGGTTCTGGATATGTCAGTCTAAATATGAGTGTCACCATTTGTTAGTGGATGGTGAAAGATGTGCGCTGTTAGCATTTCGGATATTGCGGGGGGAAATGTAGTGAAAATAGAAGCAAGACAAATGTTTCAGTCAAATGGGTTGATTGATGATCTTGTCCTATATGCGAATTCAGAGGATTACTTACGGCTCGCTGATATTGTTGGAATAGCCATTAGTTCGAATAAGCCAATGCTCATGATGTCTGAGTCAGAAATATCAATCGAGATTATTTGTGATGAAACAAAAGAGGAGCTTTTTACGGCTCTTCAGAACAAGGCTAACGACTACTTCTCAATGGATGATTGGAATAGCCGAAACATTTTAAGAGTATACGGAAGTGGTGATATCCTAGCTGACTTTCAGCAGTTTCTGGTCAAACTATCTGGGCGAGGTCCCGGGTACAGTTATATCAGTGAATACTCAGAAGACTATAGTTACTCACGCTATTCACCTGAGTGGAGGCTTCATGTTGAATCCTGCTGATAAGTTAATAAATATCGTCACCCGATAGCCGCACTCTATGTTGTTAGTTCTTAGTTGTGGGCGCCTGAGGTTTTAAGTACAAATTAGATTATGAATGATATTTTACTTGGGGTGATTTTATTTGGACTTCTTGTCTTAGGTCTGGTTGGAATCATTTTTTTGATTCCATTGTGGGTAAAGGTGTCAACCGAGTCAGAACAAGATCCCAATCATCTTTACAGTATTTTTTGGGAGGAGGCTGGCTTTAAGGGAGAAAAAATTTCATCCGCTTCAGGGTGTCTTTTCCCCTTCATTGTTTTGGCTAATCCTAATTTCGATATTGAGGGGCTGATTTTATGTATTGTTGTTTCGGTAGTTTGCGGGCTATATCACTCTTCTGTTTATAGAGGTTATGCGATAATTACCGGCAAAATGAAAGTGGCTGGTGTGGCAGCTCTATGTATGCTTACTGCCGTTAGCTTTATGGTAAGGTATCAGGCGTTATCAAGCTTTTATATTATCTTCTGTGTCGCTTTAATTGGTGCTGCTTGGGGTAGTTATGCTGTCTACAGGCGCGCTTACCTAATTCGATTAGAAAGGGTGGTATGGAGAGTAAAAAACCAGACTAAGCCGCCTCTTGTAAGCTGAGCCCATATGAATTCTACTAATAGGCGAAGTGGTGCAACCTATATCTGGCTAAGAGGCCGCAGGAGTACAATATAGACGGCTAAAGCGACTGTCATTACATCTCTATTAGGCTGGGTGGTTATCATTTCTGATACAGAGGTCTATAAATGGTGATGTTTCACGTTTCATAAGGGGCTGCCCTATATGAGCATAAAACCGTCAAAGATTTTACTGATAAATATATTGATTACTGGCGCATTTTATGTGGCCGGTTTTGTCGCATTAGGCAGCTCGTATCCAACTATCGATTCTAGTGGTGAGCAAATAGTCCATTGGTTTTTAAATAATGGATCGAATGCTCGATTTTATGCTTGGACAGCCGCTTTCTTTTCTCTTGGCCTCGCTATCTTTGGTGGGCAGGTTTCAGCTCTGTTACCAAAGCCGAGTAGGTATATCTTTCTGGCAGGTGTACTAGGGTTTGCCATCACTGCCCAGGTACAGGCTTGGCTATGGGCAGGATTGGCACTGCATCCTGAAGGATTAGAGCCAGCAGTTGCTCGCACACTCTTTGACATATCTTCTTATTGGGGACCTTTGGTGAATGGGTCAACAACTGCGATGGCGGTAGCTTTTCTTGTTGTAGGATTTGATAAAAATGTTGAGATCCCGCGTTGGCTTACATGGCTCAGTATCATTTTCTTTGTAGAGCAGGCAATTGAGACGATTACTGTATTCGGTCACAAAGGCTTTATAGCCCCGGGGGGAACTATGAATGTCTATCTAGGAGGCCTTATAGGGTTTCTATGGATTGCAGGGGTTGTACGTTGGGCGATACCACGCATCAATCAGTCCTCTTAATATAAAATTAGTAATCGCAGTTTTATTTCGCTTATGTGCTGCACTAGGAATACCTGATGCGAATTTTCAGCATTGGGCTGTATGAAATTTTAGGTAATGTAAGGGCTGAATCTAAAAGATTAGGAAAGAAACTTAGCGGGGGTTCCTTTGGTATCTATGAAAACCTTCTCAGCCGTAAAAATTTTATCCCAAAACTAATTGATCAGGGTTCTTTAGATTTCTCCATTCGTTTGAGAGCTGCAATCTGTTATGGTGACAAATGAGTAAGGTATGACAAGGCATAAACAGTAATAGGTTGTACAGACCTTTGGTTTTCAATCAGAAAGTAATGCTACTTGCCTGTCGACCCAGTTACGGATATTAGAGGCTCAGGAGTAAAATGACACAAGCAATTTCTATGGCCAAGAAGGCTAAAGTCTCTCATAAAGTA
This sequence comes from Microbulbifer variabilis, assembly GCF_023716485.1. Taxonomy (NCBI): domain Bacteria; kingdom Pseudomonadati; phylum Pseudomonadota; class Gammaproteobacteria; order Cellvibrionales; family Microbulbiferaceae; genus Microbulbifer; species Microbulbifer variabilis. Next base: position 2,093,881 of record NZ_CP092418.1, read on the forward strand.
CATGAATACAAGCATGATTCATCGAGTGAATCATACGGATTGGAGGCTGCTGAAAAATTAGGGGTGCCCAAGTCTAGGGTCTTCAAAACACTAGTTGTTAGCCTGGAAAACAAAGAGCTGGCCGTTGGGATAATTCCTGTTTCATCAATGCTCAGTATGAAGCTCTTAGCAAAATCTGCTGGCGCTAAGAAAGCCACAATGGCTCCAAAATCAGATGTAGAAAGATCAACTGGTTATGTGTTAGGAGGTGTTAGCCCATTAGGTCAAAAAAGGCGACTTAAAACCATCATTGATTCTTCGGCTAGAAATAACGCTACGATTTATATTAGTGCGGGCCGCAGGGGGCTTGAAATAGAGCTGGCTCCTGATGACTTGGCAAGTCTTGTCAGCGGAGTTTTTTCTGAAATATGTCAGTAATTCGATATCTAATTGTATTGAGTGATTAAACTAGTAGGGGAGTGATTATGATCAAAATACAAACTTTCAAGAGCTAAACTTAGCAATTCCATACGCTTCAAACTACACAAGGGGTGTGCTGGTAATGGGGATTGATACACCATTGCGAACAATAAAGCTGAAAATACTATGAAAGCTATCGAATATCTAAAATTTAGCGAGGTTAATCCGCACAAATTTCTGCCTATATTAAATGGCTATAAGACAAGAAAACATTTGATTGAGCATGAGATATTTACACTTAAAACAGTAACAGAGTGGATGCATTCAAAAATAGAGGTAGATAAAGAGGCAGGTTGTAGAGTTAGAGCCATTATTGTTGATGATGAATTAGCTGGTTGGTGTGGAATTCAACAAGAATGTGGAAAATATGAGATCGCGATTGTCATTGATGACCAGTTTTGGGGAGTAGGTAGAGTAGTGTTCCAAGATTTAATGAGGTGGGCGCGGGAGCTTAATCATGATGAGGTATTGGTCAACTTTCATCATACTCGTCCTATTTATAAGTTCTTGGAAAAAATCTCTGAGGATATTTATGAATCTAAAATATATGGCAGTAAATTTACAACGTATAAAATTAAGTTGAAATGACGCTGAGCAAAATTCAATGTCGATAGGCACCAGAAAATTAAGTATTCAGGGTGATTAGAACGTTCATTGCTACAGACTTTCCAAGAATCTTGGAGATCTATACTCTCTCTAAGCTAGATGAGCTTAGATTTGAAACTGTGGAATTTGAGTTTCTGCCGTTGGGAAAAGATACGAAAAGGCTGTCTGCACTAAGGGAGTCAGATATTTACGTCTACGAAGATGAAACAATTCTTGGCTATGGCGCAATATTCCAGCAAGAAATTCGAGCTCTGTTTGTATGCCCGAGTGCCAGAGGGGAAGGGGTAGGGAAGTCGATACTTGAGTTTCTGCTAGCAAAGATCAGTGGCCAAGCTAAGTTGTTCGTTGCAAAATCTAATTGGCCAGCAATCAAGTTTTATCAAAAGGTTGGATTTGAAACAACCAAAGAGTTCATTGCTGAATACAATGGTACGCCGGTGCAGGCTATCGAAATGGTTTGTTCAAATAAGAAGTGTTAGCATCTCGATGTTTATTACTCAGACCCTACAGGGCTCCCAGAGGTTGCCCTAGCTTTACCTAGGTGCTGGGCTAGATCTATCTAAGGAATCAAATATGACAGGAAGACTTAATTATTTGGGATTGGCGGGAATACTTACTCTGATCGTTGCAGGTTTGCATGTTGGTTGTATTCTGTTTGGTGCGGAATGGTATCGATTTTTAGGTGCCGGAGAGGCAATGGCTCAAATGGCTGAAGCTGGAGATTCTTATCCTACAATAGTTACAGGGATTATTGTGAGTGTTTTGCTAGTTTGGTCTGCCTATGCTTTTTCCGGGGCTGGCCATATACTCAGAGTCCCATTATTACGCACAGGGTTGACACTTATATCTCTAGTGTTGCTTGCGAGGGCGCTCGGTTTTTACTTTATAATGCCGGCTTTTCCAGATAGCTCATTAACCTTTTGGCTTGTTAGTTCAGCATTGTGTTTTACTTTAGGTGTAACCTACTTGCTAGGCTTGTATCAGTCATGGGAGCGTTTATCCCGCGAGGCCTAACCAAGCTGTTAAGAATTGTCACTAAAAATACAACAGTAAGAACCTAAAGCATCGCTTAATTTGCATGATCCTTTTGCTCAAAATAGAAGTAGTTTCTAAAAGCTTTGCATTAATATCTGATGTGGCCAACATAACTTTGCTATCTCAAAGAAGAGGGTATATGGGGTTGGATGTATCTCTAAAAGAGTAACTCATACCCAGACTTTTTAAGTTCTTTGTTCACGAGTCTACGTAATTTGGCTGTGCACCTGCGGTTAGCTCTCTGGTTATATAAGCGGGATATCGTTCTTAGAGAAGGGAGTCTGCGGCTACCAATGCCGTCAATAACCACAAAATGACCATTAATCTCATCCCATACAATATTAACTGTCCGTAAGTCACGAACGACAATAAAGGTCTGCTCTAGCCATTTCAGTAGGTCAATAAGACCGTCGATATGCTTTTGGTTGAACTCCTTGCTGCTGATCAGTTTATGAAGAGTATCAGCCAGCTCTCCGGTATGTTTTTTAACGGCTCTTACAGTAATACCCAGTCCTAAGTTAGTATCCACGAATCCTTTAAATTCTTGTACAAAGTGCGTATCTTTCACTTTACCTTCACGTAAATAGATGTGCTCAGAAACCTCCTTTATGTATGGCCAATAGTAAGTAAGTCGGCGTAGCCGAGTGGAAATGGAAAACTTGTAATCCATTGTTCTTCTAAACTGATCACTGATTACTTTAATAAGGAGATCATCTGACTCCGGGTGAGGAAATACTAGTTTCTCATTTCCCTTTGCGATGGCTTGGTCTAACCTTAACTGCATATCCATAGTGCTTGCTCAAGAAAGCTAGTCTTTTTTATTTTGTATTCCACTTTGAGGCTTGGTAGCTGATCAAAGGGAATGACTGCTTAATTATAGTTAATATTTATTTTTTCTCTTGCGAAATGTTAGTTAAAAGAAAATGAGTTTAACTGCTGTGCTGATACTGGCTGTAAACTCTAGTGGACTTTATTTGTATAGGTACGGTGGTTTAGAAATTGGTAGTTAGGGAGTGAGTAGATGTATGTTTCTGAAGACTAAGAGAGTCTCTGAATAATTTCGTGATGCCGCTGGCTTTAAATCAAGACGTGGCTTTGCTGGAGTGTCTAGACCTTTCAAACAGTCGCAATGCTGAGTATGAATGGCTCTGCAAGCCCCGTAAGGGCTGGCCATGGAGGCCACTGATGCTGCGTGCACGAAAAATAATCGAAAATCTGATTTGAGAAAGTAATAGAGAGTGCTAAGCAAAACGTTTGAAGGAATATATTTTTATAAATTGAATAGAGGTTATATGTGTGCTAAGGGTGCTCTTTTGGGAAAGCTGCCGTCAATGGCTATGTGGGCATACCTATTGCCGGTGAGGAGCAGAAGTATTTTCTTTAGGTTTAATGAAATCAGATAATGCTCGATTTTTTAAAGATTAACTTATGCTCTTTATCATCCACTACGATGATTTTCTATCTTAAATTTGCAAACACGTGAAACAGTCTAACCGAAGCCTAATGATTATTTTCCCCCACTATTGACTCTATCAACTAAAAGAGTCATGCACTTTATCTTTGGGGTTTATCTATCAATACCCTCACTTCGCCGATACTTCGCATTTGAGGTGTTGAAACTCATTTTATTAAAGTGCCTACTGTAAAAGAGGAAAGTGAAGTTTTCTTTATAGAAATCTTTGTAGTTAGTGTTATGTTGCGGTCTTATAAGAATGATTAATGTAAAAAGAGCGGGTTTAGGTGCATTAGTAGTTTCATCGGTCCTTATGGGGTGCTCTGTTGCCGATAATAAGACTGGTGTGACTGATAAGAAAGCCATTGACGATTCGGTGTTACTCTATAGCTTAGCGGATCAGTATGCCGAAGTATATTTAGAAAATTTCCAACCATATGCTTACTTCTCAGATATGGAGCTGGACAGGCACAACCTTTTTTTAAGTAACTCCCCCGCGAACTCTGCCTCTCTAGCGGCCTCTGAGGACAAAATTCTCAGTAAATTGGCTGAAATAGATCTGAATGGGCTAAAAAGTGATCAAGAGAAAGTGTTCTACTTCAAGCTGAAAGAGCGATTGGAGTCGAATGTTGGTTTAAGGGTCTGTAAGACTGAACTCTGGTCTGTTGATCATATGTTCGGTCCCCATATTATACTTGGCTTTTTGACGGAGGTTCAGCCAGTTGAAACTGCCCAAGACAGGGCAGATGCGATTGAGCGCTGGCTTGACGCGGCTCGTTACTATGAGCAAGAAATAGCCAATCTTCGCCATGGCTTGGAGCAAGGTTACTCTGCACCTCAGAGTGTGGTTAAGCGAGTCATTCAGCAAGTTGATGGTTTGACCCAAGTACCCATTGATGAGCACCCCTTCTTGGGTTTAGCGAAGAAAGCTAAGGACCCGGAATTTGAGGCAGCATTTAAACAGGTGCTTTCAGATCACGTTATCCCCTCAATGGTGAATTATAAGAATTTTCTAGAATCCACCTATTTACCTGAAGCCAGAGCCGAGCTTGGCATCCATGCGATTCCTAATGGCCGTGAATGCTATATGGCTCAGTATCGTTCTTATACGACATTGCAGAGAACACCAGAAGAAGTTTTTGAGTTGGGTTTAAGTGCTGTCAACGCAAACAAGAGCGAAGTGGTTCGCTTAGGCAAGGAGTTCTATCAAGTAGATTCCTATTCTGAGGCAGTGGCAAGTGCCAGTGAGGATAAAACTCAGAAATTTAACAGCGCTGATGAAATGCATCAGTTTTTTGAGCGCTTGGTAGATAAGTCTAGAGATTTAACCGTAGACTTTTTCCATGAAATGCCTTTGATCGAAATGGAAGTAAAGGCCATCCCTGAACATGAGCAGGGTTCTGGTCGCAGTGCACACTATATTCCGGGCACTAAGGAGCGAAAGGCAAGATTTGGATATGACCCGACAACCTATCAGGATGAGTCATACGCTTCTGCAGAGAAGGTAACTATCCATGAAGGATACCCGGGCCATCATATGCAAATTGCTCTCGTTCAAGAGCAGGAAAAGTTTCATAAAATAGAAGATGCCTTGTCTAACTCTGCTTTTGCTGAAGGTTGGGGCAGGTACTCTGAACATCTAGCGGAAGAAGCTGGGATGTATCAGTACGGGTCCACCAAAATCCTTAGGCGTGCTTGGCCTGCCCGAGGTATGGTAGCGGATAGCGCAATGCATGTACTCGGTTGGAGTGATGAAAAAGTTGCGGAGTTTTTGCAGGATTCTGGCGCTTCATTTGCGAAAGGCCCGAGGACTCTAATGGACCGAATGGCAGTAATGCCCGCCCAGCTTACCTCTTATGATTCTGGTGCCCTCGAGATTTTCGCCTTGCGAGAACTGATGCAGAATGAACTGGGTGAGGACTTCGATATTAAGGACTTCCATGAGATTATTCTGAGAAATGGCAATGTCCCTATGGCCGTACTGAGTGAACAGGTAAGGGACTTTATCGAAAAAAAGAAGAAAGGTTAATTTAGGATCTTTACTAACTCAGTCCCACACCCATGCGGGACTGAGTTATAAATAGGCTTAGCAAGAGGCTTTTATCCTGCTCCTCTAAATTCCCATCTGCCTGGAAGCCAGATCCCGCATTATTTCTTCAGATCCGCCACCAATCGCATTCACCCGCACTTCACGATAGATACGCTCAATCCGACTGCCACGCATATAGCCTGCGCCACCTAACACCTGCATCGCTTCCCGGGCGCAGAATTCAAGGGTTTCTGTGGCTTGGACTTTGAGTAGAGCGATATCGGCTACCTTGAGCTGATGTTGTTGCTCTGCCCAGGCACAAAGGTCGAGATAGGCTTGGGTGGCATTGATGCGTTGAAGCATCTGGGCAAACTTGTGCCGAATCACCTGATGATTGGCGAGGCGCTTTCCGAAAGTTTGGCGCTCTTGGGCCCACTCAATGGCGTCCTGCAAACAGACCCGGCTGAATTCTACACAGGAAGCGGCAATGCCCAGGCGTTCGCGATTGAAGTTGTGCACTATGGGTAAGAAACCTTGGTTCTCACCGCCAATTAGATTGCTCGCGGGCACGCGCACCTGATCAAAAAAGATACTGGCCGTATCAGAGCACCACCAGCCCTGCTTTTTATCGAGCAGCTGCCGGCTAACCCCTTTGGTATCCGCAGGGATTAAGAGCAGGGAGATACCGCCGAAGCCTTCTTCACCAGTGCGCACGGCAGCAGTAAACCAGTTAGCGCGCATGCCGCCGGTGATATAGGTCTTTTCGCCGGTAACGATATAGTCATCCCCATCACGCTCTGCGCGGCACTGGAGATTGGCTACATCGGAGCCTGCGCCTGGTTCGGTAATTGCCAGGGAAATATGCTTATCACCACGTAATACCGAGGGGATAACCTGATCTTTTAGGGCCTCGCTGCCATAGTGCAGTAATGGGGGCAGGGCAATGCCGTGGACCATTAGGCTGGCGTAGAGTCCACCGGCGCCGGGGCGGGCTAACTCCTCTGCGGCAACAATCATATGGAAGACATCGGTTTCGATGCCGCCGTAGTTTTCCGGATAACTCATCTGCAGAAGGCCAACTTCTGCCGCTTTTTTCCAAAGCTCGGCGGGCAGTTGGCCGTCTTCGTCCCATTGAGTGATATAGGGAGTAATCTCACGGTCGACAAAGCGGCGCAACTGGGTGCGCCATTCCTGATGACCTTCGTCATAAAAGGGGCTTGCCATACGGGAGGCATCAATATCGTACATGCTGATCTCCTTTAGGAAGTGGCGTCGCTGGGGATTTTGGCGGTTTCAGTTGGTGTGTCTTCGATCTGCACCAGCAGCTGGCCACCGCGCACCTGGTCTCCTTCACAGGCGCCCAGTTTAATTACGGTACCGTCGCGGTCTGCGCGCAGGGCGTGCTCCATTTTCATGGCTTCCATTAAGGCGATGGTGTCTCCCCGCTGAACGCTTTGATTGGGCTCAACCAATACCTGCACCAGGCAACCGTCCATAGGAGCCGTGATGCGGCCACTGCCTTCGTTAAAGCTCGATTTGGCCGGGGCGTGGGTGATATCGACAAAATGGAATTGCCTACCGTCTAACAGGAGATGCAGATTGCTTTGGTTGGCTTGGAACAATCTCTTTTGGCTAACGCCATCCAGCAGGAGTTCAGCACTGTAAAGTCCACTTTCTTTTTGTGATTTCTTAAAATGGACCCACTGAATCAGGAACTGCTGTTCGCCTACTGAGATTTGGTAAGAATGATCTACTAACACCAGCAGCTCACAGTTTAGAGTTTGTCCTGAAATTTCCAGTCGGTAGTTGGTCGGCACGCTGTTGTCGCCACTGCGCCAGTCACTGCGGCCGCTGCGCCGATCCTGAGGGTTGGCTTGGTGCAAGTGATTCAGTAATGCGGCTTGGGCTGCAACTACTGCTGGAACCGATTCTACGGATGTCAGCGTGCTGTTTTGGTCGAGAAAACTGGTATCGGCATCGCCAGCGATAAACTGTGATTCGGCCAGGATCTTCTGCAGGAAATGGATATTGTTTTTAGGGCCGATAAATTCCAGCTGGCTTAGGGATTGGGTTAGCTTGCGCCGAGCTTCTTCTCGATCCTGCCCCCAGGCAATTAATTTGCCGAGCATAGGGTCGTAAAATGGCGTAATTTCGCAGCCACTTTTCAAGGCGTGGTCGATACGGATTCCTTGCCCCTTTGGCGCCTTCCAGTGGAGCACTTTTCCGGCCTGGGGTAGGAATTGTTGTTCCGGGTCTTCGGCATACAGGCGGACTTCAATGGCGTGCCCCTGCTGGGTGACTTGCTGCTGGGAAACGCATAGAGCTTCGCCGCGTGCTACTGCCAGTTGCCAGGCTACCAGGTCAAAACCGGTTACCATTTCTGTTACCGCGTGCTCTACTTGCAACCGGGTGTTCATTTCCAGGAAATAGAATTCGCCGTTGGGGCAGAGTAGAAACTCTACGGTGCCCGCGCCTAGATAACCGCAGGCTCGCGCGGCATCGACTGCGGCTTGCCCCATTCTTTCCCGCAGCTGGGTGTCGACCGCTGGGGAAGGGCACTCTTCGACCACTTTTTGATGGCGTCGTTGTACGGAGCAATCTCGCTCCCCCAGGTGAATACAGTTGCCATGACGATCCGCAAATACCTGGATTTCGATATGGCGAGCGTTGACCAGTGCCTTTTCCAGAATTAACTCGTCGCTGCCGAATGCACTCATGGATTCACTGCGGGCAGCGCGCAGCTGGGAGGCCAGTTCGCTGTCTCCGTGAGCCAGGCGCATGCCGCGCCCACCACCACCTGCGGCGGCTTTTATCATTAACGGGAAGCCAATGCGCCGCGCCTCGGCGATCAGGGTATCGTCGTCCTGGGCACCCTGAAAGCCGGGAATACAGGGTACGCCGGCAGCGGCAACAAACTCCTTGGCTTTGCGTTTGTTGCCCATTAGTTCTATGACTTCGGCACTCGGGCCAACAAAACTCAGTCCATTCTCTTCGCAAGCGCTGGCAAATTCCGCATTCTCAGCGAGAAAGCCGTAGCCGGGGTGGACGGCAGTGGCTCCGGATTTTTTAGCTGCGGCGAGAATTTTTTGGATATCCAGATAGGACTCCGCCGAAGTCTGCCCGCCAATGGGTACGGCGATATCGGCAGTCTGTGCGTGAAGTGCATAGCAGTCCGCATCGCTGTAGACGGCGACTGTGCGATAGCCTTCCGCTCGGGCAGTACGCATAATTCGCAGTGCGATCTCGCCGCGGTTGGCGATTAACAGGGTCTCTGTTGTCGACATCAGTGCTGCCACTCCGGTGATCGTTTTTCCAGAAATGCACGGGCGCCTTCGCGCCCTTCATGGCCTTGAATTGCGCGGGAAAACTGCTGTGCGGCGCCGTCGAGTAGTTGGCCGAGTGCAGTTTCATCGCTTACCCGCGCTGCATCCAGCAAGATCTGCTTGGTCGTTGCCAGGGCGCCGGGTGCGCAGGCATTGATTGCGCCCAGGTGTTCCTGCAGCGCGCCTTCGAGGGCTTCGGAATTATCGAGTAACTCATGGATTAACCCAATTTCCAAGGCCTGCTGTGCGTTGACTTTTGCTCCGCTGAGGGCCAGGCGTCGGGCCTGAGAGAGGCCGACCCGTGCTACGACAAAGGGAGCAATTTGTGCAGGCGGTAAACCCAGGCGGGTTTCCGGCAGGGCAAAGCGGCAGCTGCGATCGGCGATGGCAATATCGGCACTGCAAGCGAGCCCGAAACCACCGCCCATTACGGCACCTTCCAATACGGCAATGACTATTAAAGAGGTGCGATTAAACCGTTCCATCAATTCACCGAAACGACGGTTTAGGTGAAAAAATACATCACTATTTCCATCGCTCGCGCCCTGCTGCGCATTGAGCATATCGGCAATATCCCCACCGGCGCAGAAATTGTGTTCTGCGCCCCGCAGCACCAGTGCTCGCACCTGCGGGTCTTCTTCCGCTTCTGCGAGCTTTTGCAGCAGCTCATCTACCATTTGCAAACTGATGGCGTTGCGCTGTTGTGGCCGGTTTAGCGTGAGGTGGCAGGCGATGCCAATGGTTTCATCAATGATTGTCTGCATAGCCTGACCTTATGCGTTGGGTTTACGCTTGCCGGGCAGTATGCCCATCAGCTTACAGATAATGCCGAGCATTACTTCATCTGCGCCGCCGCCGATAGCGGTGAGGCGGCTATCCCGGTAAGCGCGGTTGATAACGGTTTCCTCGATATAGCCCATGCCACCCCAGAACTGCAGGCACTGATCGGGGATAGAGCGGGACAGGCGGCCAGCCTTGAGCTTGGCCATAGAGGCGAGGGTAGTGACATCTTCACCAGCTACATAAGCTTCCACCGCACGCCAGGTTAATGAGCGCAGGCACTCCACTTCGGTCTGCATTTCCGCGAGGGCAAAGTGAATGGTTTGATTGTCGATCAATGGTGCTTTAAAGGCCTGACGTTCGCGCACATAGTCGATGGTGCTGCTCACGCAGTTTTCCAGGCCTTTTAAATTGAGTGCGGCGCCGGCGAGGCGCTCCTCCTGGAATTGCAGCATTTGCAACAGGAAACCGGCACCTTCATCGCCGATACGGAAATGTTTGGGTACCCGCACATTGTCAAAAAATATAGGGGCGGTTTCTGATGAGCGCATGCCCAGTTTGTCGAGCTTTTCGCCGATGCGTACCCCTGGCGTTTTTGCCGGAATAATGATCAGGGATTTGTTGCTGTGGGCTTTGCCCTCACTGGTATTGACCAGGGTGCAGAAAAAGTCTGCGCAGGGGGCGTTGGTGATCCACATCTTGCTGCCGTTGATCACATAGTCGTCGCCATCGCTTTTGGCGGTGGTTTTAATTGAGGCAACATCGGAACCGGCGCCGGGTTCGGATACAGCGATTGCGCCGATCATCTCTCCGTTCACGGCGGGAATCAGGAACTGCTCTTTGAGGTCCTGGCTGCCGAAGTTGGCCAGGGCAGGGGTACACATGGAAGTCTGTACCGAAATCGACAGAGGCACGCCGCCACAGTGGGCACCGCCCAGCTCCTCCAGGAAAACGGTTTCATAACTGAAGTCGAGACCCAGGCCACCGAAGTCTGTGGACTTGCTGATGCCTAGCAGGCCCAGACCGGCCAGTTGTTGGAAAATTTCGCGGATGGGAAAGCGGCCGGCCTTTTCCCATTCGGCCACGTTGGGATTGATTTCCTGCTGTACAAAGTTTTGTACGGTGCGCTGCAGTTCCCGGTGTTGATCGCTAAATATCATTATTATTTTCCCTGCCTTGAAGTGTGAACCCGGTGATGGTGTGAATGGGCAACTGCACTTCCTTGTTGCCCAGGTTTTTCGAATTAAAACCTAGCTACGCCAAAGGTATTTTTGTTGAGTTTGCTCTGCTCTGCTTCATTGCAAACTTCTAACAACATACCTAAAAGTTTGCGCGTATCGCGGGGATCGATAATGCCGTCATCCCAGAGACGCGCACTGCAGGCGAGAGCATTGGAATTGCCCTGCATAAATGCGCTGGTATCGTTTTCCAATTTGTCTAATACCGCCTCATCCACATTGCCGCTGCGTTGCATTTTTTGCTCGGTGACGATGCGCATCACCTTACCGGCCTGGGCTGCGCCCATCACTGCGGTGCGGGAATTGGGCCAGGCAAAAATAAAGCGGGGATCGAATCCGCGACCGCACATGGCGTAGTTGCCGGCCCCATAGGAACCGCCCACGACAATACTGAGTTTTGGCACGCTGGCATTGGCCACGGCCTGAATCATTTTGGCGCCGTGCTTGATGATGCCGTTGCGCTCCACCTCGGTACCCACCATAAACCCGGTGGTGTTATGTAAAAACAGCAGTGGCGTGCCACTCTGTTCGCACAACTGAATAAACTGCGCGGCCTTGTTGGCGCCCTTGGGGGTGATCGGGCCGTTATTCCCAATAATTCCCACAGGGAAGCCTTCGATACGAATATGGCCGCACACGGTTTGTCGATCGAATTCCGGCTTGAAATCCAGCATGGCGGAGCCGTCGGCGATACGAGCCAGTATTTCGCGCACGTCGTAGGGCTTTTTGCTGTCTGCTGGAATCAGGCCGAGCAGGTCGTCGATAGGGTGCAGTGGGTCTCGGTAATCTTTTTGTACTGAGCTTTTAATGGGTGAGGGTAGGGCGGCAACAATCTCTCTTGCTATGCGAATACCATCGGCGTCGTTCTCTGCTAAGTAATCGCCACTGCCGGATTCGGTACAATGCATTTCCGCTCCGCCGAGGCTTTCCGCATCGGCAATTTCACCGGTGGCAGCTTTCAGCAGCGGCGGCCCAGCCAGGTACATACCGGTTTGCCCGCGCACCATGACGACATAATCTGACAGGCCGGGCTGGTAGGCGCCGCCAGCAGTAGCGCCGCCGTGTACCACAGTAACTTGCGGAATACCGGCGGCGGACATTCGCGCCTGGTTGGCAAAACCCCGCCCACCGGGAGCAAAAGTGTCGCTGGCGTACATCAGGTTGGCGCCACCACTTTGCGCCAGGGCGACTACCGGCAAATGATTTTCCAGAGCGATCCGCTGCATTCGCAGGGCTTTATCCATACCGGCTGGTGAGATGGTGCCGCCTTTTACGGCATAGTTATCAACCCGCACCATACAGCGTCGACCACTGATTTGACCGATGCCGCAAATGGCACCGCCACCTGCACCGGTACCATCCTGGTCGTCAAACAATTTATAGCCGGCGAGGGAGCACAGTTCGACAAAAGGGGCGCCGGGGTCGAGGAGCAAATTGAGGCGCTCCCGTGGCAGCAGCCAGCCCCGTTCACGATAGCGGGTCGCCTTACTATTTTCCGCTTGAACCGGGCGTTGCTCAGCTTCACGAAACTGGTTGATCTGCTCCAGCATGGCAGCCTGGTTATCATTGAATTCTGCCGAGCGGTTGTCGAGCTGGGAATCAATCGGCTGCATTAGAGCTTACCCTCCGCTTCCAACTCTTCCACTACCTGCGGCCGGCGTTTGCGATGAAATCCGTTAAAGCGTTTAGAGTTGTTCGCGGCTTGTGGCTGCCAAAGAGGAGAGTGGTGCTTGAGGCTGGAGCCACCGTCGATACGCAGGGTTTGCCCGGTAATATAGTTGGCCGCATCGGAAAGTAGGAAGCACACGGCCCCGCTAACTTCCGCTTCCTCTCCCAATCGGTAGAGGGGAATGCTGTCGCGGAAGCCCGGTAGTAGCTCGCGCAGGAATTTGGGGTCGTAAGTATCAAAGCCGCTGGAAAGAATATAGCCTGGCGCCACGGCGTTAACTCGAACGCCAAAAGGCGCCCACTCCAATGCAGCGGTTTCGGTAATATTTTCCATGCCTGCGCGAGCGGCACCGGAGTGGCCCATCATTGGCATGCCGCCGGCGTTATCTGCGGTGATATTTACGATACTGCCGCCATGTTGTTTCATCGACTGCACAAAAACTTCGCGGGACATTAAGAATCCACCGAGTAGGTTGCTGCGTACAACAGCATCGAACCCTTTTGTGTTGATCTGCTCAAGGGGGGAGGGGAACTGGCCACCGGCATTGTTCACCAATCCATGAATTTGGCCTCGCGCTTGGACAATTTGCCCAACCGTTTCCTGAACACCCTCTTCATCGCGAATATCCAGGCTGAACAAACTGCACTCGCCACCATCGTTATTGATTTCACCGGCAACCCTTTCCAGCTTGTCCAATTTACGCCCAATCAATACAACATGGGCGCCGAGGCTGGCCAGTTCGTGGGCGATACAACGGCCAATACCACTGCCGCCACCGGTGACGATATAGGTTTGCTCGCTAAAGCTGCCTGAGCGCAGCTGGCTTTGATAGCGCATGAAAGTTTCCTTTTCTTGGGCCTTTAAGGCCTATTCAGTTTTTATTGTTCTTGTTGGCGCTTGCGCCTGCGTGTGGGAAAACGCAGAATAGCTTAACGCTACCAAGCAAGCGCTTGGTATTCAAGGGTTGGCGCCTTTTTGATTGTGTGATTGTTAGGTTGCCGATTAGTCTGCAAAACAAAGCAAAAAAGAAAGCAAAGAATTGGGAGTGTTTCGTGCAAGAGGGCGCACAAGTGGTGGTAGAGGTGCAAGGTGCTATGTCGCCACAGCAACTTATTGGAACCCTGGTAAAGGCAGGAGAGCTTACAGACCCGGCCTCCCCGCGGGGGCGTTTGCTCAATGCTGCCGCGCGCCTGTTTGAGCAAAAGGGCTTTTCACGTACTACTGTGCGAGACCTGGCGGCGGAAGTGGGCATTCTGTCTGGCAGTATTTTTCATCACTTCTCCAGCAAAGAGCAGATTCTCTGCGAGGTGATGAAGGAGGTAACTATTTTCGCCAGTGCTCGTATGCGTAGTGCGGTGGAGCAGGCCGCGTCACCTCAGGAAAGACTGCGGGCCTGTATTCAGTCTGAGCTTGAGGCGATTCACGAGCGGGCGGTGCCGGGCTTTTCCATCTTGGTAATGGAGTGGCGTAGTCTGTCAGATAAAAGCCAGAAAGAGGTGTTGTTGCTGCGCGATGAGTACGAGCAAATATGGCTGGATGCGATTAATTCCGCCCGTTGTCCAGGTGGGGATGCCACAGTGGTGCGCCGACTTATGGTTGGTGCATTGAGCCATACCTACAGCTGGTTTAAAGCTAGGGAAAATGGATTGACCATTCCCGAGCTCGCCGATCGGGCCTATCAAATCTTCGCGCCCAAATCCTAAGCGTTAACAATACGAGTTACTGGCAAGGTGCCGTTAAAACTGTGCACTTTGCCACCTTTCCTGCCAATTTCTCTCTTTTGAAGAATTTCCTGAGAACTGGTGCGCACCTGTTTTTCTCCGAATCTTTTACCCTGCGCGCAAGATGATAAGAATGTGACAATAAGTGTCACTTGGTGACAGGAGAAGGGAATGGCGGGCCAGGATTTATACCAGGTGGTTTCCACGGGAAGGACACTCCACGCCAAAGAAGCAGGGGCTGTGACTCGGGATATCGCCAAACTATTTTCGGTTCCTGAGGCCCAGGCTCGCAGATTACTGTTAAAAGGCTGGGTGATTAAAGACAGCCTGGCATCGTCACAGGCCCTGGAGTACAGGGCCAAGCTGCACAAGATCGGTCTTCGTGCCGAGGTTTGCCCTACGGGAAAGTTCGATAACCAACAGCTGATTGCAAAAATCAAAGTGGCCCAACGGCGCAAGGCCAATGCAGCAGAAAAGATGCCGACAAGTACGGCCTCGGCAGGTGCATCCAAGGCTGGGACTGCACGAGAGCAAGAGGTAGAGAAACCGCTTTCGGTGAGCAATGCCAAAGGAAGCGTTGCCCCCCCTCTGGATTCCGAAAAGGTCAAACCACAGGCAACAGAGCCTGAAGCCAATGAAAAGAGGGCGTTCTTCAGCAATAGAAAAACGCAGCTGGCTACAGTGGGTTGGCGAGTGCTTTTCGGATTACTCCCTGCTTTAACGGTACCTACAATTTTTATCGGCTTGGCAGCTCTGTGTCTCTATGGTGCCGGTGCACTGCTCTGGCAAACTCCCTTGGCAGTTTGGCAGGGGGAGTTAACTGGGGGCACTTTACTCATCAGTCTAGGGGGGGCGGCAGTCTTTATTTTTTTATTGTTGTTGGTCGCTTTGCCTTATTTTTGCTTCCCTCGAGAAATGCGTCCAAGGCCTGGCGAAGTCCCTCTGAAGCAAGCGGACAACAAAGATTTATTGCCCTTACTTGAGCAATTGTCTAGTGCAACAAAACTGCCCAGGGTGCAGGAGCTGATAGTCAGCCCAGACGCTCGTATTTATTGCGAGCCCAGGTTTTCTGAGGTGATGCGTCAGCAATTGCGGTTAAACCTGGGCCTGGCCAGTGTGGCTTCCCTTAGTGGCCGCGATACCTTGGCGTTAGTGGCACGCAGCCTTGGCCTTTATCAGGGAAAACTCAATGGGCTACTGGCCTGGCTGGTGTTAGATGGCGTTAGGCGCTTGGAGCTGATGCAGTGGGCACTGGAAAATGATCGAAGTGTGCTGTACCGAAGCGGGGAACCGGGTCCGCTGAAATCCTTGCATCAATTACTGGCAACTTGTGGCCACTTTCTATTGCCATTGATTGAGCGGCTAGAAAATCTGCACCGTATTGTCACTCGGGGCAGTGCACGCTATCTGGAATGCCGGGCTGATTTCTGGGCTGCTGACTTGATTGGCAGTGGGGCTTTTGCCGAATTTGCCGGGAACTGGCATCGCCTGGTGCATGCTGACCTAATGGTTGCCGAGACTGCCCGCGAGGCCTCGGCAGTGGGGCAGTGCTTTGAGAACATCCCTGCCGCTGTAGCCTGGACATTGAACAATCTGGATGAGGAAACCAGTAATACCATTGAGCTCGCGATGGCTCAGGCCAGTGATCCCTGGGATGTTTTTGAGGCGGCGGATCTACAGCGTATTGAGGTGGTTCAAAAGCGCAATATTAGTGGGCGTCTACAACGGGAGCTTGGCTGCACGGAGCTTTTTGCCGATTTTCCCAAGTTGGCCAGTGAGGTCAGCGGGGAGGCTGGCGCGTCGGACTGTCAGGTTGTGGAGAATCGCCGATTACTTTGTGCCAGTCGCGAAGCGGAGGAGGCGTTACAGATCCTGGATGTTTATTTTAACCGTCTGCCGCCGCTCAACCTGCTGCCACTACGCAGGCCTGCGACTCAGGAAATGCAGGCGATGGATTTACAGGCCAGTATCAATTGGCTAAGGAGCAAGCTCATTGAGCTGCGTGAACTCCGGGAACAGCGTGAGAACACACGTCAGCTTATGGTGTCGGTGCAACTTGGCGCGGCGCTGATTCGGGCCAAGGTGCGTATCGAGCCACAGGAATACTCTCTGAATAGCGCAAGCCTCGCAGCGGCGCAGGAAGCATCGGCGTTAAAGCGGTCTGAGTTGGAGGAAATCGAGCGTCAGCTGCAGAAGATCTACTCGGTGTTTTACCAACGGTTGTGCTTGGCTTTAGTCGCTATGCCGGCACGGGAGCGCCAGCAGGCAAGGGGAATGCTTAGCCAGTTGGCTGCCTACGACGCTCTGGCCACACACCTCGAGCGCCTTGCGGGGTACAGCACCAGTCTCTCTGTATTCTCACGCCGCTTATCCCCAGGTCTTGCCGAGCGGGAATTGGTACAGAAATACCTGGCCCTCTCTGCTCGGGAGCTGGATGCGACCTTTGCCACAGTGGAGTCTTCTGAGCTATTAAAAGCCCAGGGATTGGATAGCGCACTTTGTATCAAGGCAAAGCGCGAGCCATTGCAACAGCTACCGCAGCGCCACCAGGAGGCATTGGCCGTGGTGCGTACTATGGAGTCCCGCTGTAATTATGCAAGTACGGTAATTCTGGAGCGCTATCAAATCCAGCTGGCGGCCCTGCTGCAACGTTGTCTGCATAGAGAAGGGCAGCTGGAAGTGAATCCTTTACGTCTCCTGCAAGCGGTTTAGAGCCTGTTGGTATTCAATGAGTTGTCGCCAGGCTCTATCCGCCGGCAAGCTTCACTTTGTAGTTTTTGGATTCCAATAGCGCTTTGATTTCCGCGCGCTTGTCGCCCTGGATTTCGATCACACCGTCTTTCAGGGCACCACCGCAGCCACAGCGTTTTTTCAATTCCGCCAGTAGTAACTTCAACTCACCATCGGTGCCGTCCACGCCACGCACACAGGTAACCCCTTTGCCCTTGCGTCCTTTAGTCTCTCTTTGGATGCGCACAATCCCATCACCCTGGTGACGCTTCTCTGCTGCGGGCTCTTCTTTGATACGACCGCGGTCGGTGGAATAAACGAGACGGTTCTCCTTGGCCATGGTTGGGCGCTCTCCAAAAAATTGTTGCACAGGGTAACTGGGGCGCGATTGTGCCCGAGGCGTGGGGGAAGTCAAAGAGGTAGCGGCTGAATATCTGGATGAGAATGGAATAGGGGGCGACCCACCAGCCCCCAGCAGGTAAAATTTGAGCGCAAATCCTTGGTAGCTGGTAGAAGAGGTTGATCCATGGCGTTGACTGGACGTCGAAAACTGCTCAATGAAGTGATCTTTGGCACCGAGACGCCCGCTGGGCGCAACTTTGATGTGTTTTTGATCTGGGCAATTTTAATTAGTGTGGGACTGGTACTGCTGGCTTCAATTGGACCAATAGCTGACCGCTACGGCACGCTCCTGATCACATTGGAATGGCTTTTTACCGGGCTGTTTACCCTGGAATATGCCGCCCGTATCTATTGTTCAGTAAACAGGCGCAAGTATATTTTCAGTTTCTACGGTGTTGTTGATCTGCTGGCAATTCTGCCCAGCTATCTGGCTCTTCTGTATACCGGTGCAACCTACCTATTGGTAATCCGTTTGCTGCGGGTGTTGAGAATCTTCAGGATATTGAAGCTGGTGCGTTATTTACAGGATGCCAACCTGCTACTGCGGGCCCTGGGTTTGGCCCGGCGAAAGATCCTGGTGTTTTATTCCAGCGTACTAGTGATGTGCGTCATCTTCGGCTCATTGATGTTTGTGGTAGAGGGGCCGGAAAATGGATTTACCAGCATCCCCACCAGTGTTTACTGGGCCATTGTAACGATTACCACGGTTGGCTACGGGGATATCTCTCCGCATACGCCACTGGGTCAGGCGATAGCGGCCATGACCATGTTGATTGGTTATTCAATTATCGCTGTACCCACCGGAATTTTGACTGCAGAGCTGGCCGGTGAGATGCATCGCGAACGCAAGCATCACCGCTGCAACAACTGCGGGCGCAGTGTCCATGATCCAGATGCTGAGTTTTGCAAGTTTTGTGGTTACCGGCTCGAGCCGTCTTTACAAGTGGAAGAGGTTTGATTTGATTGCGGGTGCCTCACAGAGGCTCCCGCTAACCCTAATTTTTGCGGATTACCATTCGTCGGGTACACGTACCGCGACTACGTCGGCCTTAGCGCAGAGGCGCCCGTCACTGCTGAGTTCACAGTGCAGGATAGTTTTCTTGGGGCCGCGCTCGACAATGGTGGCTTCTAAGAGTACTGGTTGATCAATAGCGGCGGGAGCCAGGTATTTTATGTCCAGCTTGCCGGTGGCGAACCAGATCTTGTCTCCGCTACCCACCTTGCGGCCAGCCTGCAGATAGCCATCGGCGATAGCGGTACACACAGTGTGGCAATCGATGACTGTGGCGATAATGCCACCGTTCAAATATTGAGCGGGCCCTGCATTGTGGTAAGGGCTGGGAGTGAATAGACAGCGGGACTTATCCGGCTCTACCCAATAGCTTTTAATACGCAGGCCTTGGTCATTGTCCGGCCCGCAGCCAAAACAGTGGTTGCCTTGAATCTGATCCTGAATGGCGATTTGCTCAGTCATAACTATCCCTCGCTGTGGACGCGCATAGTAACGATTTGCGCCAGGGAGGGGAAGAAACTAACCTTGCGGACCTGCAATAGAGTTACCCAAATTATTTGGACCTAGATACATGGAAATATACGGCTTTTGCGCCCCCGGTTTTGAAGCCCTGTTCGAGGCTTTCGCAAAGAATTTTCGCGAGTGTGGAGATACCGGTGCCGCCTTCGCGGTGCGCCAGCATGGCGAGTTGATCTGCTCCCTGTGGGCGGGCAGCGCCGATCGGGATGGGGAGCAACCCTTTACCGAAGAGACTCTGGTCAATGTGTTTTCATCCAGCAAAGGTGTACTAGCACTGCTAGCTATGCAGCAAGTACAGGCTGGTAAGCTGGATCTGGATCGCCCGGTTGCAGACTATTGGCCGGAATTTGCACAGAACAAAGAATCTGTCACCGCGCGACAATTACTTAGCCATCGCAGTGGTTTGGTCGCTTTTCGCGAGCGGGTTAAAGACAACCTTATTTACGATTGGCAAGCGGCCTGCGATGCGGTTGCCGAAACAGCCCCCTGGTGGGAGCCGGGTAGTGAACAGGGGTATGCGCCTTTTCTCTACGGCTGGAGCCTGGGCGGCCTGATCGAACGGGTTGCTGAAAAACCTCTGTTGGAACTTTATCGGGAAATGCTAGCCAAACCCCTCAATCTCGATGGCGGCTTTGGTGCGCTGGGGCATAGTTCAAGCCGAATTGCCGATGTGAGCCCATTGAAACAGCCATTGCCGGAGTTGCGTGAGAATGCCATTGGCCGGGCAATTAAAGAGGATCGCAAAGGCCCCGTGGCCATGGCGTTTAGCAACCCCGTTAGCTTGATGATGGGCACCAATAGCCCCGAGTGGCGCGGTGCCCTGATTCCTGCAGCCAATGGCCATTTCAGTGCGCGGGATCTTGCTGCAGTTTACGGGGACCTGGCGGGGGGAAATCCAATTACCCTGGGGCAAAAATGGGTCGATGAGGCTTCCCGAGAGCAGAGCCGTGGGCGGGATAAAGTATTGCAGGCCGAGGTGAGTTTTGGCTGTGGTTTTATCCGTAGTACTCAGGCGGCCGATCTGCGTTTTGGTGGAAAGCAAGGTTTTGGTCACCCTGGTGCTGGGGGTAGCGTCGGCTTTGCCGATCCGGAGCAGGGCCTGGGGGTGGGTTATATCACTACACGACTGGGGCAGAGCCTGTTTATGGATCGGCGCGCGGTTAGTTTGGTCGAGACTCTGTACGGATTATTGAAATGACAGAAGACGTTTTAAAACTGATGGAGCGAATCGACGAGCTGGAGACTCGCTTGGCTTTTCAGGAAGATACGATTTCTCAATTGAATGATGTCATTGCGCGCCAAGATGCGGATATTCGCTCTGTAGTAGCAAGAATGCGTGAGCTTGGAGAGAAGTACAGCGCGCTAACCTTTGAAATGCAGGCTGGCGGCAAGCCAGTCGACGAAAAACCCCCTCATTACTGAGGAACATTAAAAGTAGGGCAATAAAGTAGGCGGGCACGCCACTTGGTTGCCTTAATAATATGCTGGCGCAGAAATACAAATTTGCCGGCTAAGATGAAATTTATGTCGACAGGCATCGCCAAAATTTATTGAAAATAACTCGATGTCACTTCGGCGCTGCCTTAAGTATTAAAGCGTCTAAAAAAGTTTGTATTGTATCGTCTTTGCTATTGACAAACTTTTCCACACTCAATAGTGGGCTAACTGGCGCTCTAGTATTTATCGGCCCAGCTGGTACATAATTTCTTCCGTCGCCTATAACTCGTTGTTTTTAAAGAGAAAACTAGGGAGTTTAAAAAATAAACAAATCGCTGTAAGCGAGAGT
The DNA here is from genome assembly GCF_023716485.1 of Microbulbifer variabilis. Taxonomy (NCBI): domain Bacteria; kingdom Pseudomonadati; phylum Pseudomonadota; class Gammaproteobacteria; order Cellvibrionales; family Microbulbiferaceae; genus Microbulbifer; species Microbulbifer variabilis. The sequence goes on from NZ_CP092418.1 coordinate 2,114,643, forward strand.
CAATGCCGCCTGGCGGGGACCTTCGTTTATTAATGCACAAAGTTATCCACAGAAGCTGTGGAAGAAGTTTGCAGCGTTTACTTTTTGTGCAGCAACTTAGTGCGAAAGTGCCGCAAGCTGGAAATTCGATGCTTGCAATGGGGACTGGTCAATAGAACTGGTAATGGCTTCGCCGTAATCTTCACATAATTTGGTTGGGTTGATTCAGCCGCCGGTCAGCTTTTAGCTGGATAATGCCGGCACTGTGATGGAGCACTGGGTTCAGTGCGTCCCGATACCCATTTATTAAAAGTGCGTTAGGAGAACCAATAATGAAACATTGGGTAGCAATTCTCGCTATGGGCTCACTGGTAGGCTGTTCCACCCTGGATCCCTACACCGGTGAAAGCAAAACCAGTAATGCCGCCAAGGGGGCCGGAATAGGCGCCGTAGCGGGTGCTATTGTCGGCGTGGCAACAGCGAGTAAGAAAGACCGCAAGAAGGGAGCTCTGACTGGTGCTCTGGGCGGTGCCGCGATTGGTGGCGGTATCGGTTACTACATGGATCGCCAGGAAATGGCTTTGCGCCAGCGTCTGGAAGGCAGTGGTGTACGAGTCCAACGTGAAGGGGACAACATTCGCCTGATCATGCCGGGCAACATCACTTTTGGTTCCAATCGCTCAGATATTCGCACGGATTTCTATGACACGCTCGAATCCGTAACGGTAGTTTTGCAAGAGTTTAATAAGACCGCCATCCGCGTGAGTGGCCATACCGACAGCACTGGTTCCGACGTGTATAACCAGTCCCTGAGTGAGCAGCGGGCTAACTCTGTGGCGAGCTTCTTCAGCCATAACGGCGTTTCTTCCGGCCGCGTACAGGCTGTTGGTTATGGTGAGCGCTACCCGCTGGCCAGCAATAGTTCTGAGTCTGGCCGTCAGGCCAACCGTCGTGTTGAGTTGGAGTTACTGCCTCTGTAAACACTTTGTGCAGCGGGTAAACGGCTGCACTGTCAATCACTGCGTCTCGATAACCCCAAGCCCAGGTGGAAGTCTTGTACGCAGTGAAGTTACTTTTCTTTTTCAACTAATAAAATTCCAGTTGAAACCCTTCCCTCTGTATAAATCTTCTCCTTTCGATTTCTATTAGGCACTGAGTTGCACAAGGTTCTAGCGGACACCCTGGACGTTTTTTGCACCCATATAAGTTTTGCTCCGACAAATGATTCCGGTGCATAGCTGAAGGCTAAAAAATCCGGCGACTGGCTGGTTGGCTGTGCTATCTCTACATCTACTAATAAGTAAATAGTGGAGCAAAGCCGTGAGTCATCGCCTGTTCAAATGGAAATCCTTATGGGTCTTTGCCTTGGTGCTAGTGGCCATCCAGGTTTTTGCCTGGCAGGAGCAAATGGCGGAATCCAGCACTAACCTGGAAGTCCGATTTGGCGCGGCTGCCGTAGTGGCACAGGTGGAGGTCATTGGTATTCACCGGGATGTAGACAGCGCGCTGTCGGAGCCGGGTGTCACGGCGATTTCAGGTTATGTCTATTCCGCGGTGCCAGGCCAGGTCTGGAAAGGTATTGTGGCGGACCAAATTACCTTTCGCCTGGGATTGGAATATTGCGACAAGAAGCTTGAAAAGGGCGAGCGCTATCTGATTTTTGCCAGGCTCGATAGCTACGGCAGGTTGCAGTTGCAGAGCTGTGATTCCGCGGTTGTTGAATCGGAGGCTGAGGCACTGTTGGCTGAGCTCAATGAATTCAGCTCCCAAGGCTGATTTCTCCAAAAGGCCACACTCATTAGAATATTCGGTTGTAAGTCGCGGGCCAGTTACAGCAATCCAGACTCTTCTGCGTAACCCCCGTGCCTTGAAGAACCCTCATGCCGGGTTATTCTTATCATTATTGGCGCCACCTTCTTTGGCCGATTGAAGTTGAACTTCCTTTGCTTCGGCGTCAAGAGGCTGCAAGGCCAGCGATTATCGCGCGGAAGTAGGTTCCCAGAACCCTGGGGGCTGGCCAAGCAAGAGCGCAATTCTTGTAACTGCCTGGGGTCGAGAGGTCGATATATGAAGAAGCTATTGATTCCACTGATCATCCTGCTGCTGATCATCGGATATTTTATGTCGCGTAGCGGCGAACATAAGGCCAAGGAAGCCTACGATTCGATGAACACTCCCAATAGTGAGCAGATGAATGACAGTTCCAAGCCACCTGGCAGCGGAAGTGATTCGACTACTCCCAATAGTACTACCACGCCACCAGACGGTATGGGTAACCCCGATGCACAGATGCCACAGGGCTCTGGGCAGACAGATCCAACACCGCCTGGGGGGAGTGGCTCCAGCAGTGGGGAAGGCCCGGATACTATGGGGGCTGGATCGACAGGGGATGCTGGGGATGTTGGCGCCGAGGGTGCTCTTCGTGGGCGTCCTGGTGAGCCTGGCGCAGAAGGGGACTCTGCAGATACTCCCAATGCAGATTCAGATACCCCAGCGGGCAGCGTAGCGGAAGATGCCGCCAATGAGGCCCAGAAAGCTGTGGAAGGTGCAGACAATATGGATAGCACTACACCGGATGGCGATAGTGAGATGGATCAGGGCGTGGACAACAACGAAGACCAGCCCTAGTAAAAGGATTATTAGATACTCGGTTAATAAGGAGATATTGCGGGCCACCTGTTGAGGCGGCCCGCAACCTGTGCAAAATGATCGAACATAAATGGCTACAGGGACATACCGTTTTACAGGTTCGGCCGCGTGGAAAATTTACCGCAGAGGATTTTCATCAGCTGGCAGAAAAAATAGATCCGATTATTCGCGAGCAGGGCAGGATAGAGGGTTTACTGATTGACGCTGAAGATTTTGCGGGCTGGGAAAATTTTGTCGCGATGGTCTCGCATTTTCGCTTTGTACATAATCACGAGAAGCATATCCAGAGGATTGCGGTGGTGTCAGACAACCCGGTTCTTAAATTTATGCCGCACCTGGTTTGCCATTTTATCAGTGCGGAGGTTCGGCCTTTCCCCCTAAATGATTATCCTGAAGCCCTGGCATGGTTAAAAAATCCGGGTTAGCATCGCGCACCGTTTAACTGTTATATGGAGTGCCGGTGAGCCCAGTCTTGGCCATTATTGCGACGACTTCCGCAGACCTGCCCAACGCCCAGGAATTATCCAGTCAACTCAACCTTCCCTGTTTGGGAGTTGCTTCCCCCAGCGAAATTAATGAGGTTCCCCAAGTATTAGCTTGTGGAGAGCAGTTGCAACTCTGTGCGACCGGGCGCAAAGCACCGGGGCCAGTTTCTGTTGATTTCGTTGGTGGGGCTTTAGCACATAGGCGCAAATATGGTGGGGGTAAAGCCCAGCCGGTTGCCAAGGCTGTGGGTTTGCGCCCTGGTTTTTACCCTCGCGTGTTGGATGCCACTGCCGGGTTGGGCCGTGATGCTTTTGTCCTGGCGACTCTGGGCTGCGAAGTGAAGATGCTTGAGCGCAATCCGGTTGTGCGCTTGCTCCTTAAGGATGGCTTGAGGCGATTGCAGGAGGCTGCCACTGCCGACCCGGAATTGGCCGCCATTGCTGGGCTTTTATCTTTGGCCGATGATATTGCACCGGCCGCAGACTGGTTGGCTCAGCAGGCTGAGGAATCTTGGCCGGTTGTTTATCTGGACCCCATGTTTCCGCCCCGGGGCAAAAGTGCCAAGGTAAAAAAAGAGATGGTGGCTTTTCATCATCTGGTTGGAGAGGACCTGGATGCGGACGATCTGCTAGAGCCAGCACTCAGGGCCTGTTATTACCGCACCGTGGTCAAACGTCCCAAGGTGGCACCATATCTTGCAGATAAAAAGCCAATGCTTTCTTTTGAAGGGAAGTCAGGGCGTTTCGATATTTACACCAAGCACGGTGTGCCGGGGTAATAGGCGGATTTTAAATAGAGTTGGCACCTACTAGTATTTTTGGATTTTCTACACCTTAAGTCATTGTCTAACTTATCTACACTGGCAGATAGTCATTCGCTAAGTGCCTAATCCGATAGAGTGGGGGGGTAGCTGTGAGGCGTAATATCGACGAATCGCAGCAGCCAGATATATCCAACCGTAAAATATTCTCTGCCAGCGCTCTAGGCTTTCTCACCGCGGCAACGATCGTAACCAGCCTTCGCAATTTGCCCATGATGGCGCAGGAGGAGATGACGATGTTTTTCTACATCGGCATTTCCGCCCTTTTATTTTTGATTCCGGCAGGACTGGTGGCAGCCGAACTGGGCAGTGCTTTCTCCGACCGCACCGGCGGTGTTTATACCTGGGTGGGAGAGGCTTTTACGCCCAAAATGGGTTTTGTCGCTATTTGGCTGCAATGGGTGGAGTGTGTGGTCTGGTATCCCACCGAGTTGGGGTTTGCCGCAGCCGCTATTGCTTATGCGCTCGGAGAGCAGAATCTCGCCAGTAATACCTACTATATCGGCGGCTTCTGTATCGTTGCCTACCTTATTGCCACTGCTGTCGCCCTTTCGGGAACCAGGTTTCTGGTGGTAGTCACCAAGTATGGATTCCTGGTGGGCACACTAATGCCTTGTTTGATTCTTATTGCCCTGGCAGTGGGTTGGGTGGTGATGGGAAACCCCTTGGGCTGGGAAACCGCTACCGACCCGGCTGTAGCTGTAAGGGAAGATGGGCAAGTACACCCACGCTGGTTTCCCCACATTACTGGTCTCGGTGCAGTAGCCTTTCTTGGAGGGATACTGCTCTCTTTCGCAGGAATTGAGGCCCAGGCCAGCCATGTCTCAGAAATGCCCAACGCCCGCCGTGGTTATCCGGTTGTTATTGGCATTGCCGCTGCCGTTTCTTTTCTGATCTTTACGCTTGGGGCGCTCGCCATTTCTGCCATCCTTCCCTATCAACAGATATCTATAGAGACGGGGTTATTCACCGCGTTTGGTCAGGGGTTTTCCCAGTTGCTGGGTATTGGTTGGCCGGTTCAGATTCTGGCGGGATTGATTGCTTACGGTGCCCTCGGGGGAGCCCTGGCTTGGTTGGCCGGTCCCAGCAGAGGGCTATTGGCCACCGCCCAGGATGGCATGCTGCCCCCCTGGTTTCAGCGGGAAAATGCTCGCGGCGTACAGAAAAATATCCTTTACGCCCAATGCCTGATTGTCTTGCTCATCTCATCGATTTATATCCTGGTGGATAATGTGTCGACCGCCTTTGTTTTGATCCCGGTTATGGCGATAAGCCTGTATATCATTATGTACTTAATGATGTTTGCTGCGGTTATCCGTTTGCGCTACACACAGCCAGACCTTCCCAGGGGTTTTAAAATTCCCGGTGGAATCACCGGCGTTTGGATTACTGCAGGCACTGGCGTTGTCGCAGTTTCTTTTGCGCTGTTGGTGTCCTTTTTTCCTCCTCAGCAGCTTTCAGTGAGTGACCCAAGGCTGTATGTAGCTTTGGTCTTTTCCGGGATTGTTATTACGGTGACTATTCCGCTATTTATTTTCTACTGGCGTAAGCCCTCCTGGCGTAATGAGGGTGGGCATAAGCAGCAATCTTTTTCAGATATTAACGAGTGACAAGGAGGTCGGTCGTGAAGCAAAAGTCGCCATTCGATATGTTTTTCGATGAATACAATGAGGATATCCCCGAGGATCATTTCCCCAGGGGGAGTATCTCTGCGCATGCGGCGGAAGCGATTGTTACCAGTGAGACCTGGTCTGATGCCAAGCCGGCCATGAATCTTTCTTCTTTTGTCACTACATTTACCGAGCCAGAAGCTTTCGATGTCGCTAAAAAACATTACCTGAAAAATTATATCGACCACGATATGTATCCGCAGTTATTTGCTATGGAAGCGCGTATGGTGCGCTGGCTGCATCAACTGTGGAATGGCCCTAAAGGAGTGGAGCCCTATGGTGCTGCAACTATAGGATCCTCTGAGGCTTGTATGTTGGCGGGATTGGCCCATAAATGGAACTGGCGCAAAAAGAGAGAGAAGGCCGGCAGGGATGCTTCCAAGCCAAACCTGGTTACCGGGGCCAATGTTCAAATTGTCTGGGAAAAATTTATGCGCTATTTCGATGTGGAGCCGCGCATAGCAGCCCTAAAGCCTGGGCATTACCGCTTTAATAGCGAACATCTGGATGAGCTGGTAGATGAAAATACCATCGCGGTAGTGGCGATTGCCGGGCAGACTTTCACAGGAGAAGACGACGCCTTTCGCGCTATCCATAATTGGTTAGACCGCTACCAGCAGAAAACAGGTCATGATATCCCAATGCATATTGATGGTGCCTCTGGGGGATTTGTGAACCCGTTCTTATACCCCAACTACCACTGGGATTTTCGCCTGCCGCGAGTGAAATCTATTAATGCGTCGGGGCATAAGTTTGGCTTGGTGCCACCGGGGCTGGGTTGGGTGATTTTTCGCGAGCGTTCCGTTTTTGATGAAGATCTGATGTTTTATGTCAATTACCTGGGGGGAGAGATGCCCACGGCAACTTTGAACTTCAGCCGGAATGCATCACCGGTTGCCTATCAATACTACAACTTTATTCGTCTCGGTTTCGAAGGTTATAGAGATATTATGCAGCACACTTTGGCGAATGCGCAGCTATTACGCCATCGTCTGGTAAAAAGCGGCTACTTCGAAATTATGAATAAAACCCAGCGTATTCCTGTAGTGTCGATGACCCTGAATTCTAAATATACCAATTTCAATGAATACGATATATCTGACAAGGTACGTGAACGCGGCTGGGTGTTATCCGCTTATTCCATGCCGCCTAATGCTCAATCGGTAAATTGCTTGCGTATTGTAGTGCGCCCACACCTTAATCTGAATGCGATTGAAGGCCTTGCTGACGACATTATCCATGCGTGTGAGTGGCTAGAGCAGCATGGGGGTAATGCCACCCCGCCGAAATTGCATGATCCTCATAAGGTAGCGGCGAGTAAATGTTAAGAATTTGAGATATCTCTGTAATGACTGTTTAAATAATCGATGAGTAAAAAAGTAGAGCGGCTTAAATTGTTCTGCAGAGAAGATTGAATCCAACGGTAAATCCTATGGAAAGGTGTGTGCTGAACAGCGACTTGCAGGAACCGGAAGGCCCGGTTTGTTTACCTGACGGCCAGATATTCGTTGCTGAAATGTCGAGCGCGCGGAATTGTGTTAGTCGCATTGATATACGAGGAGGATATCATCAGGTCGGCCATCCCGGCTGGCGGCCCAATGGAATGGCGATCGATGGCGATGGCAATTTTTGGATAGCGGGAGGCGGGGGGAAAAGGCTGGTACGCATGAGGCCCGATGGGACAGTCCTCAATACTTATGAGGGGCCTGCAGATCGCCCCTATCTTTGGCCCAATGACCTGGTATTTAGCCAAAATGGTTTGCTGTATATGACGGACTCCGGCATTGATCCGGATAGCTTTGTTGAGGGGCAGGCAATCCGCCCTGACTTCCGAAAGTGTGATTATGATGGGAGGGTATTTGAAATTGACCCTCGTAATGGCTACGTATTGCGCTTAGTAGATACGGGTTTGTTTTTCCCAAATGGCATTGCATTTGATGCTGATGATTTACTTTATGTGGCAGAAACCCTAACAGGAAATATCTACCGTTACGATCTCAGCTCCTCAGCCCCCTGTGAACCTGAGCTATTTGGCAATGTTAACCTGGGATCACCAGAAGAATTCATTGGGCCTGATGGAATGGCTTTTGGTGATGATGGCCGGCTTTACTGTGCCGTATTTGGTCAGGGTGATGTGAGTGTTTTAGATCACGATGGCAGGGTGGCTGAGCGCATTCCGACTTGCGGGAAGCGCCCCACCAATATCGCTTTTTGTGAAGACCAAAAGGATGGGGCGGTGGTGACAGTTTTAGATGCCGGTTGCCTGGAGTGGTTTGGCCTGTCCTGCCGAGGTAGAGACCTCTATCGCCCTAAGATACAAGATTTATCTAGGGAATAATAAATTTTAATAATGAAACAGTGGGGTTGATTGGTCTTAGCTGCTAAATTTCCTTGGTCAATGTGACTGCCTTTCGCGTTTAAGTCTTGCTCAGGGTCAATAGCCTGTGATTCTCTAATTTCTTCTCGAAGGTTATCGAATTATCTGAGTGGGCTTTATATAACCATTTAAAAAATTTTAATTTCTTATTTTAAATTGGTGTGCTGTTTTCTGTTGTTTCCGTTATTTAGTTTCTTGTTGCTTGTTTGGGTGGTGCAGGATTTGCAGGTTAAAAAATATGACTGCTTTGTGGTTGTGAGTCGTGATTTATTTGAGTGAGGCTGTATAAAAATTTGAACTTTTCTTGCATATTTTGATACCTGATTGTTAAAACTTTTTTCTTTTTTATTACGTTGATTTGGTTTTTTTTATCTTAAACATCATTTTAATGAAACTGCATCCCGATTTTTGTTGACCGGAAAGTCAAAATAAATTTTAGGTCAGGTTTTTGGTTTGTTTAAAAAATATGCGGCTATTATACTCCGCGCTCCCTCGGGAGCAGTGTATTTAAAGGGGTGTGCTGTGATCTGAGGATGCTTATTTTTAAGAAGTTTGATTTAAAAAATAATACTTCTAAAGCATATTTATAAGGTATAAGTTTCCATTTTTTGCCTTGATAGATTGAATCCCCGTTGATGTCTTTGTAGAGATATTTATGCGTATTTCGTTGTTTTTTCTGTTGGCTTTTTGTGCCGCTTTCTCTTCTACAGTAGTTGCAGCTACGGGGATTCAAAAAAATGGATATACCATTTATCAGGGTGATATCGACGATGATGGCCGTGAAGACTTATACTTTGAGTATAATCGCCCATTAGTTCTTTTACATGGAGATATTGTTACCCCTCTGGTAATGCCTCAGTTACCTAATTTTGTCTTGTACTTAAACAAGGACAAGGAAAGTTATGACGATCCGTTAGAGACGACTCTTACCGATTTGGAAGTTGCCAATCTTCAAAAATTAGAAAAAAACCTTTCCTTATTTGGCGATTTTAATGGTGACGGTGCAACAGATTTGCTCCTTCTTGCCTCTATGCCTCTGATTATTCATGCACAGGGAAATGGCTTGCCAGCGCTTATTCAAACTCTCTCCACCGACAACAGTGATGACACAATAGCTTATGCGGCAGCAATCCTCGCCAGTGTAGGTGTCGACTCTATTGTGATACAGGATAAGAATGAAGATGGCAGAGAGGATATCACTGCGGGGGACTTTGTTTTTCATGCAGACGAATCCGGCGCTTTTGGTGAATATTCCACTCCAGCCACTATCCAATCGCCCAATATGGCTGGGGCTTCTGGTGGGCAATTCCGGGTCAATGAATCCGGCGCGGCAACCTACTCCTTCCCAATCGCAACAGCTGCAGGTACAGCAGGAGTTGTACCAGAAATTTCTCTGAACTATAGCAGTAGTGGTGGCAACGGCCTGGTTGGTAAAGGTTGGGCTATTGGTGGCCTTTCTGGAATTTCCCGCTGCCGCCAGACATTATCAATTGATGGTAATGCTCGGCCTATTAGCTGGACCGAATCAGATCGATTCTGCTTAGATGGTCAGCGCCTAATACAAGAGAGTGGCTCTCAATATGGCGCAGTTGGTGCGGTATATAAAACTGAGATGGATTCTTTTGCCACAGTCACATCAATAGGTGGCAGCCTTGGTAAGCCGTCTTATTTTAAAGTGGAACGTAAAGATGGATCGGTCAGTTACTACGGGAATAGTAGTGATTCCAAGCAACTTGCAGGGAGCAATGTACTCACTTGGGCACAGAATCGTTTTGAGGATAGTGTTGGTAATCCAATCGAGTTTTTGTATGAGGGTGATTCGGAGTCAGGGCACCGAGTTCGGTCTATCCGCTATGCCTATGGTTCGGGCTCCTATGAAGCGGAAGTAAGATTTTTCTATGAAGACCGCCCAGAGCACCTTCGGGGCTATACCGCAGGCTATGAACTTAAAACCACTCAGCGCCTGGAAAAAATCACCTCCAGCTCTAATGGTAAAGTAATTCGTGAGTACAATCTGGGGTATAACCCAGTTCTGCCCTTCATTCCCAAGGAAAATTATAAAGATCGAACTTCCTTGCTGACATCCATACAGGAGTGCGTAGGTTCTAGTTGCCTCCCTGCGATCAGCTTCGAATGGCTACAGGCGCCATGGCACCAATTTGGAGAGAAGTGGGAAGCTATCGATTTCTCGCCCACTAAGCACCGTTTCCTATCTGATTACAAGTACGCCGATTTTAACGGTGATGGTAAGCAGGATATCGTCTGGATCGAAGGGTACGATGATGATGGGAACGATACGGATATTCGCGTTAAATATGCGATTTCATATGGTTCAGTTTTTGTAAAGCAGGACTTTACCGGCGGCGTGTTTACTTCTGAGTACTTTACCGGCGCTAATGTTGGTGAAGACTTCGCTATCCGGGTATTGGATTTTAATGGTGACGGTCGCCATGATCTGGCCATATATGACCCACGCTCCAATTATGGTGGTCTCCCTTCGAACACATGGCTTGTTTATCTAAGTCGTTACGATACCTCGAGCAAGCGCTGGAAATTGGATTCCAGGCCAATTACTACCCGTAGAACCAATAAAGATGTCATTTTTGCCGACTTTAACGGTGATGGCCTGGCAGATTATATTTCTATTAGCTACAGCAGCAGTTCTGGAGCGAAAGTTGTTGTACGCCTTTTAGAGTCAGCAGGGAGAGAGGTGTCAATTAAAAATTACTATAAATTCAGTGATGAATACACCAGTTACCCATTGAATATTTCTGGCGCTGCCAGTATGAAGTCCAGCGGACGTCTGCCCGATACCTTGGGCGATTTTAATGGTGATGGCGCTATGGATATTCTGGTGGCCACTTCCGCTGGATTCGAAGCCGCCGTATTTGATCAAGAAGCGAAGGAATTCCGCTCTATCGGCGTGCTCTCGACGACGAATACTTCAAAAAGCCCAATTGCTATAGATATAAATGGCGATGGCCTCACGGATATTGCCTACCCTGGAAATTCCGGCAGCTTTTATAGCAAAATCAGCACTGGCACAGGCTTTAAGGATTTGGGATACCTTGGAAGTAGCAGGGGCTCCTTTGTAGACCTGAATAACGATGGTTATCAGGATTTCGTCTGGCCGGTTTCTTCTCCTTGGAATGATGTGAAAGTTCGCTACTTTGATCAAAATACCGGCGAATTTATTGACTCTTCCGATAGCAGACTTTTTGATCATCTCTCTGATTGCTCGGGCAGTGCTACCTATTGTGGCACTATAGCTTCAAGTGACATGATATGGTTTGCGGACACGAATGGCGATGGAGAAGCCGATTATCACCGTTATGATGCTTCTAGTGGTATCGTTTACACCCGCCTGGATAATACCCGCGATTCTCAATATAAGAATATTCCGCGAAATGTAATTAATAAGATAGATAATGGCCTTGGTAATATTACCAATATTACTTATCAGAACATGCGCTACGACGAGCTTTACACTCGTTTGGATGTAGCAACGGAAGGCAGCATTGATGCTTTCTATACCGCACTCAATGGCGATTGGGATTTACCTGCGGATAGTCACACCTTAGGTAAAGATAAGCCGGTATTGGATATTCTGAGCCCTATGTACCTGGTTGCTAAGGTGGAAAGTTCTGCCCCTGCCGCCGCTGCCGCACCGGGTTCTGTTAACCAGTCTGCCCTCAGCTCGGTTTCATACCACTACCATCAGATGAAACTCCAGGCCGCTGGCCGGGGTATGTTGGGTTTCCAGAAAATCAGCACTACCGATAACCAAACTGGCGTAGTGACGGAAACTACCTACCGTCAGGACTTCCCCTTTGTGGGCATGCCACTTAAGACCGAAACTCGCACTGCCGATGGGCAGCTGCTAAGCCGGGCGAGCAATAATTGGCGTCTACAGGGCTGGAATGGTAGCGGGAAACCACTGCCGCCTTATCAACCTTATATTTATCAAGCGGTGGAAGAAACTTATGACCTGAAGGATGCCGGTAGCACCCAGGGAGAATTGCTGCAAAGCGTTACCACCACAAACAGCTACGATGCCTATGGCAATGCGCTCAGTATCGACGTTGTCACAAAAGACGGCATCTCCGGCGATCAGTTTATTAAGAAAACAGAAAATACCTATGGCAGCAGTGTCTGGGAAAAAGAAAAGGGCCGCCTAACTGCAACAAAAGTGACCAGTACTCGCCCGGGTATGCCCAGCCATATCCGCGAGTCAGCCTTTACTTATTACGCATCGGGCGTGCTCAACGGCCTTTTAAAAACCGAGGTTATTGAGCCTAATAAGCCAGAATACAAGCAGACTACCGCTTACGAATATGACAATTTTGGCAACGTTAATAAGAAGACGGTAACTGCTCCCGGCGAAGCCGCTCGTAGCGCAAGAACGGTGTATGACCTTTCCGGCCGCTATGTATTTGAAAGCTACAATGCCCTCGATCATCTAACCGAAAGGGTGGTTTCCCGCAATCACTTTGGCGCACCGCTGGAAGTGAAGGGGATGAATGGGCTGGAAACCGGGTTTGCCTACGATAAGTTCGGCCGTGAAACCATCAGTCAGAGTAATACCGGCGCGGATAAACTGACGGACTATGAGCGCTGTGTTATCGCCTGTCCGGCCGGTGCACAATATATGGTGACCACTCATAGCAGTACCGGTAGCTGGAGTAGGGAATACTTCGACGCACTGGGGCGCTCTATAAGAACTGAAACCAAGGGCTTCAACAGTAAAATCTATACCGATAAAGAATACGATAACCTGGGCCGCGTGAAGTTCGCCAGTGAGCCTTATTTCTCTGGTGATACCCGCCTATGGTCCAACATGGAGTATGACCTACTCGGCCGCCCAAGCCGTGTCACTGCGCCAGATGGCTCAGTGTCCAGCATCACCTATAGCGGCCTTAAGACCATCACCACCAATGATAAAGGTCAGCAAAAAACTGAGATCAAAAATGTGGCTGGTGAGTTGGTAGAAGTTATCGATGCGATCGATGGCCGCCTCACCTACGAATACGACAGCCAGGGCAATTTGCATAAAGCCAAATCCTGGGGTAAGGCGAATACTGCCGGTGCACATATCGATGAGGGCGACGGTCTCAGTTATCCCATTGTGGTTACAATCGAATATGACGATCTGGGCCGAAAAATACGAATGGACGACCCGGATAAGGGAGAGTGGCACTACGAATATACCGGCTTTGGTGAGTTGAAAAAGCAAACCAATGCGAATGGCCACACCGTAGAGTTAACCTACGACCAATTGGGCAGACAGTCCACGCGTATTGAAAAGTCTAAAGGCTCTTCCGCCCCCACTAGCGATGTCTCCTGGTTGTATGACAGTGCCACCAATGGCTTAGGGCAGGTGGAGATGGTTATGGACAGCGTCTCTGGATATCAGGCGGTGTATGAGTATGACCAGGTTGGCCGAAATCATATCCAGGCGGTGGACTTTGATGGGGCTGGTACACAACCCTCTTATGTCACCACCACGGTATTTGATGGCCATGGCCGTGTCGAATACAGCTACGATGCGCTCGACAGCATGCTCGATGGTGGCAAATCAGGGACTCAGAATTTCTACAATACCTATGGATATCTCTACAAGGTAGTAGATCTGGCCACCGGGGACCTGATTCAAGAGGTGAAAGCCCAGACCGCTCGCGGCCAACTGAAAGAGCAGCTATTGGGTAACGGCGCAACTTCTAATTTTACTTACGAAGCGGCCAGCGGCCGCCTAACAAAGCAGACCTCTACGGTATTGGGAGCCTTTGGTATCCAAGATATCAGCTACCAGTGGGATACCCTCGGCAATCTCACCAGCCGTCACAACCAGAGCGGAAGCAAGGATCTGCGCGAGAGCTTCTGCTATGACAAACTCAACCGTCTGATTAAAACCCACATAGGTAGTAGCAACTTCAGCTGTAGTGGCCTCAGCGTCTCCGAGCAGGATATCCGCTACAACGCCATCGGTAATATCACTTACAAAGCCGGCGTAGGGGATTATATCTACGGTGAAAATGGCGCTGGCCCCCATGCAGTAACAACCGCTGGAGGCGTTAGTTATAACTATGACCTCAATGGCAATATGACCTCCGATGGTTTTGACGGTGGCCGTACTATTAGTTACACCACCTTCGATAAAGCCTCTCTGATTAAAAAGGGAAATAACACCACTGAGTTCCTCTATGGCCCCAGCCATAGCCGCTACTACCGCAAGGACACCAATAGTAGTAACGGGGAAGTGACAGAGACCTGGTATATCGGCGGTATCGAGCGTATCCAGAAGTCCAGTAAGCCCAATGAGATCGAGTGGAAGCGTCACCTGGTGGGTACGGCAGTCTATACCGTAAAAACCGACAAGGATTTCAAGGTACTCTCCACCGATAAGCTGTTCCTCTACAAGGACCACCTGGGCTCCATGGACCTGATTACCGATAAAACCGGTAAGGTAGTGCAGGAAATGTCCTTCGATGCCTGGGGGCAGCGCCGCAACAGCGCCAACTGGAATGCGTTATCCCTGACTGCACTTTCAAACTTCGATCACAGCCGTACCACCCGTGGTTACACAGGCCATGAAATGCTGGATGAGGTGGGGCTGATTCATATGAATGGCCGTATCTATGATCCGCGTTTGGGGCGCTTTATGCAGGCGGACCCGTTTGTTCAAGCCGCTGCCGATACGCAGATGTATAACCGCTATAGCTATGTGCGCAATAACCCGCTGAATGCTAGTGATCCTAGTGGCTATTTCTTAGATAAGGTTTGGAAAGAAATTAAGCCTTATATAGGTGCGATTGCCGGAATTGTGCTTTCAGTTTGGGCTCCGTGGGGTATGGGGCTATGGCAGAGTTTCATCTATGGCGCGATTGCAGGCGGTATTGGTGCTGGGGCTAATGGAGGGAATGTTTTTAAGGGGGCGCTAATGGGTGGGGTTAGTGCTATGGCCTTCTATGGGGTTGCACAAGGGTTCGCAAAGTTGGGATCTGTTGCGAAAACTGCTGAGCATACAATCAGGGCAGGAAAAAACCTTTACCTTTCAGCTAGTAACTTTGCCAAACTGGTTGTTGCCCAGGGCTCCGTGGGGGGAGTGATGTCAATCCTTCAGGGAGGTAAATTTGGGCATGGCTTTGCCAGTGCTGGTCTTACAAAATTAGCAACGCCAGGAATCCTTAGCTTTGATAATGTTGTTGCAGAAAGTGTAGCTTCTGGTGTGGTTGGCGGAACGGTTTCTGAGATAACCGGAGGAAAATTTGCCAATGGAGCGACATCCGGGGCATTCCTATATGCGTTTAATGCATTAAGTTCTGGTTTGGCAGAGAATACGCAAAATAGTTCTTCTGGTAAAAGTGGTTTCGCTGGGGCGGCAAGGGGAGCTAAAGATGGGTTTGTTTCAGTATTTAAAGGAGTTGGGAAATCCTTTAGATACCTTGGTCGGTCTCTTGGTTTATATGGTGAGGCAGAATTTAATAACGCAAACTTTGAAGGTCATGTGATGGATAAAGCTTTATCTGTTGCAGGTCGAGTCGTGATAGAAAACCCAGAATTAGCGGTCGACGCTGCTGTAGAAGTAGGTACCAGAATTTATGATAGTGCGGAAGCGAATGCTAATGCGTATAACGTGTCACGAACTGTTACACGTGTGGTAACAGGAATTATCTTGGCACCTTTAGGAGCTTTGGCTGGCGTAGGGGATGTTACCTATGGGATTGAGCAAGGGCGAAGGTCTGCTGAAGAAATTGTACGGAGCGCTGCTTATGGGACAGACTAATAAAAAAAATCTATATTATGTTTTAGGTGCATTTGTCGGAGTAATACTTTTTATATTATCTTTTTATGGTAAGCAATATGTTCTTATTTTTTATTCAGTTGTTACTGTAGGTTTTCTTTCTGTAGTTGGTGTCAGGGTAAGCAAACCCCTGGTGGTAAATCTAATACTTGTGCTTTTTAGTTCAAATGTTGTTGCATGGCTGTTAACGATAATTTATTGGGGTTCTTAGTTTGTCCTGATGAAAGAATAATTGGGGGTAGAGTAAAGTATTGTCGTTATATGGCTCTTAGTGAGAATGATAGGCTTGGGAGTAAGTGGCCGATGCTGATTTGTCCTTCGAGAATGACTTTTTATAGTGTATTTTGATGGCTAGGTCTTTGATAGTTTTAATAGTGCTTCTCTGTGGCTGTTCTCAGGCACAATCAGATGCTGGGCATTCAGATTTGAATGGAAAGGTATCTGGTTTTATGGATGGGGCAGAGTCAACTTTAATAAAATTGATTCCGGAGATACGTAATTATTCGAATGGTGAGCCTGTCTATACTGATAAGTTTTTATGTTCTATAGATCCTGATACAAATGAGAGGGAAAAGTATTATTTCATAAAGAACTCTTTGCTCTTGATGACAGGAGAGGAGTTTCCTTGTGAGCGAGGTATAGATGCTTATAGGCGATACTTTACATTAGAAGATGAAGCTCTTTACTGGGTATCGTTGGCGTCAGGAAATGAGAGGTTTCTCAATTATTTTGAGAGATTAAACGGTGTTTGTAAGTTGAGTGAGCGGTACCCTGAGTCCTTAGAGTTTCTAAAGTACCGTGGTCATAAAGATATTGCTGAAAGGCTTGAGATTAAGTGGCTGGGTTGTGATCGGCAATAGCTAACTTTTACTGGGGTAAGAATAAAGTATTGGCGTTATATGGCTCTTTGTGAGAATGCTAGGGTTGGGGGTGAATTGCCGATGCTGGTTTGGCTTTCGAGAATATCTTTTTGGCCAGGTAAGGCCAAGTTAAAGGCAAGATAAGATCTGTCTTATTTTCTTTGAGCTGTTTTTATTGTTTCGTTTGTGGTTTTTTGGAGGTTGGTGTGAAAAAAGCATCCATTTTATTGTTTCTTTTTATTCTATCGGCAGAGTCGTTAGCTGTGACTAATATTGGTCTGGTTGATAGGATTTACCCTAGTGGCGAATCTGTAAAATTCCGGTTAAAAGAAGATTCGTGTAATGGCTCTCTTAATGAGTACTATGAATTTGCACTTGATTCTGAAATTAAAAAAGCATGGTTCTCTATATTGCTATCAGCGGCAGCTACAGGTGCTGAGGTTGCAGTGAGGGTTGAGGTTTGTGAGGGTAATAGAAAGTCAATAGATTATCTTTATCAGGATTTCTAACCTCTTAAATTTCCAAGTGGGCTTTGTGATTTTTTATCGGCTGAAGTTTTAATGCTTGATAATAAGGTTTTGAGGCTACTCTGGTAGCTTTTGGTAGGGTGGCAATCAGTATGTCAGGTCTTGCCTGTTAAGTGCTGTAAGTATGGTTTGCGGAATTTTTTTATGAAAAAAATTATTTTTGTCTTTTTATTGTCTTTTGTTGCTCAGGCTTCTTTGGCGGATACTTCCACTCCGTTAATTACTATTAAAGCTATTGGTACCGGCTGGGGGTCAAGTGACCTTTTTATTGAGTCCAATGAAAATGTCATTGTGGAAGATTGTTCAAATGTAAGGTTGAAGGTAAGTTCAACCAATCCGATGTTTAACCATATCCTCTCCATAGCACTCTCCGCTTACCATACCAAGTCGAAAGTAACCCTTAGGGTGAAAGGCTGTGATGGAACCGATATGAATGCAGTGGCGATCAAGATTACAGACTAATCCCTTAAGCTCTTAGGCTTATGAGTGTGGGCCAAATAGAATCCTGCGTGGTTAGGATTTGTTGTTGAGTCGAATGATAGTATCGGAAGTTTTTGTGAAAAAATTTATTTGCGTTTTTTTGTTGTTTTTTATTTCTCAAATCGCTATGGCGGATACAACTACGCCTCCAATTACCATTAAAAGTGTTGGGATAGGTTGGGGCTTGGCGGAGCTCTATATCGAGTCTAATGAAAATGTCATAGTGGAAGACTGTGCTTCTGCAAGATTGAAGGTCAGTTTAACTAATCCAATGTTTGATCATATTCTCTCCATAGCACTCTCCGCTTATCACACCAACTCGAAGGTGACCCTTAGGGTGAAAGGCTGTGATGGCAGCGATATGAATGCTGTCTCTATTAGAGTGTCCGAAGACGTTTAAGGTTTGTGGTAATGATAGATGCAAAGGCAGTGGTAAAGACTAACTCTGTTGCCGGCTGCCTATAAGCTAGGTAAGTCAATGAATTCTAATGACCTGATCAAGTTTATTAAGAATTTATAATGTGGCTTTCCCTATAAGCGCTGGGTGTTACTCCACCCCAACGCTTAAAAGCTTTTCCAAACGCACTCTCATCCGTGTACCCAAGCGCTACAGCGATTTCCAGGTTGGTTTTTTCCCCCTCTCTTAACCACTGTTTTGCATAATAGCTGCGTACCTCATCCTGTAGTACACGGAAGTTAAGCTGTTCTTCTTGTAATTTTCGCGCTAGGTGCCTTGGGCTAAGGCAAAGGCGCTGTGCGACCTGTTCACGTGTTAAGTTTGGAGTTTGCTGCAGCAATAGGGTTACTTTCCGGTGCAGGGATTTCTTTGTAAGCGCCTGTAGGAGGGCTTCTGCCTTTGGCTTTAAGCAGGCCTCCACTTCTTTATCTGCGGCGATTAATTGCAGCGACAGGTCTTTAGTGGGAAATTGGATTGCCGAAACCCCTGCATTAAACTCAACGGGTATTTGTAACAGTGCCTGATAGCGTTGCTGCAGGGCAAGGCTAGGCGCAGGGTAGGCGAGTAGTAGTTTAAGGGGCTGAAACTTCCCGCCAGTTAAAATTCGGGTTTGCGCAATACAGGCAGCGAGCACCGTTTCCACCCGGATTTGCGCAAAATTCAGGAAGTTGGGGTGATAGCAGAGGTTTACCGAGAATGCATCGCGTCGCAGTTCAAAGTGCCCACCTTCGCCCAGCAAGGGGTGGTAACTAATCAATTGCTCTATCGCCTCTCCCAAATCTTTTTGCGTCATCAGCAGGTAACCAACTAAGCCGATTTGGTTGGCCTGCATGGCAAGCCCGAGCTTAATGCCCAGTAGAGTGTCGGGGTAGCTATTGATTACCGACTCCCACAGCTGCTCCTGCAGATGAATAGAGATGCGTTCCTTTTGGTGTATTTGGGACAGGATTTTATTGGTTTCCCCCGGTATAGGGAGATCCATGCTGGCTAAAGCCTCTAGTAAAGCTTTGGTATAGCTCAGATTAACGCTTCTGGTGTCGGTCAAATCCATTATGAATGTCCCAAAATAACCAGTACCTGCCCGATAATGACGATCCTTAGGGTGTTTGTCACGATATATTCCTTCTGACACGGCTCTTAAACAAGTCATCAGGGAGGGGCAACTACCGTGAAACCTTACGCCGTAATTGGTGCCGGCCCTATGGGGCTTTGCACCGTTCGAAATTTACTCAAGCATGGTATTCCCTGTATCGGCTTTGAGTTGCACGGTGATGTGGGTGGCTTATGGGATATTGATAACCCCACCAGCACTATGTATGAGTCGGCCCACCTTATTTCCTCCAAGAAAATGACTGAATTCGCTGGGTTTCCGATGGGGGAGAGTGTTGCTGACTACCCAAGCCATCGGGAGATGCGGGATTACTTTTGCTCCTATGCGAGAGAATTTGGCCTTTACGGCCATTACGAGTTCGACACAGAAGTTTTGAGATGCGAGCGCAGTGGAGAAAACTGGCTGATTACCACTCGTAGAAAGTGGCAGGAAAGAACTCGGGAGTTTAGCGGATTACTCATTGCCAGCGGCACTTTGCACCACCCCAATCAACCCGCACTTCCAGGCCAATTTAGCGGGGAGTTGTTACATTCTGCACAATACCAGTCCTCTGAAATCTTTGCTGGAAAAAGAGTCCTGTTGATTGGTTGTGGCAACAGTGGAGCGGATATTGCCGTAGACGCAGTCCATAAAGCGAAAAGCGTTGATATCAGCCTGCGCCGAGGCTATTACTTTCTGCCGAAGTACATAGCCGGTAAGCCTATCGATCAGCTGGGCGGCAAGCTTCGGTTACCGCTCTTTGTTAAGCGGCGCCTTACAAAAGCGCTGGTCAAATTCTCTTTAGGCAGCCCATCTCAATATGGTTTGCCAGAGCCCAATTACCGACTCTTTGAATCCCACCCGGTAGTCAACTCCTTACTGCTGCATCATATTGGCCATGGCGATATCAACCCCAGGTCTGATATCAAATCGGTGCATGGGAATAAGGTGAAGTTCTCAGAGGGTGGATGTGGAGAATATGACCTGATCGTACAGGCCACCGGTTACAAGTTGCACTATCCGTTTATCGATAGCAGTGAACTGAACTGGAGTGGTTATGCACCGAGCCTGTATCTGAATGTATTTCATCCTGAATCCGATAACCTATTTATGATGGGTATGGTGGAGGCGGCTGGATTGGGCTGGGAAGGGCGTAACAAGCAAGCAGAGCTTGTTGCCCTTTATATTCGCCAATTAATTTCTGGTGCGCCGTCTGCTAGTAGATTTAGGAAAATCATCCAGCAGAGATCAGCAAATCGTGTAAACGGCGGTATGCATTATCTGGACCTTGAGCGCATGGCGTATTACGTACACAAAGACGCCTATTTAAAGGCACTCAGAACGCACAAGGCAGGTTTGCAAAAAGACCTGCTACCACGAGAGGAGGTTTTTCATACAATTAGATCAGAAGCGACTTCCTGACAGGAGCCTCAGAATGAACAAACGGGTTTTGATTACTGGGGCGGCGGGATATATCGGTCATCAGCTCGGGGAGCAATTGAGGAAGACTTTCCCTGTGATCGGGGTGGATATTCGAACTAGAACCGCAAGTTTTCCCGTTCTGGCGCGGGATATTTGTGATAAAGACCTTGGCCAGTTTATTCAGGCGGAATCTATAACCCATGTGATTCATCTAGCGTCGGTGATGGCAGCGGGCCGTGATCATGCTGCTGAATACCGTATAGATGTGGAAGGCACAAGGAATGTATTAGAGGCCTGTCTCTACGCTGGGGTTGAACATATCACTGTGACAAGTAGCGGCGCCGCCTATGGTTATTATCCGGATAATCCGCCCAAACTCGAAGAGCATCACCCTTTGAGGGGGAACCCTGAATTTGGCTACTCCAATAACAAGCGTAAAGTAGAGGAGTTGCTGGCTGAATACCGTGAGCGGTATCCGTATCTCAAACAGCTGGTTTTTCGCGTGTCTTCTGTGTTGGGTGCAAAGACCAATAACAAAATCAGCGCACTTTTTAGCCGAAAAGTACTTCTGGATCCCGGTGGGCACAATTCCCCCTTTGTTTTTATCTGGGACCAGGATGTGATCCGCGCACTTACGTTTGGTGTGAGTACTGGGGCTAGTGGCATATTCAATCTAACCGGTGATGGCAGTCTTAGCCCCAGGGAAATAGCTCAGACTCTGTCTAAGCCACTGGTAAGGCCACCAGTCTGGCTGATAAAAGCGGTTCTCTGGCTGGGTTACAGCCTCTACTTAACAGATACCCACCCAGACCATGTAGCCTTTTTGCAATACAGACCGGTATTGAATAACCGCCGCTTGAAAGAAGAGTTGGGCTTTATTCCGGAGAAGACTTCCAGAGAAGTCTTCCGCCTGTTTGCAGAAAAATCTCTCGGCATTGTAGCGCTCTCCAGTAAATCGCCCTTGCTTGTGGAGGACAGTTGAAATGGACAAAAATCAGCCGGAAAATTTACAGAAGACTTTTGTGATTACAGGGGCTGCCGAAGGCTTGGGTTGGGCAATTACCCTGTGCCTTGCAAAAAAATATAGAGCTGAATTTGTTCTGGTCGATATTTCAACCGAAAAACTTCGCCAAAGAGAGGCCCAGCTTAGGGCTCTCGATGTTCGGGTCAGAATATATACCGTTGATCTATCAAATTATTTGGCCGTAGAGGAGCTGGTTGAATCCTTACGGAATGAGTACTCGAGAGTTGATCTGTTGGTAAACAATGCCGGCATTACGCATCGAAGTCTCTCTTCACAAACGTCCAGCACGGTTATTCGCAAGGTGATGGTGGTGAATTACCATGCACCGGTAGAGCTTACTCAAGGCTTGTTTGCGGGGCTAAAAGCGGCCTCTGGCTGTGTGGTAAATATCAGTTCAATGGCTGGATGGATGCCGGTATTGGGGCGCGCGGGCTATTGTGCAGCCAAGAGTGCATTGCACCAGTATTTTGAGGTGTTCCGTGAGGAAGTGCGGAACGATGGAGTTAGTGTATTAATGGTTTACCCAAGTTTCCTGGCTACAGCGATTGAGCAAAACGCTCTAGCTGGAGATGGTGGGCAGGCCAGGCACCAAAGGAGCACCGTGGGAGCGGTGCGTAGCCCTGAGTGGATGGCCAATCAGATTTTGACGTCACTGGAAAAGGGCAGGGAGCGTTGGTTTCCAAAAGATATAAGCCTGATTGGAGCCTACTTGTACAGGCTGGCCCCGACGACCTTTCTCAAACAGTTAAGAAGGCGCTTTCGTATGGAGCTAGGTACCACTCCCTAAGGTACCACTCCCTAAGGTACAACTCCCTAGTGGGAGCACTCTAGGACGCTGAGTGAACTATAGCTTAGGAGGAAAATCTTTAAAGTAGGCCATTTATAATACAGCTATTGAGTTATCTGCTTCATTCCTTCCCTTAATTTCTATTTTTATAGACAAGAGTTAGCTTTAGGTGCTACTATCCTGATAGCTGGTATAAACGCCCAGTTTTTATTTTAGTTCAACTCGTAGTTTTAGTCATAATCCTTCGTTCTGTCTCTTTTAAATTCTCAGTTTTTGCCCGCTCGACCAACAGGTCAACTATGATCAATTTATTTTCTCAGGATATTTATTATGTCTAACACAACGACTGGTACTGTTAAGTGGTTTGATGAAGCCAAGGGTTTTGGTTTTATTGCACAAAAATCCGGCCCCGATGTTTTTGCACACTTCAGCAATATTGCCAGCAGTGGCTTTAAAACATTGCAGGAAGGGCAAGCTGTAGAATTTACAGTGACCCAGGGTGCCAAGGGCCCTCAGGCAGAAAATATTATTTGCCTTTAATTTTTAAGTCTTATTGCTTTTTAGTGATGGCTTGTTTATCGCCCTTTCGAGTTTTGCTCGTAAGGGCGATATCGTATAAATTGTATATATAGTTTATTCTATTTCTTCGAGTAGCCAATCAAGAAACACACTAACCTGCTTGTTATTTATATTACGGCCTGGGATTACTGCGTAATATGAAAGCCCTTCAGCCTTTTGCTTTATAGCTGTGCTTTTATACGGCAACAACCATCTGTTCTGTAAGGCATTCTGAATCAGCAGGGAACTGACTAAAGCAATCCCCTGGCTAGCCAATGCGGCTTGTATGACATGATACTCCTGATCATATTGACGAATGGTAAGGTTTTTATTGAAGTCGCCAAGTAAGGATTTCCAACTGAATGGGGTTAAAGATTGGTTGATCCATTTGGTTTCTAATAGCTGCGCCTGCTCGAGGTCGGTTATGTTTGCTAAGTAGTTCCGCGTAGCATACATACCCACTGATTCAGTAATAAGCCTTGTACTATTTTTGGCTTTTGGATCAAATTCACCGTAGCGAATAGCTACATCAATGTGTCGGTCGCGCTCAATATCATCTATCTGTTCACCGGTCGAAATGGATATCTCGATACCAGGATGCTTCTGATAAAAGCGCTCCAGGTGGGGAACCAGCCACAGAGCCGCAAAAGATGAAGTTGTACTGACAGCAATCACACGATTTGAGTTAGCGATTTCACCTATTGCTGCGGCAAGTTGCTGAAAGGCTCGTGAAGTTGTTTCTGCGAGTAGCCTTCCTTCTTCTGTTAATTGTATTGCGCGGGTTTTACGCTCAAACAGCTGACTGTCTAGCGTTTCTTCCAGGCTTTTTATCTGATGGGATACTGCTGTAGGGGTAATAAAGAGTTCCTCTGCAGCTTTCTTAAAGCTACCGAGCCTCGCAGCCGCATCAAAAACCTTTAAGGAATTGAGGGAGGGTAGGTTTGGATACATGGACTACTCTTCCTTATAGATGAAATTAATTCATCTATAAGGAAAAATATCTCATTTGTCAAGAATGCTTGTAGGCTGCACTATCGCTGGACCAAATGATGAATTTTTCGAGGTCTAGTAGATGAAAACCCTTCTTCATATTGAAGCCAGCGCCCAGATTTTTGGGGCTATTCAGGTGCCGGAGGAGTATAGGGACATACCAAAACACTCCTCTATCTCCAAGGCCGTTGCCGCAAGTTTTGTGAAGCGTTGGCTTGGGCTAAGACCAAGAGATAAACTCATCTATAGGGATGTTGGCCAGACCCCGCCAGGATTCATTACCCAGGATTGGATTGCCTCTGTATTCACTCCAGAAGATCAGCGTAGTGAAGAGCAAAAATCCCTAGTTGCATTATCGGATACTTTGATTAATGAGCTTGACCAGGCGGATGTCATAGTAATGTCTTCCCCAATGTACAACTACGGTATGCCGGCGGCTTTAAAAGCTTGGTTCGATCAGGTGATACGTATTAATAAGACCTTCACCTTTGACTTGGCCCGTGGAGACTATCCGCTTGAGCCCATTATGTCGGGAAAGATGCTGGTGCTAATTACTTCTGCTGGAGAATTTGGCTTTGCAGAGGGAGGAATACGCGAGAACATGAATCACTTGGGTCCTCATATCAGGACACTGAGCCATTACCTGGGGGTCGATCAAGTATATGAAATCAATGCGGAATTCCAGGAGTTTGCGGATCAACGGCATCGAAATTCGGTAAACCAGGCTTTATTGCAAAGTCAGTCATTGGCCGAAGAGCTTGCGACTAAACTCAAAAGCCAACTTACTCACTCTCATTCAACACAGCCCAAAGCGCTCGCCCTAAGAAAGCAAGGTATTGCTCAAATGCAAGATTGAACTGCTGGCGCTGGTGTCCTATCGGGTAGAGGCCAAGCTTGGCCTCTTTACTGGCCTTTGAGCCCGCCACCAGAAGAGTCATAAAAAGAAGATGTCCATGGCCGACCACCGATTCTATTTCGTCCCCCAAATTTTTTAGCTCTATGAAATAAACCTCAGAGTTTGGTCGATCGCTTGCTCGGTATTACAACGCTGCACCTCTAAATGATGAACACCGCATTTGCGAAGCTTTTCCTGAATTTGAGCTAGCTCCTCATCACTGGTGAGGAGAGGATGTCTGGTAAGGCGTACTTGCAGAGATGTTCCAGCCTCGACGAGTAGTTCTACACATTGCCAGGGTGCTGTACCGCTACCATCTACCCCGGTAATGGCAGGGTAATTTTCCGGTAACGCTTTTATATCCAGCCCAACCCAGTCCAAACTGGGGATCAAGCGACTCAGTTTCCGAGGGTAGATCCCGGCAGTATGTAAACCTATCCTAAACCCCAGGCTTCGGGCTTGGGCAATGGCGGCTTCCAGTGCCCCCTGGGCAGTTGGCTCTCCGCCAGAAAATACCACCGCATCCAGCAGTCCTTGCCGGCTGGCGAGAAACTCCAATATCTGGTCCCAGTCGTAAGCACTGGGCGCGCGGGCCGGCAACAGATCACCATTATGGCAATAGCGGCAACGCCATGGGCATCCCTGGCAAAAGACCACTGCGGCCAATTCACCAGGGAAGTCGATAGCGGTAAATGGTGTAAAACCGCCAATGCGCAGCTTTTCAGCCATGGTTATTTGTCACTACCAGCAACAAAAAAGCGGCGCTCCCTGTGTTCCGATTGTTTGCCTGGATTCCAGAAGGAAACTGGGCGGTGATAGCCCATCACCCGGCTCCAGACTTCACAGCGGGTGCGGTCTTCATTTTTGAGTGGTGAGGTTGGTTTATTCATGATGTCTCTCTTTGGTGGTTGGTTTTAATCGCTGCAGCAAGATTGCTCACGAGCGAGCAGGGCCTCATCGCAGCGGGGACAGAATTCGTGTTCGCCGCTCAGGTAGCCGTGTACTGGGCATATAGAAAAGCTGGGAGTTACTGTGATATAGGGCAGCCGATAATTTTTCAGGGCGCGCTGTAATAAGCGGCGGCAGCTATCGGCATCTGGCAGTTGTTCACCCAGGTATAGGTGCAGCACAGTGCCGCCCGTATAACGGGATTGTAGGGATTCCTGCCGGGCCAACGCTTCGAAAGGGTCATCGGTAAAGCCGACTGGCAGCTGGGATGAGTTCGTATAATAAGGTGCTTCCGTGCTGCCAGCCTGAATAATATCTTCAAAGCGCTTTTGGTCTTCGCGGGCAAAACGGTAAGTAGTTCCCTCAGCCGGTGTGGCTTCGAGATTATACAGGTGGCCAGTTTGTTCCTGGAGCTCTGTCATTCGCAAACGAATATGGTCGAGCAACTGCTCGGCAAGTTTTTTACCGGTATCTGTGACGATACTTTCACGGTCTTCACTAAAGTTTCGCAGCATTTCATTAATGCCATTAACGCCAATGGTGGAGAAGTGGTTACGCAGAGTGCCAAGATATCGATGCGTGTAGGGAAACAGGCCGGCGTCCATATGCCGCTGAATCACTTTACGTTTCACTTCCAGAGAATCCCGTGCAAGTAGCAGTAGTTTATCTAACTGTGCGAGGAGGAGATCCCAGTTTCCTTTATACAAATAGCCCAGGCGTGCACAGTTGATCGTTACTACACCGAGAGAGCCGGTCTGTTCCGCGGAGCCAAATAATCCATTGCCACGTTTAAGCAGCTCTCGAAGGTCCAGTTGTAGGCGACAGCACATGGAGCGCACCATGTTTGGACTGAGGTCTGAGTTAATAAAGTTTTGGAAGTAGGGCAGTCCATAGCGGGCAGTCATGGCAAATAGCCGCTCCGCATTTTCGCTCTCCCAGGGAAAGTCCTCACTGATATTGTAAGTTGGAATTGGGAAAGTGAAGACCCTGCCGCGCGCGTCCCCTTTACCCATCACCTCAATATAGGCGCGGTTAATCAGGTCCATTTCCACCTGCAGGTCACCATAAGTGAATGGCATTTCTTTGCCGGCAATCACCGGCACCTGGTCTCGCAAGTCTTGAGGACAAACCCAGTCGAAAGTGAGGTTGGTAAAGGGAGTCTGGGTGCCCCAGCGGGATGGCACGTTCAGGTTAAAAATCAGCTCTTGCATGCACTGGCGCACACTGGCGTAATCCAGCTGATCCCTGCGTACAAAGGGTGCGAGATAAGTATCGAAGGAGCTAAATGCCTGGGCTCCAGCCCATTCGTTTTGCAATGTGCCAAGAAAGTTAACGATCTGTCCAACTGCACTGGTCAAGTGGGCGGGCGGTGCCGACTCCACTTTGCCGGGAACCCCATTCAACCCCTCGTGCAGCAGGGTGCGAAGTGACCAGCCTGCGCAATAGCCGGCCAACATATCCAAGTCATGGATGTGTAAATCACCATCCCGGTGGGCTGCACCAATCTCCGGGGAATAGACATGATTTAGCCAGTAATTGGCAATCATTTTACCGGCACTATTTAAAATCAGGCCGCCGAGAGAGTAGCCCTGGTTTGCATTGGCAGCGACACGCCAGTCCGCCTGCTCCAGATATTCTTCAATGGAAGCCCCAACATCTACCAGTGTTTGGCGATCATTGCGTATGCGCGCATGTCGCTCCCGATAGGCGATGTAGGCCCGTGCTGTATCTATGTAATCGCAATTGATTAATATTTGCTCGGCGATATTTTGGATTTCCTCAATATCGACTGGTGTCACAGCATCAAAGCGATGATTAATCACTTTCAGGATGCCCTGGGTTAGCCAATCAACTTCACCCTCACCAAATTCACCAGTAGCCTGCCCGGCCCGCACAAGTGCCGAAGTAATACGTTGAGGATCAAAAGCCACAGCGCGACCATCCCGCTTTCGTACCAGTAAGCTGCTCGGGTCTTGAACAGGAGATGTGGCTCTGTCAATTTCAGGGGTAGAGGTACTGGTCATGGGCTTTCCTTCACAGATTGTGCGGGAAGCTTATAAAAGAGCAAGGTAGAAGCACTTGATCTGGATCACTATATATAGTGCGTACTGCTAACTTGTGGCACATTATGTGGTGTCAAGTAGCTGGGGTGTCTAGCTAAAAAATATTAAGGAAGTGGCAATTTGAAAATGGGGAAAGATGTGAAGACCACGAACGGAGGTGTAGCTAGCACGTTTCATTTACTACCTGGAATTGTCGCTTCTGCAAGCCCGGCAATGGCCGGAACCTTTGTAGCACCAAAAGCCGAGGTGAGCTTAATAGCTAAAGCTTGACTCATCGGAGCTTAGTGGCTGCCAAGTTTGTACCGACAAAGGGTGGAATGCTTACTAAATCTATACCTGGCTCCCAGCTGATAATTTTAAAAACAACTGCACTGACACGTGTCAGTCCCCCGATTTTTTCGCTAGAGTTGCCCGCTTGCAAACATTCCCATCAAGGCCCGGTTTTGCTAGCTTTGAGCTAATCAGATGGCGCATTAACAACCATTGTCACAGGTACGAGATATGATGTATTTGTGATAATCAGGGGAAACCTATGGCTAGAACTAGACCTGTGAATAGGTTGGAGTCAGTCACTGTGCCTGGCTCAGGACAGGCTGAGATCGTGGAGCAGCCAAAGCAGTTGGCTCATATCCTGTGGGCAGCTTCGCGGGGCGATACAGGGAAGCGGAATGTAGCTCTGATTTGGATGTTATTTGGTAGCGGACTAAGGATCAATGAAGTCGCACAGCTAAAAATTGGGGATATATACCACTCAACAGGTGAGCTAAAGCAGGCTTTTAGGCTGCCTGGAACATATACCAAGACAGGGAAGCCTCGAACGGTATACCTTTTAGTTCCACAGCAGAGAGCTTCACTAGAGGATCTTCGGGCACAGCGCATAGAGGATCGTGTAATGCTCAGTGAAGATGGGACTTTTGGTGGGCTAGCACCAGATAGTCCGGTATTTCTATCTCTGAAAGGTAAACAGTGGCGCAAGCTATCTTTCAATTTCAAGAAATATCCTGATGCCGATGGAAATATAAAAACAACTCTGGTGTGTGGTTCATTCGAGAACCTTGCGCGTGACATTATAAAGCAAGCCGGAATTCATGGTGGTTCTAGCCATAGTGGGCGGCGTAGTCTTGCGAGCTGGATGGACCGTAAGGGATTTGACCTTCAATTGATTCAAGATATTTTGGGTCATTCTACAGCAGATATGACCTTAATTTATATCGACCCTTGGGAAAAACGTATCAAGGAAGTATTTAAGAATTCTTGTTTAGGGTTGAAATTGCCTGATTTTCATTAAGCAGGGCGGTGAAAAGACGGCAAGGTAAGTTCCCTCCTTTTCCCTGACGAAACTGATTAATATTTTGTTTTTTTACGCCAATAAGGTTGGCCAATTCAACATCGGTAGTGAGATCTAAACGATCTTTCATTTGATCAATAATTTCGTCAGGGGTGAGAATTTTCTTCAAAATAGGTAAATAATATATTGACTGATGGGGTGGTACATAATATATTTACTCTCAATAGGACGCAAGGGTTGATTGTCCAGTGACCATAAGGACTGAGGAAGCAAAACTAATGGATTTTTATATGAATAAGAAACTACTTTTTCAGTGCAAGCATTATATGACGCAGTTTGTGTTTGATACTGCCGCACTGGAAGATTCACCTTTCACATTGCCAGAGGTCCAAACGCTGTTAGATGGGATTACAGTTGGTGGGCATACCCTGAGCGAGCAGAACCTGGTGCTAAACCAGAAGGCCAGCTGGGAGAAGCTATTTGGACTGATCGAGGCCGAACGCTTCGCAGTAACAAAAGAGGTAGCGTGCAGTCTTCAAGACCTGGTTGCCAAAGAAGAGGCCCTGGATTGGGGCTGCTTTAGAACTGGCAATGTACGAATCTCTGGTACTGAATACACCCCTCCAAAGGCAGAAACCCTGGATGCCAAGTGGAACGAAATGATCGGCAAACTGGGGACGATTCAGGACACTAAGGTACGGGCTTGCTCCCTATTTTTGCAGATGGCTCGCAATCAGTTCTTCTGGGATGGGAATAAGCGCACTGGCCGGCTGATGATGAATGGTGCCCTGCTGTCCGAAGGTATTTCCCCTATTTTGGTGCCTGCAAAAGCAAAGCTTGAATTCAATACCAAAATGATCCGGTTTTATGATAACGGTAATGAGTCTGAGATGATCGATTTTCTGGCAAAGTATCACGTTGACTTTGGATAACAGCAACTCATTTTGAAAGGAAGCAAAATGCCTGAATCAATTCAATACGGCCTCCAAGAGAATGGACTAAAAGCGTTAGTTGCATCAGGTCGTATTATAGAGTTTGAACTTGAGGTAGTTAAACCGAAGAAGGCTGCCAAATCACGGTGCTTTCACCTATGGATAGCAGATGCCTCTGATCCATGTAAGCCACGCTATCTTCTAATGCTGACTGGGCGCCCTGGAGCCAAAGTTTTCCGAAGTGCTGATCGAGTAGTTGAATATGTTGAGAAAATAAAACCTGGTAGTGGCAAGTTAATGGTGACTCGATTAACTGGATCTACGGAATCTTGATCAAATCAGAGGATATAGGAAGATGAGAAGCTTTGTATTGTAGATGAATTTATTGCAACGATTCTCTATTGGTAACTTCTCGATTTTTGGGCTGTTCGTGTGCAACCACTTGTAGGTAGTTGCACCACTATAAAGGATCATGCCTTGGAAGCGTTAGAAGCAAAAATTGACGAGGACTTTAATGCAAACCCCATACTAGAACTTCCGTTTTGTATGGCATTCAACTTAATGTGTGAAATAACCGCTCTCCATCTAGTCGAAACCGGCACACCAGATTCAGCCTTTCTCACCCCATTTATGTTCATCTTCGAAAAAGACAATTTCGATTTCACACCTATGAGCACGATAGAATGCCGAAATCGATTATTAGAAATTGAACATAGGGATTTCGATATTTTGTTCCAGTGCGCTACTTTGAATCAAGTATTTCCGTTACTTCACGCTGGTGTTTATAAGTTTGAGCGAACAGATAACGAAAGTTCATCTATTTTCTATGCCTCCGAGGAGATAGCTAAGTTTGAGATTCGTGACGAGGTATTGACACACTTGAGTCTGCCTTTTTATAAGAACTCTCAAGGTAACGATTCTGGAGCAAAGCTTGAATTTCATAAAGCTACAAAGCGACGCTTATTTCGGAGCGAACCGCTACAGGTACTGAAGGGAAAAACACTCATCAAACGGCTTTACGAGCTAAACGCTAATTCCTTTAGTGAAGCTTTCATTGTGCCTGATTCCTTCTACTGTGAAATAGGATTCTCGAGCCCTAAAGGTTTTAGAGACACTAGGCGGGCATTTCTGGCTATTTGCGAAGCCTACTTGCTTGCTACTCAATCAGTCTACAGCTACCTCGAGGTAAATCAGCTCATAGGAAGTGCTGCCGAAAAAGATCTATACCATGACCTCGCAATGGTTGTTGCTAAGAAGTCGGAGTTGAGGAGTCTGGTGAACGAATTGACCAAATCAAATGGTCAGGACTTTGAAAAATTCACCGAGTTCTTCTTCAGCGATGCTGATAATCGGGAAAGTATCAGTAAAAGGTTTTTACCTCCATTTTGGAATTTACAAGAGCAGATCTACTTCTCTCCAGGGGCGACAACAACACTACTATCAAGCAGAAATCTCGTGATAAGTATTATGAATAACAAGTCTCTGAGGAGAAAATATAACTTCGATAAGAAGATTTCCAGGGAATTTGAACCGATATTGCTAAATAGAGCTAAGGAACATTTTGAGTCGAACGGATATAATGTTTTCCTTGGGAAGGATATTGGCAGCACCGAAATCGATCTATTAGCATATTGCGAACGGACTAGCGTTGTCTTGTTAGTTCAGGCCAAAGCCACACTCTATCCAGAGGGCGCACGTATGGTAAAGAACCTGGAGAGACGTATAAATTAGGCGATTACTCAACATGAGAAATTTGACACCCTTTCCGAAATAGAAAGAACTCAGTATATAGTAGATTGCTTTCCCCATATAATTGATACCAAAGCTCTTACCTATCAAAAAGGGGTTCTGGTAAATTCCAGCTTTGGATCATATAAAAGTTGGAATAATTTGGAGTCCGCCAGAATTCAAGCACTTAACTGCAATATTTTGAAGAATGTACTTCCCAAATGTGATGGATTAGCGCAGTTGCCTGATCTCGTAGATAAGTACATTGAGCGCGTGACAAAGCTTGCTTCTCCAACGCTAGAGAAAAAGGTTTTTAGGCTCAAAGGTCATACAATAAATCAGGAAAAATGGGACATTGACACTTCAAAACTATATAGATCTGGGCTATACGGGGAATAGAAGCTGGAGAGCATTGGAATATGAATCAGGAGCCGATAATCATCATTGATAGAAAGGCGACTACCGAAGCTCAGGCGATGACAATCCGCTTACGAAGCAAATAGGTAGAGATGTATGGTATTAATAATGGTGTCTTGTAAATCAGATTGGTGAAATAGTGATAGGTTGACTAAGTTCATAATGAACCTGGTAAACTGTGGGGAAAAACGTTTTATCATCGGTTTTAGCCGATGATGGCGGTGCACAGAAATAGCAAATATCTCACATGTCGTTGCGACAGGCTATAAAATTGGAAGGAGACACTATATGAAAAATGTAATAAAACACGTTTCAGCATGGTGCATTTCACTATCGGCGGGCATTGTAGTCCCAAATGTGAGTTTGGCAGGCGCAAAAAATTACTTAATGTGGCAATTACCTACTAATGTTAGCTACCCGGTTTATGTGTATAGTGGAGGCGTACAAATTGATTATCTATATAGTTCTACGCAGCAGGCATTTCTTGGAGAGTATAACGCTAGTTTAAAAGGTACCTATAAGCTCTATTACAAAAATAAAAAAAATGAATGGATAAGCTGTACATTTGCTATGAAAAACGGAAAAGTTAATAGTAAGTCTACAAGCTGTCCTGGAGCGGTTATTAATAATCCTGTGAGTAATTCAAATGTGTATGCAGTTGCCTTTGGTGCACAGGTTTGGCCTGGGAAATCGGCCCCGAGTAAGCCGGCAATAACAAATTATGGTAATCGTAAAATTACCTTTAAGAATCAAACAAAATACCCAAAGATTCAAGTTGGTATGATTTGCACCAAAAAGGTCAACCCAAAGAACAATAATTGTAAAAATACGCAAAATCTGTTTGAGATTGACAAAGGGTCCAGCAAGGTTTTTTCGGTTGATGTTAAATCAGGGGGGGGTTCTAAATTTCTCGCTGGATTAAAGTCATCCGCATTTACTATGACCGCTTACCAAATATGCCCAAACAGTCAATGCGAATGGGTGAATACGGGAGGTTACGGAAATGGTAAAAATCCCTATGCCACAAAAATTGAATATACAAGTTTGTCTGTAAAAATAAACAAAGATAATGAACAAATCCCAAAGGGCGCTACTAATTTTGATGTGTCTGCGGTGGACGGGTATAACATCAGTGTAATAGCTTATCCCGCAGCGCCAGCGTATTGTACCTATACAATACCCCCAGAGAACTCAAATATTCTAGGTGCCGGTTATTATGATTCTAGTAATCCTTTGGGTGTGCTGCGTATCGACGAATCTGTTTGTAAAGCCAGCTCTCAATTACCTACAAAAAATGACGGGAAGCCTTGGGATCTTACTTTGCTATCTAAAAAAAATAACTTTAAAGGCTGTATGAGCCCCTGTACATATGCGAGAATTAAATCTAACAATGAAGTCGATTTGTTTTGCTGTACAGGGGACTACAGTTCGCCGACAAGTTGTGACCAGTCTCCAGGTAAAATTGGGGCGAATAATTCTACGTATGTCAAAAACTTAAAAGCGCCCACGTCTAAACATGTTTATCGCTATGCTTTTGATGATGCCATCGGGGATTTCGCGTGTCCCGCAGAAACAGATTTTGTTATTGTTTTTAAATAGCTGGAAGTTGTCAGACAAAGAGAAAGTACAGGAAGTTCCTGAGGCGTGGTCTGAAATCATCTGGAAAGTAGTCTGCCCAGAGTGTAAGAATGAATTTGTTGCGCCAGAATATAAGTGTATGTCAGGCGCAAAATTTCAAGCAGAGTGCTCATTGTGTTTAAACAAATTCCCAGCTTGGGGGATTCAAGGGCTATTGGAATATGATGTCAATAGTCAATATCTCCCAGCTGGTGGGAAGAGGTGCTGCATAGAATTTTCAGCTACTTTGGATGATAAGTGGCCAGCACTCTACTTGTTGCTAGGTAATAGCGGCGAAGAAGCCCTTTGATATAAGGCGATTGGGGATAGAAAAAATCTATGATTACTTGTCGTCTTAGTGACGTGTCCGTTGTTTATGGGTAGGTTCAATAGCAGAAAGAAAGTGCCGGCAGTCAATTGTGACTGTACTAAGCTTTGAAAGCGACTTTCAAAGTTTAGTTTGATATAGAGCCAGTATTTGGTGAATTCCCCAGCTGTTTTGAACAAGGGGAAGTGCCTTTGACAATAAAAATAATCTTTCCTTATAAGCCAATCCGATTTGAAATTTCCTTCAAACGAATAACCTGCTGAACATAGAGTGGTAACGCAGATACCTTCCCAATAAAGTCGAAGACGTACATTAACAGGGCAA
This sequence comes from Microbulbifer variabilis, assembly GCF_023716485.1. Taxonomy (NCBI): domain Bacteria; kingdom Pseudomonadati; phylum Pseudomonadota; class Gammaproteobacteria; order Cellvibrionales; family Microbulbiferaceae; genus Microbulbifer; species Microbulbifer variabilis. The sequence goes on from NZ_CP092418.1 coordinate 2,149,160, forward strand.
CGATCAATCCATAGTTAACCAGGCCCCCATCGATTGCCGCTATGGGAGCGTAAACAAACAAAGCGACTATGCCAGCCCATAATATAAAGTAGGTGCCTGTTTCCAGGTCGCTCAATTCAATATTCCACCGCATAAGACGCCGGAAGTGGGCTTTTGCGTGCTCAACATTTGGCTGTTTAATCGCATCAACCTGATATTCCAGCTCATTATTATAAGATTCATTCAGCTGGTAATTGGTATTCCCGATTACGCAATAGATCAGGGTAATCAGAGCTAGGAGAGCCAGGCAAGCGAGAAAGATATTGAGATTGATGGCGCTAATAATAATGAGTAACCCCACCGTGCCAATAGTAACGGTAATAATTTCCGGTAGGCTGTTTTCAAAAAATTCGACAATTTCAGTTAACAAACTGGAGCGCGCAGTAATAGTCGACACCGACTGCTTCTTTACTTTTTCACGGGCTACCATTTCCGAAGTAACTACTTGATAAATATGTGCGTAGACTCTGGTATCGTAAAATCTTCGGGCGCTTCCTATAAGAATAGAAATGCTACCTAAGGTTGCCAAAAGATAGATGCCATTGTAGGACTGTTCTAATAGACTATTGATAGCCCAGCCGATGGCAAGTGGAAAAAGTAGTTCGAGGAGTGTTTCAATAACGACTAGCGATAGGGTCAAGGATACTCGCCACTTAAATCGGGTAAAAATCGAAAGTAAAGAATATTTGTGCTTGCCTTTTGTATAATCATCATCTGTTGACTTTGAAACAGTGGTAACTGGCTGTGTCATTTAACAACGCTCTCAATGCTTAACGTGCAACGCCATGGCAAAATGTGTGAAACGCTAAATCGGCCAGCGTATCGTCATCTATGGATTCTGAATTTTTTGTTAGCCAGGATGTATAGAGCAGTCCTTCTGTCAGGTTTACCACCCAAGCGGTGGGAAGTTTTTTGGACAAGCTGCCTTCGGACTTGGCGTACTCCACCAAGGTGGCGATTTCATTCTCTTGCTTTTTATAGATGGCGGTGAGCTCTGGGTCATCTTCATCAAAGTCTCCCAACTTCATTAAAAACTCCATTTCGGCCGACAGCGGAAAAATCGCCTTGAACATCAGGTGGAAGGCTTGCAGAGCCGATTCAGCCTCGCTTTCCAAGTGTTCGGTGGCTTTATCAAATGCCTCCAGGCAGTGAATCGCAACCGCCTTAATCAGCTTTTCTCTCGTGTCATAAAGGCGGTAAAGGGTAGTGCGCCCAACTCCGGCCGCCCGGGCAATATCGCTAAAGGATGCCTCCCTATTTTTGCTCAGGAGTTCCATACCCGCCTTCATGATCGCAGTTTGTGACTTCTGAATACGTACATCTAGGTGATCAGCCATGGAGTTATTACCTGAATTTTATGGAACATACTTGTATCATAATGTGCTATTAGTTATGGTTCAAGTGTGTTCCATAAAATGTAAGTTGCCTAGGCATGATGAAAATGGCGGGAATCTGGTTAAAGCGGCGGGCTGCAGGTATTGTTGCCACCAGCTTGCTGGTCTTGGTGGGGCTATGGCTTATGGCTGAGCAGCAGCCTGCAGCCATGGTGGAGAAGCCCAAAGAGTCTGGCCTTACTGTTACTGTCGTGGAGGCAGTACCGACGGATGCTCAGCTTGAAGTCAAAACAACAGGCATAACACAACCCCGCTGGGCGACTGAGGTTATCGCATCAGTGAGCGGGCGTGTCACCCATATTGCTAACCACGCAATGCCGGGCAGTCTCATTAGGAAGGGAGAAACACTGGCGTCGCTACAGGATACTTTTTACCAGGCTGAACTCCGTGCTGCTCAAGCCAGAGTGTCAGAGGCTGAGCTCAACTTGGCCGAAATACTCATGCGTCAATACGTGGCAAAACGCGGGGATAAAGCGAAGTCATCATTTGGCCGACTGGAGCCGCATGTCAAAGCCGCAGAGGCAAATCGAGAAGCGGCGAGGGGAGCTCTCGCATCCTCCCAGCAGAGGCTGGCTGATACACAAATTAAAGCACCTTTTGACTCGGTGGTTATTGCCGATTTAATCAATCCTGGCCAATGGATAAATGAGGGGGGTGTACTCTTTCGAGTAGCAGCCAGTGACTACCTGGATGTCAAAGTTGAGCTTTCCGAGCAGACTTGGCAGCGCTTAAACGGCCTTCAGCAAGGCCCCTACAAAATCACAATAGAGGCGCCTGATGGACAACAATGGCAGGCCTCGGTCCGTTACCTAAGCCCAATTATGGATGCGGACACCCGTCAGCGCAGCCTTATGTTGCAAGTGGCTAACCCCTTTCAGCGCGAGACCCCTTTGCTTGCTGATCAGCAGGTTGATGTAGTGTTTGCAGGCAAAACACAGAGCTATGTTGTCAGTGCACCAGCATCGGTTCTTACAGAAGATGGGAAAGTATGGAGCGTTTCTGAACAATCCCTACTTTTGGAAGAGATAGAGCTACTGGATATGCGGCCGGATTCGGTTCTATTTCGTTACAAGAATCGGCCCCACCAGAATCGTCAGCTTGTTCGCTTTCCTTTGACCAACTTTTTAGAAGGTCAAGCGGTTGCAATGACTATCCACTAAGGCCTGCATATGAAAACACTCACACGTTGGTTTCTAGATAACCCGGTAGCCGCTAACCTCCTCATGGTGTTTATTCTGGTTGCCGGCTTGCTGACCTTTCAAAATTTGCGGGTGGAAAGCTTTCCACAAATTCCCCCCACGGAAGTCGAGATCTCCGTGATCTACCCCGGCGGTACCGCCCGCCAGGTAGATGAGGGCATTACACAGCGTATTGAGGAAGCTATTAGTGGTGTTGCGGGGATAAAGCGTATCACCAGCCAGTCGAGCAAAGGTTACGCTTCATTAGTGGTAAAAAAAAATACTGATGTGAATCTGGACCGTTTGATTGAAGATCTTCGTAATCAAGTTGAAAGTATCGAAGGCTTTCCCGCACTGGCGGAGCGGCCGCGTATTTATCGCAGTGAATATACAAATCTTGCAGCATTCGTCATGGTTTACGGTAGTGACAGTGATGATTCACTGCAGCAGGTATCCTCACGGGTAGAGCGAGCGCTTAAGAAACATCCCGCAATCTCTAAAGTGACCAACCTGGGTAAAAGGAAGCAACTATTGGCTGTAGAGCCAGACCTAAACAAGCTCAGGCGCTACGGCTTATCTCTTGAAAACCTAGCGGAACGTATTCGGCAATGGTCAGTAGAGTATCGTAGTGGTGAATTAAGAACGGCAAATGGCAATATTTTGCTGCAGGGCAGTTCCCTGGCTGACAACCTGGCGGAACTTAAGAATATTCCCATTATCACTACATCTACGTCGCGCGTGAGACTCAGTGATATCGCTACTGTTAAGCGAGACTACGAGCAAACTGACAGTATTGTTCGATATCAAGGGCAACCTGCGGTTGCACTAATGGTGTCCACCAGCCAAAAGGACAATCTGTTTCATATACACGAAGCCACAAAGTCCGTATTGGCATCATTAGAACCAACATTACCTAAAAACATGAAGTTGGATTTAATGGCGGACATGTCTCCCTATATTTCCGAGCAGTTAGATCTGCTTAGTACTAATGCCTTGCAGGGATTATTAATTGTTTTATTGCTGCTGGTGCTTTTTTTGGATACTCGGCTGGCTTTTTGGGTAGCCCTAGGTATCCCCATATCCCTGGCCGGTGCGATAACCTTGATGGGTTTACCTTACTTTAATTACAGTATCAACGATATTACTTTATTCGGTATGATTTTGGTGCTGGGAATATTGGTAGATGATGCCGTTGTGGTCGGTGAAAGTATCCACCAGGCGAGACAAAGTACAACTGATACGAAAGAAGCAGCCTGGCAAGGGGTTGAGGCCGTAGCGGTTCCCACTATTTTTGGTGTGTTGACTACAATCGCAGCTTTTTCACCGATGTTATGGATTGAAAATGAGCTGGCAAAGGTGTTGTCAGGATTCTCTGCTGTGGTGATATTTGCACTGATATTTTCATTAATTGAGAGCAAATTTATATTGCCCGCCCATTTGAGTTATGCAAATGCGCCTATTCAAAATAAAGGGGTAATAAGACGGTGGGTTGAGCACGCCAGAGGGAGATGTAACCGTTTATTAAATCAATTTTCAGATAAAATATATATTCCACTTTTGTCATTGAGTTTAGCAAACCGGAAAGTGAGTATCACTCTGTTTGTTACCTTTTTGCTACTGGCTTATGGCGCTATATTTAAGGGGCATATCGCTTCAGTCTTCTTCCCTGAAATTCCAGGGCGCTATGCCACGGTTAAAGTAACCATGCAGCATGGAGCTGCAAATACTTTAGCGGAACGTAATACCGATCAACTTGAACAGGCCATCAAGCGCACCGCAAATAGATTGCAACAGAAGTATGAACTTCCGGAGTCACCTGTTAGCAAGTATATCGTGTCAAAGGAAGGCACCAAGACCATAGAGTTGACAGCGGAATTAACACATGACGCCCTGGCCAGAGTAGAGAGCAACCGCTTTTTGCAGGAGCTACGGCTGCAAACAGGTGTTTTGGAGGGGAGCTATGCGGTGAAGTTTAGTCTTACGGAAGAACCAGCGGGTGATACAGCGATTGCTGTTTCTGCCAGTAGTCGCGATCTGGCGAAACAAGTGGCTGATCGCCTCAAGGCTTCACTGGCAGAGTTACCCGGTGTGAATGATGTATACGATGATAGCCAATTGGCCAAAAGGCAGCTGAAAATTATGGTCAATGAGCGGGGAGCCAGCCTGGGAATTGATCAAAGTCATCTGGCTTCTGTGATTGGAGGTGCATTCGGCCAGATTGAGATACACAGGCTGTTGGATAACGGGGAAGAGACATTGGTATTGGCTCGCTTACCTCAAATGCAGACTAAAACAATCGAGCAGTTAAAAGCCACTCCCATTAACCTGGGCAACAACAGCTACGTAAGCTTAGGTGAAATAGCGAAGCTGAAGTATGAGCGGGAACCGGAGGTAATTTATCGGCGAGATCGCGATGAAGTGGTCAGCATCTACTGGCGTCAGAATCGTTCTGTCAGTTCACCGGAAAAAAACTGGGAGCGGCTAAAGGAAGAGCTGGTGCTAGAACTGGAGCGCCTTTACCCAGGTGTCCAAATTAAAGCCGTTGGTGAATTTGCCGAAATAGTAGAAGTACAGGCTGGATTTAAGAAGTCCATGTTGCTGACGCTTTTACTTATCTACGTTTTGTTGGCGATACCATTAAAATCCTATTGGCAACCAGTGATTATTATGTCGGTGATTCCAATGGGCTTTGCGGGGGCAATTATTGGACACGGCCTACTGGGCTCCCCAGTAAGCTTATTATCCTTATTTGGAATGATGGCAATGACTGGGGTAGTGATTAACGATTCCCTAGTATTAATGAGCCGATTTAATCAACTCTACACGCAGGGTGTGCCAGTAAAAACAGCGCTACTTCAAGCTGGGAAAAGTCGCGTAAGGGCAATTTTCTTAACTACGGTGACTACTATCTGTGGGTTGCTACCCTTATTAGCCGAAACCAGCGAGCAAGCCCAATATTTAAAGCCAGCGGCTATATCCCTAGTGTTCGGGGAGCTATTTGCTACACCGATTACTCTAATCCTGATCCCTCTGTTGCTTTCTTTTAGGCAGAGCAAAATTGCTTCGAAAAGCGATAGTGCTTCTTATCCTGGGCAAGTCTCGCTTAGGTGATTTAAGCTGTAAGGTTAAGCTGATGAGTTAACGTTTAGGAGCGAGCGCTGGCTAGACGTTCATTTATTTGCTGCTAAAGCCTCCAGTTTTTTGCGGAAGCAGGTGCTCGGCTGTCATCAATAAGCAATTCGGGAGTGCTCATGCTGAATAATATCCCCCATTTTGAATAGAGCTTTATGAGTGTAGAGAGCATCTCTAACGCAATTTGTATATAGGTGACAAATATCGTCAGAAAGGCACCGATATAGGCAGGCTTTAGTTTCTTCATTTTTTTAAATGCGACACAGAAAATTATTCACGAAAAAATAAAATTCTTTTCGTATTTTCATTTCGTGACTCATTGGAACTTAATTCTTAATCCTTACCTAACACACAAATCAAAAAATAAGATTTCAGGCGATTATGGACAAGTTATTTAGCAAAAATTTACTGGTGCTGGCATTAACTGCAGCTTTGGCTGCGTGTAGCGGAGGAGGGGGCGGTTCTTCAGACTCTGAACCTGAGACACCAGCTGTGGGTGATGGTGGCAGTAATAATGGTGGTGATCAGGGTGGCGATAACCAAGGAGGTGATAGTGGTTCCGGCGATACTGGGAGCGATACGCCCCTTCCCGATAATGATCCCTCAACGGTAACGGTTGGAGATGTTTCTACTTCCGATCTGGGGTTTGCCACTATAACTGCTACAGATATCACCCTACCTGATGCAATGGTAAACGCCCAGGAAGTTTACCAGCTTGCACACTATATTGGCCGAACAGATAGTGAGCAAGATGAAGAAAATATCGATATCCCTATTCGTAGCTACACTGCGACCTGCGCGACTGATACAGATAAGCCTCGGATGTTTGTATCCACGACCTTATCTGAAGGACAAAGTGCCTCAAATCCAACCTATGGCTCTGTCTATGAACTCCAATACAACCCTGAAACTTCAAGTTTTGATCAAACTGGCAATACCACGATTCTGAAACAGTGTTATGAGTCTCACGGTATAACAGCTAGTGCAGACTGCTCCAGGGTTGCTGTTTTGTGTAACACAGAATATAAGGCTAGTGAGCGATACGATGTTAAGAAAGATCTAATTGAAGAGCACGGTATTGGCTGGATGAAGATTGAGGACAATCTTGACGCTGTTGCAGGTACCGATAATGAGAAAAAGTATAACGATCAGATTTGGCTGATGGAGTGGGATAACAAGCCTTTGTCCGAAGTACCTGATGCTTACGTTGTTAATAAAATGCATGGTGGCACTCATCTTGGCACCCAAGAACTATTATATGTTGAGGATGACAGTAAGGGACGAACCAGTTATGCATTTTCCGTGACTGCTCGAGTACTGGTTAGCGGTTCTCACTATTCTGCGGGACTTACAGTGATCGACCGGGACGACTGGTCAATGACCATGACTGGGGATGAGCGTAGGGGGTGGTATTGGCTATGTGGACATGGTCATGTACTGAATATCCGGGCTTTCTATAACCCTGGCAACGAAATGTTTGGTGCGCTCTGTACCAGTGATGGGAATAAATACCATCCCTCTCCTGGCTTGAATGCAATTGCCATCAAAATGGAAGATGATGGCTCCTCTGTCCTTGAAGGCACCTACAATCACGTGGTTCCTACAACAAGTGCAATGATTTCCAACGGGGGAGGGCACACAGTAGTCCCAGTTGATGCTAATACTAATTTATCTGTTATCGTCTCACCGAAGTACATCGAAGATGAGGATATGGATAGGTTCTTACAGGATACACTCGGTATTGATACCAGTGGAGATGGTCCCTTTGATGATCAATGTGCTGATAAGGCCAATAAGAATTGCTTCTTCTCGTATCTCGAGGAAATCGAATATGATGAGGGTGACTATTCACTGATACCAAGGCAAGGACTCTATTCTGGCGGCGCCCTGGATGAATCCTCCTTAACTCGTGTAGGTATTGCTAAGGTTGATTGGGAAGGTAATATTGAGGGAGTTGGCATCAATTGGTTGGCGGAAGATTCCGACTGCCAAATTAGTGACCCCCAGCTCGTCGACTTGAAGAATGGCCGCTACTTGTTTGGTTATGCACAGTTCCAGTGTATTTCCGATAACCTTCCCTACAATCGCAGTTACAACAAGAAAGGCGAGGCTATGCGTATGTTGGTACCTAAAGCCTACTATGTGATGGAGATTGACGCAGACCTCAATGTACTTGAAGGGCCAGTAAAACTCACCGATTATGGATGGGGTGGATTGGATGAGCCAATGTATCTAGGTAACGGCAAAGTTGCCTGGAACTATATCAAGAACCCCACCTTTGAGAACTACATCGGCGGGCAGCAGAACGTCTGGCAAGCGATTGTTTACCACTCTAAAAGTGTGAACTAATCATCTTTTTACGGGGGTAGGCTTGCCTACCCTCGCAATTTCTGATGCTTATATTTGCACCGCTTCTGTGAGTTTAAAATAATTAAAGGCTCAATTCGTATCTATTTAATATGATTTTAACTTGCCACTGCAGTCTTAGTATTACATCTTTCAACTACATCATAGATTTTTTTAGATAGCTCTTTAAGCATATTAATTTGAGGCCTTTCTGCACTCCTGTTGGTGAGAATGACAAGTGCAAGCCCTGTTTCAGGAGCAACATAAGCGGCCGTGTATACCCCAATATTGCCACCCCAATGGCTTAAATAGGAGCGCTTTTTGTAGTTATAGCTATTCCATGCAACAAGTTGACTTTCCAGATGGTCTGGAATGCCACTCATGGAGCGCTCAGCAAACATCTCTTGAAGCACCTTTTGGGAGGAAATAGTCTCCCTCATAAATACACCTGAATTAGCAACCGCACCGAAGAATTTTGTCAAATCTGAAACTGTTGAGCGCAACATTCCTGCCGGATATCCGGGAGTACTACTTTGTGCAACTGCGACAAGCTGGCCATCAGAAAGGGTTTGATAAGGCGTTGCGACTTCTAACCCAGACGTATCTGCTATAGTCCAGAAAGTATGATCCATTCCCAGTGGCTCAAAGAAGTTTTTCTGAGTCCAATCTTTTAAATTCAATCCAGATTGTTGCTCGGCCCAGTTGCCCAACAAGTTGTAGCCCATATTGCTGTAGCTCCATTGCTCCCCGGGCGGGGATTTCAGGAAAGACTTATCTGCTGAATAATATTTGCCACTCTCTAGAAGGACATCTTCCAGCAGCTCGGAAAGCTTCATTGCTGAATCTTGCCCGGGTGTTCTGAAATCCACCTCATAATACATACCATCCTGTATGCTGGATGTATGTGTAAGCAATTGGAGTAGGGTGATTTCCTTTGAGGGGTGATGGGGGTTCGCTAGGAGAGAGCCTGGTTCAAGGGCCACAGAACTTTCTAGTTCGAGCAAGTGCTTATCAGCAATCTCCATTACCGCCAAAGCTGTGATTGGCTTGGTTACAGAGGCTATCTGGAAAATAGTGGAGGGAGTAACCGGTGTTTTGTGTAACTTGTCAGCAAAGCCAAAACCTTCTTCATACACCAACTCTCCGTTTAACGCTGCTCCTATCGCTACTCCCGGTATATCGGCCTCAACTCTAAGGGCTTCAATATCCTTTGAAAGATCTTGTAATTGTACAGAGCAGTTTGTTTGCGCTAGCGCTTCCCAAGGCTGTAAGAAAAGAGTGAAGATGATCCATTTTGTCCGCATTAGCTACTTTCCATTAATATATTTATAAACATATTTATAAATATATTTGAAGGTTATGGTAGAATCAAGCATCAATACTCTGCTGATGAGCCCCAAATTAATTTGAAAGATGGATGAGAGTTGTCTTTTATGAGCCCTGAGAATTACTTTATTGGCAAGACTGCGGAGACTATCTCTACTCTTATCACCAAGCAGTGCGAGATAATTCTCACGAGAAATGGTGTGCAAGTTCCGGTTAAATCCTGCTCAATCATCGTGACTTTGCATCGATTGGATGGATTGTCATTGAATGAAATTGCTCGTGAGACAGACTCCTCCCCTCAGCTGATTAAGCAGAAACTTCCGAAGTTACTTAAGCTCTCACTCATTAAGCATGAAGATGACGCAAGTGATAAGCGAAGGAGGCTTTTCTTTCTGACAGATAAAGGAAAGCTGCAGGTAGAGAAAATACTTGAAACATTTCAGGAGTTAGAGCGTTCACTGGATAGGCTCAATAAACATCTGGGGTTCAGCCTTCCCGAAAAGCTCGAGGAAATAAAGCGGGCACTTACTGAAGTTCCACTTCATTCAGATGGCAAGCATTCTATTAAACAATAATTTGCCTTTGAGGAAGGTGAATTATGGAGTAATAACACCTTTGCTCAATAATGCTCATGGTCTATGAAGCTACTAAGAGAGAGCTGAGTAAACAATTGATAGGGGACATGAGACATTCCAGCAATACCGTGGTTCTAAGGTTCCAATTGAATAGTTCTTGATAGTGATCCTGCCTTAATGACAAGAGATGAGCATGTTTTGGGTGTGAATTTTTGAAAGGGCAAGCTTGCCGAGGCCAAACCCAGCCCCGGCATAAAGAAACCCATCAGCAGTTAACGGCGTTAACCGCCAGCCCGCCCAGAGAAGTCTCTTTGTATTTACTCTGCATATCGATACCGGTCTGGCGCATGGTTTCGATCACGCTATCTAGCGGTACGATATGGGAGCCGTCACCGCGTAGGGCCAGGCGTGCGCCGTTGATGGCTTTTACCGCGCCCATGGTGTTGCGTTCGATACAGGGCACTTGCACCAGGCCGCCGATGGGATCGCAGGTGAGGCCCAGGTTGTGCTCCATGCCAATCTCGGCAGCGTTTTCGATTTGCTGATTACTGCCGCCTTCCACGGCGGCCAGGCCTGCGGAGGCCATTGAGCAGGCTACGCCGATCTCACCCTGGCAGCCCACTTCGGCGGCGGAGATAGAGGCATTTTTCTTAAATAGCATGCCGATGGCGCCGGCAGTGAGCATAAATTTCACCACCTGCTCTTTGAGTTCTCCGTGCACTTTCGGGTCGTGCACAAATTCCACGTAATAGGCGATCACTGCGGGAATAACACCGGCGGCCCCATTGGTTGGGGCGGTAACGATACGTCCGCGAGCAGCATTTTCTTCATTGACGGCAAGCGCGAACAAACTCACCCAGTCGAGGATGGCGAGGCCGCGATTGCGTTCTTCCGCTGTTTGTTTGCTCAACTCCTGATAGAGCTCGGCGGCTCGGCGGCGTACCTTCAGGCCGCCGGGCAGAATTCCTTTTTGTTGGCAGCCCCGCTCTATGGAGGCTTTCATCACTTTCCAGATATTCCACAGGCGGTCTTTGACTTCCTGCTCGCTGCGAAATGCTTTTTCGTTTTCCATGGCCAACTGGGCAATGGTCCAGTCGTGCTGATCGCAGATCTTCATCAGCTGTTCGGCACTACTGAAATCGTAGGGCAGCAGCGTGGCAATTTCTTCCTTGTGAGCGAAGTCTTCCTCTGAGAGAACAAAGCCGCCGCCGATGGAAAAATAACTGCGCTCGAATAGCAGTTCTTCGCCGCAATAGGCTTGGCAGGTCATGCCGTTGGAGTGTTGCGGTAGGAACTCTTCCATATGGAAGAGCAGGTCGCGATCGCGAATAAATTCTATTTTGTGGTCACCATTAAGTGTCAGCGCTTGTTCGCTGTGAATGGCGGCCATCTTCTTATCGATACTATCGACATTGATGGTATCGGGGGTTTGGCCAAGCAGTCCCATCAGTACCGCCATATCGGTGCCGTGGCCGATACCGGTCAGGGCCAGGGAACCGTAAAGGTGTACTTGAATGCGATCAGTTCTTGCGAGTTGGTCGCGGTCGCGCAGGTCCTGAACAAATTGGCGGGCGGCGACCATTGGGCCCACCGTATGGGAGCTAGAGGGGCCTACGCCAATTTTAAACAGTTCAAATACGCTAATACTCATATAAATTCTCTGCGCTGGGCCGCAGACAGTCGCGGCCTTCCCTTAAGGATATAGTTGCACCATTTGGGGGCGCACTTTGCCCTACAAGGCGCAACAATCAAGATGGCAGTCGCTATTCCGTACAAAATTCTATTTGTTACGGCTTTTGCGGAATTTATGAGTTTCCAGATTGTGGCTGTGAAACAAGCTATGGCGCTTCCGCGACCAAAACAGCCCGTTTGGGCGCGGGGTGACCTTCTACTGTTTTGTCCGGTGATTGCGGATCGAGAAAGTCGGCCAGTGACTCAAAGTGCATCCAGTCGGTGCGCCGCTGTTCCTCCAGGCTGGTGATATTCAAGTCTACTGTCCTAGGATTGCGAAAACCGCACTTTCGTAGCCAACTTTCCAGGGTGGCGCAGCTGGGAAAGAACCATACATTGCGCATTTTAGCGTAGCGGCCCTCTGGTACCAGGCAATCCCCGAGCCCGCCATCAATCACTAAGGTCTCCAGCACCAGTTGTCCACCAGGGCGCAGGGTCTCACGCAACTCGCGCAGGTGGTCCATCGGCGAGCGGCGGTGGTAGAGCACACCCATTGAAAAGGTGGTATCGAAGGCGCGCAGATTTGCGGGCAGGGCTTCGATGCCGAGTGGCAGCAGGTCTACCGGCTGTTCGTCGCCGAGATATTTTTTCAGGGCGTAAAACTGCGCGACGAATTTTGCCGAGGGATCTATGCCGATCACCCGCCGGGCCCCAGCGCCATAGGCGCGCCAACAGTGGTAGCCGTTGCCGCAGCCAACATCCAGTACCAGTCTGTTTTCCATAGGCGCGAGGTGCGGCAGCACCCGGTCCCACTTCCAATCGGAGCGCCACTCGGTATCGATAGGCAGGCCAAATATTTCCCAGGGGCCTTTGCGCCAGGGGTGTAGTTTTCTCAGTTCCTGTTCCAGTCGCTGCAATTGCTGAGGCGAGGCGTCGCTGGCCTTGCCGATACGCACGCTATTGCTGAGCTCGATGCTGGAGGGAGCGATATTCGGTAGGGCTTCGACAGCTGCGCGCCAGTCGGGCAGGTCGCCCCAGCGATGAGGGCTAAGGTTTTCGGCTACCTGTTGAGGAAGCTGAGCCAGCCAGCTGCGCAGCTCTGGGATATGTTGCAAGCCTTGGTAGAGTTGGGTGTAGTCAATCACGGGTAGTTACTTATCGGGGCTGCCTTTGATAGCGATCAGGGAGGCAAAGTTAAAACATTGGAACCAGACATCGACGCTAGTGAAGCCGACGCTCTTAAGACGAGAGCGGTGGGTGTCTAAGGTCTCTGGAATCAGCACATTTTCTAAAGCGGAACGTTTCTGTGCAATTTCCAGTGCGCTGTAGCCATTGGCGGCCTTGAAAGAGTGGTGTAACTCAATCATCAGTTCATTGTGGTCTTTATCGGCGAAGTCCACTTTCTCGGAAATAATCAGGATGCCGCCGGGGCGAAGCCCCTGCTGGATTTTGCGCAGGATTTCCTCGCGCTCCTCAACCGGAATAAATTGCAGGGTGAAATTCAGAACCACAACGGAGGCGTTTTCAATCGCTACGTTTTGCAGGTTGTCGCAAATGAGTTGCACGGGAACTTCACCGCTATCCGCTTCGAGTACCGTGCGCGCCTGGGATACCATCGCTTCGGAATTATCTACGGCAATGATTTCGCAGTCTGCTGCGGGAATACGGTGGCGCATGGCCAGGGTGGCGGCACACAGTGAGCTGCCCAGGTCATAACAACGGCTGCCCGCTTGGGCATAGCGTTCCGCGAGGGTGCCGATCATGGCCACGATGGTGGTGTAGCCGGGCACGGAGCGCTTGATCATGTCCGGGAAGACTTGCACCACCTGACGATCAAATTCAAAGCCGGCCACCTGGCCCAGTGGGTTTGCGTAGATATTATCTTGTTTGCTCATCGGGACTTCGCTTAGGGATCACGGCATGGATCCAGGAGAAATGATTACTGCCGAGTACTATTTGTCTGCAAACGGGTTAAACCGGCGCCCCGGCAGTAGATACTGCCGGGGGCCAGGCTCAATTACAGTTTTTCTTCTTGCAGGTTGAGCTTCGCAGCCGCTTCACTGCCCTGGGGGCCGGTGACAATCGCGGTGCTGGCTTTGGACGGTTCCAGGTAAGTGGCACCAACGCGCTGAAGGTCTTGCAAAGTAACTTCGGTCACCCGCTTGCGGAACTGCTGGCGTACTTCGTGGCTGCGTCCATAGAGGCCTGAGTGGAAATTCTTTTTGGCCTCGCCGGCGGGGGAGCCGGGTTTATCCAGGCCGCCGATCACACCGAGGATCGATTCCTCCACTTGCTCTTCTTTGTGCTTGCCTTCGGCCAACCACTGCAGAGAGGCATCGAAGTCCTCTAGAGTTTCTCCCATACGCGGATCGCGATAAGAGTAAAAGCGGAATACCCCGATATTGCTGTCGTGTCCGGCACCACCACCGTAGGCCCCGCCCTGTTCGCGAATCGTGCGGTGCAGGAAGCCATTGCGCAGGAAACCGCTCAATACGGACAGCGGTGCGGCATCCGGGTGCGACATGGGTACGGTGGCGTAGGCTTTGGAGCAGAAATTCACCTGGCTGTTGGCCACCCAGAGTTCCTGTACCCGTCTGCGCTCGAAAGGTGCGTCCGGATTGGCCGCAGCCGTGCTGGATGAAGAGATAAGTGGTGCCAGTGCTTGGCTGAAGTCACTGAGTTTTTCCTCTTCGCCAATGAGCAAGAACTGGCGCGGGGCGGCGAGGATTTTGTTGTGGATTGCCTGGAAGTGCGCAGAAAGTTGCTGCAGGCCATCTTTCTCATCGAGCCCTTTGACCATGGCTCTCAGGTTGCGCAGGCCAAGCAGTCCACCGCTGGCGTGGCTCTCCCAGGCTGCGCGATTGTAGCCAGCACTGGCGGCTGCCATGGCGAGGGCATGGCCGTTGCCGACAACACCCTGTTCGCGGCGCGCCAGGGTCTGTTGCAATAACTCTTTGATACGGGCGTGCTCATCGAAGCGCACCTGTGCCATAGTGGCCTGCATCAGCTCGGTCAGTTCACCCTGGTTTCGAGAGAGTGCCTTGCCGGAGAGAATAAAGTGGCCGGACAAGTGATCGAGGTTGTCGATGGCGGTGCGGCTGCTGGTGAAACCGTGCAGGGCACCGGCGACGCGGGTCTGCCACTGCTGGACTTCCAGGTAGTCTTTATCGGCGAGGCCAACCTCACTCAATACCTGGCAGTAGTAGGGCAGTAGCGCCTTTTCTTCTTCGCTAAATTCGGGCAGTGCACACACCATTTGTTGGTAAACCAGACCATTGGTGCCAGCGCTGTAGCGGGTGAGTTTTTGTTCACCGATCTCAGTGATTTCACCCTCGACATCCGGCATTTCTGCGGGAATATCTTCTACCCCCACTTTGGGCAGGATGGAGGCATCATCTTCGCGATTCTGGCGGTCCGTGAGGGCCTTGGCAGTTTCGACTATTTGCGCTTTTTCCTGCTCGCTAAGGCGCGCTTTGATCTGTGCCAACTGCGCCTTTTCCGCCTGCTCTTTACGCCCGGCCAGTTTATCGTCCGGGCTCATTACCAGACGCACGCGGTGCTGGTTTTCCAGTAGGAGTTCGCGCGCTTTATTGGCGATAAACATCGGGTCTTTGATCTGATCGCGCAATTTTTCCAGGGTAGCGTCGATATTCAGTAGGCCAACCGCATCACCGCGGTGAGTGGCGCCGGTAAGCGCGGTGAGGATCAGTTGCAGGCCATAGGGGTAGCCATCGCCTCCAATTTCGCGCTGCTGCAGTTCCAACTGATGCAGACTGGCAGCTACTTGCTCGTAGGGGATGCCTTTCTCGGCAACTTCTTCCAATACGGCGAGCACTTGTTTTTCCAGCTCGTCGGCGCGCTCGCGCTCGCTGCCTTCAATGCCACAGACAAATACCAGCTCCCGCTGGGAATCGTCCAGCCCGATAAGGGGGGAGGGGGAGGTGCCGAGGTCAGTGGTCTCGAGCAGTTTCATCAGTGGGGAGGCGCTGTTATCCAGCAGCACGCCGGCGAGCAGGTGTGCAGTGAGGGCCTCTTCCAGATCGGTAACGTCGCCGAGTAGCCAGCTCAGAACGATATGGGTTTTTTCTTCCAGTGCTTCACCACTAAGCGGGTAGTGCTCTTCCACCTTGAGCGGGGCGTGATAGCGGTCTTCGCGGCCCACTTCGATCGTCTTGTCCAGCTTCTCAAATTTGTGCAGCGCTTTTTCTTCGAAAGCTGCCTGGTGTTCGGCGGCGGAAATATCGCCGAAAGTCATAAAAATGGCGTTGCTGGGGTGGTAGTGACTGCGGTAGAAATCTACCAATTCTTCATAACTGAGTTTGGGGATATCTGTAGGCTCGCCACCGGAGTTGAAGTGGTAAGTCGTGGTGGGGAACAGATATTTACTCAGGGTGTGCCAAAGCTGCGAGCTGACCGAACTCATGGCGCCCTTCATTTCATTGAACACCACGCCTTTGTATACCAGCTCGCTGCTGGTGTTTTCGGTTTCGGCGAATTCCAGGCGGTGCCCTTCCTGGGCAAAATCCAGTGGGTCCAGTGTGGCGAAAAATACCGCATCCAGGTAGACATCGAGAAGGTTATTGAAATCCTTGCGATTCTGGCTGGCAAAGGGGTAGGCGGTCCAGTCTGAGCTGGTGAAGGCATTCATAAAGGTGTTGAGTGAACGCCGAATCATCATAAAGAAAGGGTCGCGCACCGGGTATTTGTCACTGCCGCACAGTGCGGTGTGCTCGAGAATATGGGCCACACCGGTGGAATCGTGGGGCACAGTGCGCAGTGCCACCAGGAAAACATTTTCCGCATTGTCTGCGGCAATGTGTAGGTGTTGGGCACCGGTGGTGGTGTGGCGGTATTCCTCGACACGTACGCCGAGGGAATCGATATCTGCGCTGGTAACCAGTTCAAATGCAGGATGTGAGTTGTTCAAAAGACAGCTCCCTGGAGTTATAGAAAATTTTCTGGCCGACCTCTGCTGCCGGCGAAAGGGCGCTATTCTACCGCTTGCACACACCGGAAAGACAGTGTTGACAAGGATGTCAGCAAGGCGAAGACTTCACCTACCGAAGCCCCGGCATAAATGTAGACGAACAGGGAGATAGAGGTTGTCCTGGTTGGATATCGCCAGCGTCACTGGCTTTTTAATCACATGGGTCGGTTACACCGTCTTTGCACGCAAGAAAGCCAAAGAGACTTGGTGTCTCACATCATCATTACAGTGGTACCGGGTGGAGTGGATGCTGCGCATGCTCGATCGGGATATGCGCATGGCAGATACCGCAATCCTCAGTAACCTTGAGCGGGTGATTGGTTTTTTTGCCTCCACTAGTATTCTAATTTTGGCGGGCCTGGTGACGGCCTTGACGGCGAACAAAGCTGCCATCGAAGTGCTCACCAGCTTGCCTTTTGCCGAGCCCACCACGGTTGAGCAGTTCGAACTGAAAGTGATGCTGCTTATCCTGATTTTTATTTTCGCCTTTTTCAATTTCACCTGGTCTTTGCGTCAATACTCGTTTGCCAATGTGTTGATTGGAGCCGCACCTCCGCCGGAAGCGGGTGAACTGTCGGAGGATGAGCGCCTTCGTTTTGCTATCAGCACCGCTAAGGTGATCGACCACGCCGGGCACAGTTATAACTATGGCCTGCGCT
This sequence comes from Microbulbifer variabilis, assembly GCF_023716485.1. Lineage (NCBI taxonomy): Bacteria > Pseudomonadati > Pseudomonadota > Gammaproteobacteria > Cellvibrionales > Microbulbiferaceae > Microbulbifer > Microbulbifer variabilis. The sequence continues at coordinate 2,166,467 of NZ_CP092418.1, forward strand.
CCTATTACTTCTCCATGTCGGTGCTGGGCTGGTTTATCCATCCGCTGCTGTTTATTGCCGGTTACCTTTTTGTGGTTTGTGTCTTGTATCGGCGGGAATTTATGTCCCGCGCACTCAACTCGATTTTGGCGGCGCGGGAGGGCGGCCTGGAGAGGCAGCAGAGGAAGAAGTTCAGTGGAAAATAGTGAAATTGTGGCGGCCTTTGACAAGGTAGCCAAGCTGCGGGGCTGGGAGCAACTACATACTGCAAAGAACCTGGGGGTGGCACTTTCGGTAGAGGTGGCTGAGTTGAATCGGCATTTTCAATGGCGCGAAGACGCGGATATTCATTCGCTGATGCAGAGTGAGAATGCTAAAGAAGTTTCTGCAGAGCTGGCGGATATCCAGATGTACCTGTGTAAGTTGGCAGAGGTGCTGGGGGTGAATATGGATTTAGCGCTGCGCAATAAGATTGCGGAAAATGAGCGTCGCGCGAGAGAAGTTGTAAATGGTGGGGCTCCATGAGTGAGGCAGGTTTCAGCGACAGGAACTTTGACGACCTGGCGCATCGATTTCGCGATCGTATTTATGGCGGCCTCAAGGGGGATATCCGTCTGGCGGTGTTGAATCGGGATTTAGCTGCGATCGTCAGCCGGGAATCGCGCACCTTAAAAATCGTGGATGCAGGCGGTGGCCAGGGGCACTTTGCCATGGACCTGGCGGCTGCGGGGCATCAGGTGTGCTTGGCAGATATTTCGGCACAAATGCTGGAGCACGCAGCCGCTGAAGTTGAGGCGAGACATTTACAAAAGCGGGTAACCCTTTTGCACAAGCCCCTACAGGCGCTGGCACAGATGAAAGCGTTGCAGGGCGCGGACCTTGTGATTTGCCATGCAGTGCTTGAATGGCTGGAGGAGCCACGCTTGGCCTTACAGCAGCTACACCGTTTGCTCAAGCCGGGTGGCCATTTGTCCCTCACTTTTTACAATCGGCGCGCGCTGGAGTTTCGCTTGTTGCAGCGCGGCAGCTTTCGTCAGTTGGAGCGCAATATCGATGAGGATTACTGGGGTGGACACCCCGGCAGCCTGACACCACAAAACCCACTGCTATTGGAGTGGGTGAGTGATTGGCTGCAGGAGGCCGGTTTTGAGGTGATCTGCCACAGTGGTATTCGTTGTTTTCACGATTTTATGACGCCTGCTATTCGTGACAAGTTACCCGCTGCGGCAATTGTACAAAAAGAGTTGGAGTATTCTCAGACCGATCCTTATCGCCAGTTGGCGCGCTATGTTCACCTCTTGTGTCGTGTACCAGAATAACTTTGCCCTGATAAAGAGTCGCGATCAGAGCGTATTCAGCAGCAGTTCTTTGGCGGCATTTACTCGTGAGGCTAGATAGTCGTTGCCGCCGCGATCCGGGTGTAGTTTTTGAATAAGCTTGCGGTGAGCGCCGATAATTTCATCGCGTCCGGCATTGGCGCCAACGCCTAGAATTCGTCGCGCTTCGTGTTCACTCAGAGGCGGCCCTTGGTCGGCCTGGGCGGCTTTTTGTTCCTGACGGGGTTCCTGCTCTTGTTGTTGGCTTTGATTTTGTCGATTGCGCGCATAACGCTCGAACAAGGGGGCCAGCCAGGGCATTAAACGAGTGAGTTGATTGAGCAGGCGGCCCAGCACCGGTAGGATCAGCAGAACCATGGCACCGACCCAGTGCAGCCTTCCGCTGACGGCTAGTAACACTACGATGACTGCTGCACCCAGTAGGGTGATAAAGAAAATCTGTTTGCGCCTATCGCCTTTAGAGCTGGACTTGATTTTCTGCCAGGCATACCAGATGCCGAGTAAGATCAGTATTAGAAGAATTAAACGTGCCAATGGCGGCTCCTTAGGTTATGCACTTGCCAAGTTTGTGCCCAGGGCTTAAATATCTTTTCGATCCCATGGATTGTCAGGTTAACATGGCTCGCCTCAAGCCTTTCCAATCTCTGGGCGGAATGAGGGCTTGTGGCTATCCTGTTTGAAGAAAATTTCAGCACTTGAGATAACAGTATGCAATACGACAAATTCCAGATCCCGGATGCGGATCAGATTTTGCCCGGCCGACCACAGCCGATGGAAATCACCGGTATCCATCATGTCAACGGCAACTCAATCCAGGAACCATTCCCCGAAGGCATGGAAGTCGCAATCTTTGGCATGGGATGTTTCTGGGGTGCAGAGAAACAGTTTTGGGACATTGAAGGTGTCTATGCCACTGCGGTGGGTTACTCGGATGGTGCCACCGAGAATCCAAATTACGATGAGGTATGTAGTGGGCGTACCGGGCATGCCGAAGTCGTTAAGGTAGTGTTTGACCCCAACAAGGTCAGCTACTCGGAATTACTAAAAACTTTTTGGGATATGCATGATCCCACCCAGGGAATGCGCCAGGGCAATGATATCGGTTCCCAATACCGCTCCTGTATTTTCTGCACTCACGAAGGGCAAAAGAAAGAAGCGGAAGCGAGTAAAGAAGCGGTGCAAGCAGCCTTGAACGAAAAGCAGCGCGGTGAGATTACCACCGAGATCAGCATGGCCCAGCCATTTTATTACGCCGAGGAATACCACCAGCAGTATATGGCGAAAAATAAAGAGGCCATCTGTCCAATATTGCGCAACCCCATGTACGATTGAGTCAGATCCGTTCGGCCAGAGGGGCGGTAACCACCGCCCCTTAATCCTGCCTGCCCAATAATCTCATTTTATTTCTTACTCAGCTTTTTCATGGCCTGTCATGTCAACTCATGGTGCGTTTATTGAGAGCACTGCTTTCCGCTTTATTTCCCTTGCCGTTGATGCGCGCACCAGTCACTCCAGCTGCCGGGATAGAGCAGGGAGTCCCGGCGTCCGGCAAGTTGTTGGGCAAAATAGTTCACACAAGCTGTCACCCCGGAGCCGCAGTAATTCAGAATCGGGCGTCCATCGGAGCGAGCGTCCCATAGTGCTTGGAGTGCCACCGTTGACTTCACTTTACCTGCATCATCGGTCATTTCGCGCCAGGGTTGGTTGATCGCACTGGGAATATGGCCGGCAATTGGGTCTATGGGTTCGTGTTTTCCGGCGAAGCGATCCTTATCGCGGGCATCGATCAGCTGCCAGGGTGCATTGCCCAGGGAGGCCTTGAGGGTTTCGTAGTGTACCAGCAGGTTATCTTTGGGGTTTGCTTTGAAATTACCCTCTGGTGTGGTGGCGGGTTCACGGGTCTCTAGCGATAGGCCGGCATCGAGCCAAGCCCGCAGGCCTCCATTGAGAACCTTAATATTGGTGTGGCCAAAGAAGAAAAACAGGAACCAAGCCCGTGCGGCAAAGCCCAGGCGATTATCATCGTAGACAACGACTGGCGTATCGGTGTTGATCCCCAGTTTGCGAGCGAACTGTTGGAACTGAGCGCTGTTGGGCATAGGATGGCGCCCACCTAATTGATGGGTAGGGGCCGATAAGTCCCTATGCAGGCTGGCGTAGTGGGCTCCGGGAATATGCCCCGCTGCATACGCCTGGGCGCCACTCTCATTATCGGCGAGGTCATAGCGGCAATCCAGAATCCCTACGGTTTTGTTAGCGATTAATTCCTGTAAGTCTTCCACCTCAATAAGCGAAGCGCTGCGAACTCTGTCCATGCTTTTTCCTGCTGTCGTTCAAAGACACCAATTGATTAAGGGCTGCTTTCTGGGGCCTGTACTCCGCTGGAAGGAGCCTCTGTCTGTTCATCTTGGTTCTGCCCCTGCTGTTCATCCTGGATCTGATCGGCCAGTTCCTGCTGGCGGCAGGTTTTGGTGGGCTCGGTCTGGTCGCTTGTCGGGTTATCGAGAAAGCGTGCTGCCGCTTTTTCGGCACAGCTGCTGGCGGAAATAATATCGTGAGCCAATTGAGGGAAGAGCAGCCACTGGTGATTGGGTAGTGCCTTGCGCGCTACATCTACATCTTCGGCTGATAAAACAGGATCTAGGCCGCCGTGTAACACCATAACCGGCGCGGGAGTGGCGATGGGTTGTGATTCCAGCAGTGGTGCGGCGGGGATCGCCCAGATTCGGCATTGTAGTTGCAGCAGCTTCAGGTCTGAGCGCACGGCGCCACCGAGAATGCCGGTGTCCTCGGCGCTCTCGCGGGCCTCGTCGAAATCGACAAAGGGGGCTTCCTCATAGCAGAAATGGCTAACTCCGGCGGCATCGCCGAAGTAGGGGTCCAATACGATCTCCATAAAGTGCCCTATGGCCTTTTGCGCGGGCTTCAGACCTTCATCGCTACTGTTTTCCAGGCCCTCAATGAGTTTTGGTAATTCACTGTAAAAGTTCTCGTTGTATAGGGCCTGGAACAGTACCCGCAGCAAACGTTGGCCAGTGAGTACAAAGGGATAGGGCTGGTTGGAATAGCGGTGTTTGATGGAGATCGTGCGCGGTTCTTCATCCAGGGTTTGCACCAGATTTTCCAGGCGGCGGCGCAAGTCTGGGTAGCGGCTGTTGCATTTCGCATCTTCAATACAGTGCTTGAGGCCGCGCTCGTAAGCTGCCAGTGAATCTTGTGCCAACTGTTGGGTGTAGACAATATTAGGAAAGACGGCGCTGTTGAGTACCAAGGCGCGGGTTGAATCGGGAAAATCCCGCGCATAGGTGAGGGCATAGCGAGAGGAGTAGGAAACGCCGTAGAGGTCGAGTTTATCGATTTTTAACCGCTTGCGTAGTTCATCTACATCCCGCGCAATCACCGAGCTGTTGTATTGCGCCATATCTGCGCCCTTGCTCAGGCGGCTATAGCAGCGCTCCATACTGAAGGCGAAGACTCGTGCTTCTTCTTCCGGGGAGAGATTGCGCTGGAAAGCTGTCTGCGCATCTTCGATAAATTCGCTGCAGGTAAGGCGCGGCCTTGCCATGCCGGTGCCGCGCGGGTCTATCACAATCAGATCGCGCCCATCCTCTACAGTCATGGCGGCGTAATTCAGCCATAGCCAATCGCTGGCGTTTTCTGGTTCCAGGCCCATGCTGGCACCGGGGCCACCCGCCCCGAGATGCAGCAGCGGGGCCTTGTTTGGCGCTGGATTCTTGGCGCGAAAGTGTATAACCGGGAAGCGGATTTTGCGCCTTTCTGGATGGGCGTAATCCTCCGGTACCTCCATCATGAAGCACTGAGTGGCGGGCCAGCTGTCGTCTGTTTTGAACCAGCAGGATCTGGGGTATAGGTGGGTATAACTTCTGGGCTTTTTCGCTGCGGGGGAAGTTGCCCCCTGTTCAGACCGATCACAGGCACTCATCAGCAGGCCGATCAAAATGATGGAGGCGGTCAGTGGGCGGAAGTTTCGCACTAAGAGTATTCCTGTGGGCCGAAAAAGTTCTGGGTTTTGTAAATTGAGTCGCTCAATGATTGCCAAATCGGGCAATGGGAGCGGATAGATTCCATCGCAAGGCCGCTAAGCGAATTGACAAGGTCACCACTACAGCGATGGCAATCACCAGATCCCCCGGCAACTTGCCACTGGCATCCAAGGCAACTAATACAGCGGCGCCGGTAAGAGCTGCTGTGGCATAGATCTCCCGGCGCAAGAGCAATGGGATATCGCCGGAAAGTACATCGCGAATTACTCCTCCGAAGGTGGCGGTCATCATGCCCATTACGATCGCAATAGTGGCGGAATAGCCAAGTTCTAAACCTTTCTGCGTGCCGATTACTACAAACACCGAGAGGCCGATAGCGTCTGCCACCATCAGCAGGCGCATGGGTACCTGTAGATAGCGTATCAGGTAAAAACTAATTACACCGGTCGCGACAGCAATCCACAAATAGTAGGTGTCCTGCAGCCAAAATACGGGGATATTGAGGATGATGTCCCGGATGGTGCCCCCTCCCGTAGAGGTAACACAGGCGAGTACTACTGCGCCAAATAAATCCATCTGCTTGTGACCTGCAGCGAGTACGCCACTAAAGGCAAAGACTGCGATACCGATCATATCGAACCAATGCAGCAGCTCATCCATATCATCATTACATCCTGGAATTGGCGGGCAGGGGAGAATAGCACTTCTATTTAAGCAAAGGGAATCGTCTACTTTGCCGCTGGAGAGAAGTGTGAGGTCGTGCAGAGTGGGGCATTAGAGCAATTCCGTTAGCGGTTGCTATGTTTGGCAGAGCGGGGAGTTGTTTTCTTCCGCTCCAAAAATTTTTACCCCCCTATAAACGCTAAAAAGAGAGCCTGCTGAAGTGGCAGCGAAACGGGCAGAAGCACAGGATGGATAACTCTTAACATGCCAATTCATAGCATTTTAAAAGCACTGGCTTGTGTATTCATCATTGGTATGGCCTATCCGATTGTTAAGTTGGCTCTCAGTGATGTTCCCCCTTTGATGCTCACGGCGATGAGATATGCCTTGGCGTCTATTCCATTTGTTTGGTTTTTCCCTTTTCCAAAAACCTCAGTATGGAATGTTGTCCTGATCGGCGTATTTTTACAGCTTCTCACTACGGGACTGGTTTACTTGGCGATGCGCACTGATGCGCAGGCAGGAATTGCCTCGCTGCTGGTGCAGTCACAAGTGATTTTTACCTTAATTTTCAGTATCTGCTTTTTTGCGGAAAAAATAAGTTGGCAGCAGCTTGTGGGTCTGTTGATAGCGGCCGCTGGCTTTACATTGTTTTTCATTGATGCTGATAAGGGAGGGGCCACAACGCAGAAAGGGTTTTTGCTCTTGATGGGCTCGGGTATGGCTTGGGCCATTGCTAATCTGGCTTTGAAAAGAATGCGGGGAGTAAATTTATTCCATCTGATGGTCTGGGCATCGCTGGTGCCGCCAATTCCTCTATTCGTATTGTCCTATTTCCTGGAAACTCGAAAGCCCGTTCAGCATTTACTGGAGGCCTCGCCAATAGCCTGGGGTGCGATCCTCTATCAAAGCCTATTCCTTACGTTGCTCGCTTATGTTTGGTGGGGGGACTTGATTAGGCGTTATTCAGCTGCTTTTGTTGCCCCCTTTGGGCTGCTGGTACCGGTATTTGGTTTGATGGGATCCTGGGTGATTTTAGGCGAATCGATGGATGCGATGGAGTGGGGTGCATCTCTATTGGTTTTTATCGGAATTGCTTTTTGTGTGATTAATGTGCAGGCGATAGAGGCACAGGCCAGGCAATAGCAGTGCGCTAAAAGGGAGAGAAGTTTACTGCGAGCGCGCCACCCGCGTATGCCGCGGGTGGCGCCCGGTGAGGCGTTAGACGAACGCTTGTAGGCCGGTTTGGGCACGGCCCAGAATCAGGGCGTGAACATCGTGGGTGCCCTCGTAGGTATTTACCGCTTCCAGGTTCATCACATGGCGAATCACGTGGAACTCGTCGGAGATACCATTGCCGCCGTGCATATCGCGGGAAACGCGGGCGATATCCAGGGCCTTGCCGCAGTTATTGCGTTTCACTAGGGAGATCATGGTGGGGTCGAACTGCTTGTTCTCATCCATGATGCGGCCAACGCGCAGGGAAGCCTGCAGACCCAGGGTGATTTCGGTTTGCATGTCGGCCAGCTTCTTCTGGAACAGCTGGGTTTGAGCCAGTGGGCGGTTGAACTGCTTGCGGTCCAGGCCGTACTGGCGCGCTGCGTGCCAGCAGAACTCACCGGCACCCATGGCGCCCCAGGAAATACCGTAGCGGGCGCGATTCAGACAGCCGAAGGGGCCGCGCAGTCCGCCAATTTCGGGGAACTTGTTTTCTTCGGGTACGAAGACATTGTCCATCACGATCTCGCCGGTGATGGAGGCGCGCAGGGAGAACTTGCCCTCGATCTTCGGCGCGCTCAGGCCTTCCATACCCTTCTCTAGTACGAAACCGCGAATGATGTCTTCGTCATCTTTGGCCCAAACCACGAATACATCGGCAATGGGGCTGTTGGTGATCCACATCTTGGCGCCGCTGATACGGTAGCCGCCGTCTACTTTTTTGGCGCGGGTTTTCATACCGCCGGGATCGGAACCTGCATCCGGCTCGGTCAGGCCAAAACAGCCAACCCACTCACCGCTGGCCAGTTTGGGCAGGTACTTCTGCTTCTGCTCTTCGCTGCCGTAGGCGTAGATCGGGTGCATTACCAGGCTGGATTGCACGCTCATTGCGGAGCGGTAGCCAGAGTCCACTCGCTCGACTTCGCGGGCTACCAGGCCGTAGGAAACGTAGTTGAGACCGGCACAGCCGTAGCCTTCGATGGTGGAGCCCAGCAGGCCCAGCTCGCCCATTTCGCTCATGATTTCACGGTCGAAAATCTCGTGGCGGTTGGCCTCCAAGACCCTCGGCATCAGCTTGTTCTGACAGTATTCGCGTGCGGCATCGCGCACCATGCGTTCTTCGTCGGTCAACTGCTGGTCCAGCAGCAGGATATCGTCCCAGTGGGCGAGTGGCTGATGTTTACTCATGGCTAGTCTCTTCTACTTCTTCCGTTATTAATCGGCACTGGGGTTTGTCGCCAATCCGGCAAAAAGTTGCCGAATCTTGAAAGGGACATTGGCAAGCATCCCGCGGCAAAACCCAGTGACCATTCAGTTTATTGTGGCGCATCATACCTAAGTAGCTGCGATGGGGCACTCCTAACGGCAGCAAAATTTAGACTGGTTTGAGCATGGCTGTGTAAACAAGGGTAAAACGCCTTGCGAGCTATTTTTGTCGGAAGATAATGGGCGCAATAATTCTCTGTTTTTCCTGTTTTTAAAAACTTTTCCGGTGATTTTTCTTGGGCTTTTACCGTGTTTTGGCAATTTGTGTTCCACTGCTGGCCAGCTGTTCCTCTCAGCCCCTTGAGACTGTCGAGCCGCAGGATATTTTGTCTCTGCCGCAGACATTCAGCGCCTCGGGTACTGAGGCGGCCGATGTCCGGTGGTGGCGAGGGTTTGAAGATCCTCAGCTCGACCAGCTGGTAGAACTGTCTCTGCGGGATAATCCCAGCTTGCAGGCCAGCTATTGGCGCCTGCGCCAAGCTGCGGCGGCGGCCCGTGGAGCCCGTTCAGGGCTGTTCCCCCGAGTGACGGCCCAGATAGAAAATACCGAGCAGCGCTACTCCTCTGGGGAATTTACCGACCCTTCCAACGAGGGTAACAGCTGGAGTACCCGTATCGCTGCCAGTTATGAGCTGGATCTCTGGGGACGCGTGCGCGCCGGAGCCAGCGCGGCTGAGGCAGGGCTTCAGGCCCAGCAGCAAAATCTACAGACCGCCGCTCTGAGCCTCGCGGCGGAAGTCTCCTCAACCTGGTTGCAGCTGTGCGAACAGTGGGGGCAGCACAACTTACTGCTGCAGCAGCTGGAAATTAATCGGAAGTCTCTCAGGGTGCTGGAGTCGCGTTTTGCACGCGGGGTCAGCGATGCCGCCGATGTGCTGCAGCAACGCCAGTTGGTGCAGCGCTCTGAGCAGGAGCTGGAACAGACAGGCGCCGATATTGAAGTGCTGAAGGTGCAACTGGCCACTTTACTGGGCGTCAATCCGGATCAGTTGACTGGATATATCCACAAAGAGGCGAGTCTGCCGTTTTTGCCGGCCCTGCCTGATACAGGCATCCCATCGCAACTGTTGCTACGGCGCCCAGATGTACGGGAAGCCCAGCGCAAGCTGGTGCAGGATTACCACCTGGCTGATCAGGCCTGGGCGGACAGGCTGCCCGTACTGAGTCTATCCGCTGTGGCCAGTAACGGTACCAGCCTCATCAGTGATATTACCGAGAACTGGCTGTTGGCTATCGCCGCCTCCCTGGAAGGGGTGATCTTCGATGGCGGTGCGCTCAGTTCCGCAAGGCAGCAACAGGATGCGGCTTTGCAGGAACGTTGGGCGCTATATCGAGAAACCGTGAATCAGGCACTGTCAGAAGTCGAGCAGGCCCTGATTCGCGAAGGTGCCTTGAATCGGGAACTCGAACATCTGCGAGAACGAAAGCGTTTATCCGACCTGATCGTGCAGCGGCGCAACCGTGCCTATACACGCGGTGCTGTCGATTTTCTCAATCTGCTGACGGCTACCACCGAACAGCAGAGCCTGGCTCGTGAAGTGTTGTCTGCCGAACGCCAGCTGCTGCAAAACCGAGTCACCTTATATCGTGCACTGTCCGGGGGGCTGCCGCAGCAAGACCTGCCCGAACCGGAGCCCGCAGACCTGGAGCTGTATTTGGAGGGAAATAGTTGATGTTAAAGAAGTTCAATCCGCGCTCGCTCATACCTGTGGCTTTACTGGTGTTGGCAGCTGTGATTGCCGCCTGGATGCTGCGGGAGAAACCCACAGTCTCTCGCGGTGAGCGCAAGATGCCACCGCCGGCAGTGGATGTGGCCGTGGCGGAGCAGGGGAGTTTCCCCATGACTTTAAGCGCCCTGGGAAAAGTGACCGCGCGCGAATTGGCGGAGTTGCAGCCTTTGGTAGACGGGCAGGTGGAATGGCTCGACTACGATCTGGGGCCGGGCGCGGTTCTACCCAAAGGTAAAGTGCTGCTGCGTATTGATTCTGAACCCTACCAATTGGCCCTGAAATCCGCTCAGAGCACCCTCGCTGGCCGGCGTGCGGAGTTACAGCAGGAGTTGGGGCAGCAGCAGGTGGCACAGGAAGAGTACGAGCTGCTCGGCACTGCTCTGGGAGAAGCCGACCGCGCACTGGTATTGCGTGAACCCCAGAAAGCTGCAGCCGAAGCAGCCGTGCAGTCGGCGGAGGTCGAGGTGGCTCTGGCGCAGCGCAATCTGCGCCTGACCGAAGTGCGTGCTCCTTTTGACGCATTGGTGGTGGCGCGTAATGTGGATGTGGGGGATCGAGTATCCCCCGGGATTAATCTCTACAGTTTGGCCAGCGCTAGCCGCTTCCAGATTGCTGTTGAGGTACCTGCTAGCCAATTACACCGTCTGGATAGCGGCGATGTGGAAGTCCGCATTTATGGCAGTCAGTGGTCCGCCGGCAGTTTCCGCCAGGGAGAGTTTGTTCGGGTGATACCGGTGCTTGAGGAGCAGGGGCGGCTGGCACGCGTACTGGTGGAATTGAAAGATCCTCTCTCTGTATTGGACCCCTCTCAGCCGCAGCTTTTGCTGAATGATTTGGCCAGGGTGGAAATTGTCTCACGAGCTGAGGAGGCGCTGGTGCGAATCCCCCTTACGGCCCTGCAAGATGACAACCTGGTTTGGGTAGTGCGCGACAATCGCACCAGTATCCAGCCGGTTGAGGTTGCCTATACCAGCGGCGATTTTGCTGTGCTCGATAAGGGGCTAAACGGTGGCGAAACACTGGTTACGACTCGCCTGATCACTGTTACTGAAGGTATGCCGGTGCGGATTGCCGCAGGCCCCCGTTCGGTCAAAGAGCTGCCCGCCGATGCTGCCGCTTCAGCCAGTGAGGCCCCAGGTGCCGGAGCGCGGCGCCGTGAAACTGGGGGTGACAATGACTGAGCGCAAAAGAAGTGATGCGACTATTGATACCCGCCAGGGCGCTATCGCCTGGATGGCGCGCAACCATGTAACCGCCAACCTGTTAATGTTGGTCCTGATTGTGGGCGGGCTGGTTTTCTCCCTGGTGGTGAAGAAAGAGGTTTTTCCTGAGTTCAGTCTGGATAGGGTGACGGTTTCCATTTCTTATCCCGGCGCCAGTCCGGAAGAGGTGGAGCGTGGTGTATTGGTGGCCGCCGAACAGGCGGTACAGGGTATTGTTGGCATTAAAGAGATGCGCGGTGCGGCCAACGAGGGTAGCGCTTCACTGATTCTGGAACTTGAGGGCGATGCGGATGCCAATTTGGTTTTTCAGAATATTCAGCAGGCCATTGATTCGGTGACCACCTTCCCCGGTGACATTGAGCGCCCACAGGTGAGTCTGGCCGAGCGCAAGCGCGACGTATTGGACCTGGTCCTGCATGGCAATCTGGATGATCGCAGTTTGCGCGCCCTGGCCATGCAGGTGTACGACAAACTGGAGGCGCACAGCGGTATCACCCAGTTGGAGGCCCAGGGCGTTCGAGATCTGGAAGTGGCCGTTGAGATACGCCGCGACGATTTGCGGCGCTATGGCCTGACTCTGACAGAAGTTGCCCAGGTGGTAAAAAACGCGGCGGTGGATATTCCCTCCGGCAGTGTTAAATCCAATGCCGGCGAAATCCTGGTTCGGGTTACCGAGCGGCGTGATTGGGCGCGCGAGTTCGGCAATGTGGTGGTGACCCGTGGCAGTGGCGGCGGCCCGGTGTATCTGCGTGATATCGCCAATATCAGCGATGCCCTCGAGGACGAGGCGCGCAATATGGTGTTTAACGGGGAGCCCGCCGTCAGTATCAAAATTTACCGCGTAGGTGAGCAGACACCGATGAGTGTCAGCGAGGCGGCGCGGGAAGTGATCGATGAGGTCAGAGCCAGCCTGCCGCCAGGAGTGACGCTGACCATTCGCGATGACGACTCGGAGATCTTTAAAGAGCGCCTCTCTCTGCTGTTGAAGAACGGATTTATCGGCCTGCTGCTGGTATTTGTGGTACTCGGTGCCTTCCTGGAATTGCGTCTGGCATTTTGGGTGACCCTCGGTATTCCCACCAGTTTCCTCGGTTCACTGCTGTTTCTGCCTGGGCTGGATATCTCAATCAGCATGGTGAGTATGTTCGCCTTTATTATCGCCCTGGGTATTGTGGTGGATGATGCCATTATCGCGGGGGAAAATATTCACGAATGGCGGCAGAAAGGTTATAGCAATATAGAGGCGGCTATTGCCGGTGCTCGCCAGGTAGCGGTACCACTGACCTTTGCCATCCTCACCAATATCGTCGCCTTCATTCCTTTAATGGAATTGCCCGGCTTTATGGGCAAGATTTTTGGCGTAATTCCTTTCGTGGTGGGCTCGGTATTTATCATCTCCTGGGTGGAGGCGCTGTTTATTTTGCCGGCGCACCTGGCCCATTCACGTCGGGGTTATAAGAGCCGGCGGGCCCGCCGCTTCGCCGCTCGACAAAAATTGTTGGCTCGTGGTCTGGACCGTTTTGTGCAGAGGCGTTTCCGTCCCTTTTTGAACCTTTGTGTAGCGCACCGCTACAGCACCATTGCCATCGCTATTGCCATCTTGTTGGTGATGGCGGGCTATGCGGCCAGCGGGCGTATGGGCTTTACCTTAATGCCGCGAGTGGAGCGGGATTCCGGACGTTTCGCGGTAACTTTCCCTACCGGTACCCCTCAACAGCAGTTGGAAAAAGCGAGGGCGCAGATTATTGATGCGGCCGATAGAGTGCTCGAACAATATGATCGGGATCAGGTTTTCCTCGGTAGTCGTGGCCTGATCGGGGATGATGCGATTCAGGTGGATGCCTATTTTGTTGCGGCGGATCAGCGCAGTTTTTCTACCGGGGAGTTTGTACGTCAGTGGCGAAGGGAGGTAGGGCCGATAGCCGGTTCTCTCAGCGCAATTACTGCATCCGATCGCGGTGGGCCCGGTGCCGGTTCCTCTCTCACTGTAGAGCTCCGCCACACGGATACGGACATACTGGAACAGGCCGCATTACGCTTGGCTGGTGAGCTGGAGAAATTCCCCAATGTCAGCGACATCGATGCAGGTATTTCTCTTGGTAAAACCCAGCTCGACTTGACCCTGACGGAAACGGCCAAGAGCTTGGGCGTTTCTGCGGAGGAAATTGGCCGCCAGCTGCGTGCCTCCCTCTATGGGGCCGAAGCCTTGCGTCAACAGCGCGGACGCGACCAGGTGAAGGTGATGGTGCGCCTGCCGGAAACTGAGCGGGTTACGATGGACGATATACACAATATGATGATCCGCGCCGGCAATGGCCAGTGGCTGCCACTTCTCGACCTGGTCGAAATTGAGCAGGGGCGGGCCTACGCCAAAATCAACCGTCGCGAAGGGCGTAGGGTGACCACGGTTACTGCTAATGTGGAGCCCAGCGATCAGGCGGCACTGGTGATTAACGAGCTGAATATCAGTGTGATGCCGCAACTGAAAGCGGAATTTCCCGGCCTCGGTATCTCCTATGAGGGACGTCAGGCGGATGAGCGTGAGGGACTCGCCTCATTGGGGATGACATTTATGCTGGCTATGGCGGTGCTCTACCTGTTGCTGGCGATTCCGCTGAAGAGCTATATACAGCCATTAATTGTGATGATTGCCATTCCCTTCGGTGTGATCGGCGCATTGCTTGGCCATTTGGGGATGGGCTATGGCCTCAGTATGGTGAGCCTGCTGGGTATGGTGGCGCTCGCCGGGGTGGTTATTAACGATACCCTGGTGATGATCGAATACAGCAACCGCTTGCGCAATGAGGGTGCTGATCTGGAAACTGCAATTAAGCGCGCAGCGGCGCGCCGTTTTCGCCCAATTGTGCTGACTACGGTTACCACGTTCTGCGGCCTGGTGCCGATGATTTTTGAAACCTCGGTGCAGGCGCGCTTTATGATTCCGATGGCAATTTCCCTCGGCTACGGAATCCTCGCAGCTACAGCTATTTCTCTTTTGTTGGTTCCCTGCCTTTACCTGATGTTCGGAAAGGATATTCCCTTACTGTTGGTGAAAGCGAAAGTAGCGATTAAATCCCTAGTCAGGCCTGCGCAGGTTTAATCCCTGCGCAGTTCGTCTTTGGTGGCGATAGGGTTGGGAAAATTCATCACCACGATATAAGAGGACACCAGGAAGGTCAGGATGGCGGTGGCCTGTATCAGGTGCGAGGCTTCGCTGCCGATGAGATTCTGGCTAAAGGCCAGTAGGGCGATCAGCAGGGAGAATTCACTGATTTGCCCCAGGCGGAAGCCGATATCCCAGGCCAATATTTTGAGTTCGCTGTGGCCACCGAGTAGATAGCGGAATACCACCGGCTTGGCTAGCAGCACCACCACGGCAGTTACCAGTGCAGGAACCAGAATTTCCGGCAGCATTGACAGTTTGAACTGGGCGCCAAGGCTGAAGAAGAACAGGATCAAAAAGAAATCCCGCAGGGGTTTCAAGTTGAGGGCTATGTACTGGGAAATCCGGCTGGCAGCGAGGGTGATGCCGGCGATAAATGCGCCGATCTCCCGCGACAGCCCCAGCGTTTCCGCCAGTTCCGCCATGCCCATGCACCAGCCCAGCGCCATCAAAAACACATACTCGTGAAAACGGTCGAAACGGCTAAATAGTGGCAGCAACAGGTATTTCACCACTACCCAGGCAAACGCTACTAATAAGGGCAGGGCCCCGAAAGATAGGGCTACTTGCCCCAGGTGCATATCCCCACTGCTGTCACTGAGCAGAATCATCAAGCAGACGATGGCGACAAAATCCTGAAACAGTAACAGGCCCACCATCAACTCCCCCAGCTTCTTGTGGTGTAGTACCGTGGTAGGCAATAACTTGATACCGATAATGGTGCTGGAAAACATCAAGGCCATACCGATCACCCAGCTCTCCATGGTGGTAAAGCCAAACAGCTGACCGATAGAAAAACCAATACCCAGGAAGATGGCGCAACTGATAATGCCAACAAAAGTGGCTTTGCGCAGCACCGAGACCAATGCCTGGGGCTGCATATCCAGCCCCAGCAGGAACAGCAGGAAAATGATGCCCACGTTGGACATATCTGAGAGCAGGCGCAGATTATCGATGACCGCAAGCCCAGATGGTCCCAGCAGTACACCCAGGGCGATATAGGCGACTAATAAGGGTTGGCGGCCGAAGAGTGCCAGGGTGGCAACTATCGCGGCGCCACTAAAAATGAGAAAGAAGGATTGGAAGAGGGAGCTGTCCGCCACAAGTCATCCTTGAAAGTGAGCGAGGTCTCATCATTATCCACAGATGGGCGAACAGCTAAACCCTTATCACTCCTGGTTTTCTGAGGGAATGGGCAGCTCAGTGGTGCTTTTGATCTGCTCCAGGGCGAAATTTGAAATGATATCGCTGATGCCTACGTGCCTGATCAACTCCTTGTAAAAGCGGTCATAGGCAGAAATATCGCTCACTACCACTCGCAGCAGGTAGTCGTAGTCCCCGGCCATTCGGTAACAATCCACCACCTCCGGTAGTTGTCCTACATGCTTTGAGAAGGCTTCTGCCCACTCCGGGGTATGCTGGTCGGTTTTTACCTGGGCGAACACCGAAACTGGCAGGCCCAGAATTTCCGCATTGAGCAGGGCGACCTTGCGGCGGATGATGCCGCTTTTTTCCAGCTTCTGCACCCGGCGCCAGCAAGGGGTCTTTGTGAGTCCCACACGCTCCGCCAGCTCCTCAATAGAAAGGCTGACGTCCGATTGCAGAATAGCGAGCAGGTGTCTATCAATCGCGTCAAGTGAGGACATAGTGCTACAGCGCTCCCTTGGCCTAGGGTCTTGTGTCCCTGTATCGAAGTAGAAGCCCTCACTGGCATTGCCCTGGCGGTGGTTTGATGTTCTGGGTGGTTAGAAGGCTGGCAGGTAGTTTGCCTCTTCCTTTTCCACCTGACGTAACGATAGGCTCATGGGAATTGCGCCGGTAGTGGAATTTTCCCCAAGTGCAACTTCAATGAGAGCACTTTGTGCAAATAGGAAGTGGATGCGGGTATTGAAAGGATATGGGAGAGAGTGCCGGGCGCTGCGGTAGCGCCCGGCAGATAACTTTTAGGCGGCATTCTTCGGTGGGAAGCGGGGCTCGAACAAACCAAGCTCAATGGCTTCGCGCACCATGGCCATCAGGTCAATTTCGGTAAGCTCCTGCAGCTGCTGCAAATTGTTCAGTACATAATAAACCGGCTGCACAATGTCGATACGATAAGGCGTGCGCAGTGCGTCGATGGCGCTGAAGTCGAAGCGCTCTGGTTCATTACTCAGTGCATAGAGGGTTTCCTTGGGAGAGGAAAGGATACCGCCTCCGTAAATACGCAGGCCGTCTTCGGTGCTGAGCAGACCGAACTCCACGGTGAACCAGTAGAGTCTCGCCAGATAAGCACGCTCTTTAGGGGAGGCTTTTAGACCTAACTGGCCATATTTCTCGGTAAAGTTGGCGAAGGCCGGGTTGGTGAGCATGGCGCAGTGGCCAAAAATTTCGTGGAAGATATCCGGTTCCTGTAGGTAGTCGAATTCCTCAGGGGTGCGAATAAAAGTGGCAACAGGGAATTTGCGATCGGCGAGCAGGCCAAAAAAGGTTTCAAAGCCGATCAGAGCGGGTACACGTGCCACTTCCCAGCCAGTCTCCCGGCGCAGTACAGAGGAGATTTCCTCAAGCTGGGGGATGCGATCGCGGGGCAGGTCGAGCAGCTCAAGGCCGTGCATATACTCATCACAAGCGCGACCGGGCAATACCTCTAGCTGGCGCTCTATCAGGCGCTGCCAGGTTTGATGTTCCAGCTCGGTGTACTCAATAAAGCCCTCGGCGTTGGGCTCTCGGGCCACGTACTGGGTGCTCTTCTTGGCTGCTTCTTTTTTCATGATTTTGTCTCCTGCGGCCTGCCAGTCTCTCCAAGTGTTGAAGGCTAGTGGCCCTGCCGCTGAATCCTTGTTGTTATGTGTCTCCTCTATTTTTAGTCAGAGGCCTGCCTTTAGGGGAGGCTTAGCGTGGAGGTATTGCGCCCTCCAATACAAACCTCTTACACTTTTTGTAAAGAAAACTTTACAGGTGGGCTGGTGAGAGTCGAAATAACCTGCGCTAATCGTGTCGGTATTTTGCATGAAATTATGCAAATATTTGGCGAATATCGGATTAATGTAACCTCTGGGGAGCTGGGGGGGGACAGTGGAGATAAGGTCTACCTGTTGGCGCCAGGTATGCTCACAACCCAGTACCAGGCTATTGAGAAGTCTCTCTACCGTGTTCCCGGTGTCCAAAGGGTCAGGCGCATCTCGTTGCTACCCTTGGAACGGCGATATTTTGAACTGGATACCCTCTTACAGCACGTGACCGATCCAGTGCTCAGCGTGGACCATGCCGGCCGGGTTATTGCCGCTAACGTTGCTGCTGCGCGCGCCTTCGGGGTCAGTCTCGATCGGGTACCGGGTTTACAGTTACAGCGTTTTCTACCGTTGATGCAAGTGGCCGAGCTGCTGAGAGATTTTGCGGTGCCCCGTTTTGGGCTCCCGGTTGTGGTGCGGGGTCAAAATTTCCGAGTGGACTGGTCACCGATAGCCTTAGATAACACTGGTGATGTGGACTCTTTGGCCGGTGCCGTGTTGCGTATGCAACCTGCGGAGAAAAGTGAGTTTGCTGCAGGACTTCCACGCCCTGTGGCGCTGTGGGATTTTGATTTACGCCGGGAGACTTGCCTGCAACTGCAGGACCTCTCTGAATTGAATTCTCCTTTGCTGGTTTGTGGCGAGGCGGGGACCGGTAAAACTACTTTTGCCTGTGCGGTGCATTATTTATCACCCGCTGCTGCCCGTGCAGATTGCCACCGTATTGTGCCCCAGAATGGGAAAATGGAAATCCCCAAGCATCTGCGCTCAACTGGAACCTTAATTTTGGAGGATCTTCACCAGCTGGATGGCGAGGCCCAGCTGACAATCGCCCGCCGTTTGCGCGGCCTGCCACCTTCAATACGCTTAGTGGCCACTTGTTCCGAGCCTCGGTCATTGGTGCCGGCTCTAGCTCAGCACTTTAGTGCGCTCTCCTTGGTCTTGCCTCCTTTGCGCAATATGCGACCGGCGCTACCACGATTTGCTGAAACACTCTTGCGACAGGAGTTCCCCGATCAGGAGGCGCCTGTTTTGGCGTTGGAGGTGCTCGAACTGATTCGCCGTCATGACTGGCCGCAAAACTTCAATGGTTTACGTGACTACCTGGCAGCTGCCCTGGGCAGCTGTAAACGTCGTGGCGCCAGCACAATAGATATTGAGGACCTTCCGGACTTAACCGTGTCGGCGAGTTTACCCTGGCGGGAATGGGGCAGGGGGCTCAGCTACAAAGAGATGATGGAGCAGCTGGAGCGATCATTACTCAGTGAATTGTTGGTGGGGCGCTCCTCTACTAGAGAGCTAGCCAAGGAGTTGGGCATTTCCCATACCGCTGTGGCCAACAAGCTGCGTAAATACGGCCTGTCGGCCCACAAAAAATAGGCGAGTTCAGCGTTCAATACGCCCCAACAGCATATCCTTAAACATCACAAAGTCCCCCATAAAACTATAAAAGGGGTACTTAAAAGTGGCAGGACGATTGTGTTCAAAAAAGAAATGCCCAATCCAGGCAAAACCATAACCAGCCAGCGGTGTAGCGGCAAACCACAGCATATTGCCTGTGCTGATCGCTGCGATCACGGTGGCAAATACGAGGCTGGTACCAATAAAGTGCAATCGTCGGCAGGTTAGATTGCTGTGCTCTTGCAGGTAGAATGGGTAAAAGTCGCGGAAAGATTCGAATTTTTGGGCTTCTATAGCAGCCATGCTATGCCTCCTTATTTTTATTGCTCCCGCAGTGTAAGGCCAATTCAATAGTCTTCCAAGCTGGGCGCATATCGGGAATATCTGTTAGTCTGCCGCAAAAATTTTCGGGGATGCACCCCGTATTAGTGAAACGAGGAAGTTATGGCAGGACCGCTCGCGCATCTCAAAGTACTCGATCTCAGTCGTATTCTTGCAGGCCCCTGGGCCGGACAGGTTTTCGCCGATTTTGGCGCCGAAGTGATTAAGGTGGAGCGCCCTGAGCGCGGTGATGACACTCGTCACTGGGGCCCTCCCTACCTCAAAGACGCCGAGGGCAATGACACCGCCGATGCTGCGTATTACCTGAGCGCCAACCGCGGCAAGAAATCGGTCACTGTAGATATCACCACGGAAGCCGGCCAGGGCTTGATTAAACAACTGGCTGCCCGCTGCGATATTCTTCTGGAGAACTACAAGGTAGGTGGCCTAAAAAAATACGGCCTGGATTATGACGCTATCAAGGCCATTAATCCTGGAGTGATTTATTGTTCCATTACCGGCTTCGGTCAAACGGGCCCCTATAAAAACCGCGCCGGCTACGATGCCATGATTCAGGGGATGGGCGGATTGATGAGTATCACTGGTGTGCCCGAAGGGCAGCCTGGTGCTGGGCCGCAAAAAGTGGGGGTGGCCGTTGCCGACCTGATGACGGGCATGTATGCGGTTTCCTCGGTGCTTGCCGCTGTAGTGCACCGCCAGCAGACGGGAGTGGGGCAGCATATCGATCTGGCCCTGCTGGATACCCAGGTGTCCTGGCTTGCTAATCAGGCCCAGAACTACCTCACCTCGGGCAAAAGTCCCGAGCGCCAGGGCACAGGCCACCCCAATATCGTGCCTTACCAGGCTGTGCCCTCGCAAGACGGCTATTTTATGTTGGCGGTTGGCAACGACGACCAGTTCAAGCGTTTTTGTAAGATCGCGGGTATAGAACAGCTTGCAGAAAATCCCGCTTATGTCAGTAATTCCTCACGGGTAATAGCCCGCGATGAGCTGATCCCTCAAATTGAGAATGCCACCCGCAAGCAGAACTCTGCCTGGTGGTTGGAAAAACTCAGCGAAGCCCATGTGCCTTGCGGACCGATCAATACTCTCGAAGAGGTCTTTGCCGATCCACAGGTGCAAGCGCGAGGTATGGTGGTGGAGCAGGATCACCCGCAAGCCGGCAAAGTAAAAACTGTTCGCAACCCGGTACTCTTTTCCGAATCTGCCCTCGATTACCAGCAGGCTCCACCGGTATTGGGTGAGCACACTGAAGAAGTACTGCGCGAGTTACTGGGAAAAGATGAGCAGCAAATTAACCAACTGCGCCGCAACGGCGTCGTGTAGTTAATACCCGGGCCCGGCAAACATTTTTTGCCGGGCTTAAATCACAATATCGAGTCAGATTTAACTGGGGAGGCAAGGAAGCCCTGCTTTTAAGACATGCTGTGAATAGATCGCGATAGGCTCGTAAACGGGTTATCTTTTGCCTATATCTTATAAAGGAAATAGCACAGGGAAGCGTTATGCAATTGGACCATTTCAATATTACTGCACCTTGGAGTCAACTGCTGCAGGTGCGGGACTTCTATACAAATGTTCTTGGTCTTATAGAGGGAGAGCGACCAAACCTTAAAAACAACGGATTTTGGCTTTACGGTAATGGCAAACCGATTGTCCATCTCATGGAGGGAGAAGTCTCTGAGCAACAAGCTACAAAGCCCTATTTGGACCATATGGCTTTCCTTACCGAGGATCTTCAACCGATAAAACAACAGTTGGATTCGATGGGTGTTGCCAGCGAGCAAAGGGATGTACCGGGCCGTAATCTAAGGCAGTTGGTATTTTTTGATCCGGTGGGGATCAAGGTGGAAGTGAATGCGCTGGTTTAGGTGGTTAAAGACCCGCTAAAAGGCTTTATGTTACTGATCTGAGATGTTCAATCTGACATTGGAAGAGCTTATCAGTAGTTATCATCAGTCGGCTGGGAGCAACAGGTTTGTCAACGTTGTTGTCGCTCAGCATGATCAATTGGAAATTTATAGAGCTGTTGGTTTTAGACTTTTCCATTTCTGGATAAAGAGTATAGATATGGAAGTGACTTTGAAGGAGTATTGTAAAATAAATCCAGCAAAGCCACTCATTTCCACTTTTAGAGTATTAGGGTTTAACTAAAACTATTGGTGGTTACGGTAAGCTTCCTCGAGCAGATGCTGGAGGGGGAATTCCGCGGTGGGGAATTCGTTGCCGCGCTCGTCTTTTGCGAGTACATGAATGAAGTGTTCATCCCCTTCAGGACCAGAAGTTGTAGATATGTTGAGTTTGTATGGCGCAGAAAATTTAGCTTCATTGTTAGCCATAGGGATCGGGATGTATAGCTTTGCTTCCCCGTTTCCAAACCATAGTGAATCAATAACGATGACACTCTCATGGTTGTTGTTTGGGTTCGCCGCTATCTTGTCGTTTAGTGATAATCTGAGCCTGTTCCCGTCGAGAGTAAGAATTTTAATATCAGTGACTTTTCCTGGGGTTACATCAACCAAGCGACCTCCGACATGAAATAATGGCTGTCCTTGGTTTCCTGGTTGATTTGCACCGATAAAACTCTCTGCTTCAGATACAAAGCCGTCAATGTAAATATTCTGATCGCTAGAATTTTGAAAATCTACACCATGCACTTCAATGTTGAGTTGGCGGTATACCCAGGTGTTGCCAACTGTGGCCCGGTGTAATCCATTAGTGGAGTTGAAATTCCTTACGGATAATTTGGATGCATTGGGGAAGTTTACATCTAGCGAGGTTATCACAGCGGGAGATGAAGGATCTGCTTGATCAATGATCAGTGTTGCAGAGTCGGCTCCATTTAAGTCGAGGCCTGGATACTGTAATGAGGCATTAGATGAAGTAATATCTTGAATTTCGTATTTGAAGGTTTTTGCTTGTGCTTCAAAGGCAATGAAGGCTGCAGAAATAGCTGCTGTTACTAAGGCATATTTAGGAAACATATCAATCTACTGCTTAATAATTGTATTTTTTCACCAAGTGATGCTGAAGGTCTAAATAGTGAAGTTTTTGGTCTGCCCACTTGACGTGTTAAATGTCACACTTTGGAATAGTGTCTCTTGAAAAAAGCTCTTTAAATCTTGAAGTGTGAAATAAGTTGTGAAAGTTTTCAGTTTTTTCAAGCGATTGATCGCTTGAGGTAAAATATCTGAATTAATTTATCCCTCCGTGATTAAAATTATCCGATAATTTGTGGAGAGCTTACAGTACGATTTTAAATAAGTAAATAAAGCTGGTTTCAAGGTGTACACTGTATTTGGTACTGTAATTCCATATTTGTTAGTCTTTTGCTCTTTTAGGGTTCAATTATGATTAGATGAGCTTGAGTGAATGTGCTTCGTTATTTTGGCAGAGTAGAAACGTGTATGAATATTCATGCGAGTGAGTTTACTTTTACGGTGAGTGGGTTTAGGTAGGGCCTAGCAATGTGGCTACGATGAGCCCCGTCCGTGTTGGCTCGCTTTTGGGTTTACGTTGTTTCGATGGACCTTCCATTACTCAGAGAGGTTTTGAAGAAATGGCCGAGATGGATCCAGTTAGAATGTTAAAAGTTGGCGCACCTGGCTACCCAGATGTTGATTTTTAAATCACTGGCGGCGTTATTACTTTGGCATGGTAAGTAGCTAAGATTTTTCTTTGCAACTGTTCTATCACCAGCAATCTTTTTCATGTTTGGTATAGATGTCTATAAAAAATCGTCAAAACCATATATGTAGGGTTAGTCCACGCTACTAGTATCTTGATACCCTCTATACCTTTCACAGGCAAGGCAATCCTACTTCCAGTCACTTCTCATTCGCACATTTACCACTTCATCTGTACTATATCCGCGTTAAAAACAGCATGCAGTGTGACTGAGTCAATAATTCAGTTCACGCTGTCAGGATTGATAAGGAAAATAATGATGAAGCGTATTCCTGAGCCATTCCGGATTAAGATGGTTGAGCCGATCAAAATGACCACTTTGGCCGATAGAGAGAAGGCTCTGGCAGAAGCTGGTTTGAACCCTTTCTTGCTGCGCAGTGATGATGTCTATATTGATCTGCTAACAGATTCTGGCACTGGGGCCATGAGCGATAACCAGTGGGCCGGTTTGATGTTGGGGGATGAGTCTTACGCAGGTAGCCGCAACTATTACAACTTGTGCCAAGCAGTGGAGCACTTTTTTGGTTATAAATTAACCGTTCCCGCCCACCAGGGCCGTGGTGCTGAACAGATCCTGTTTCCCGCTCTGATTGAGCGTATGCGCCAGGTACGTGGTGGTACGACACCAGTCTTTATCTCCAACTATCACTTCGATACCACCGCGGGCCATATTGAGTTGAATGGTGGCAAAGCGGTTAATGTGTTGGACAAGCGGGCCTTTGATACCTTAACGGCTTATGACTGGAAAGGGAATTTTGACCTGGATCTTTTGGTCGAGACCATTAAGGAGCATGGGGCGAATAATATTTGTGCAATTATCACCACGGTAACTTGCAATAGCTCGGGTGGCCAGCCAGTTTCCATGGCGAATATGCGCGCAGTATATGAGATAGCCGCGAAATACGATATTCCAGTAGTGATCGATTCGGCACGTTACTGTGAGAACGCCTACTTTATCAAGCAGCGCGAAGAAGGTTATCAGGACAAGTCGATCCTGGAGATTATTCGCGAGATGTATCAATACGGCGATATGCTGACCATGTCTGCCAAGAAAGATCCGATGGTGAATATTGGTGGCCTATGTTGTATCCGTGATCATGAGGAGCTTTTCCAGGCTGTGCGTACCCGCTGCGTACCTATGGAGGGCTTTGTAACTTACGGGGGCATGGCGGGGCGTGATATGGAAGCATTGGCGCGGGGTCTTTATGAGGCCGCCGATGAAAATTTCCTGCAATACCGCATCAGCCAAGTAGCCTACTTAGGTGAGCGTTTGCGCGAGGGTGGGGTGCCCATTCAGTCTCCAACAGGTGGCCATGCGGTGTTTGTCGATGCGGCTAAGATTCTGCCGCATATCCCACCAGAGCAATTCCCCGCACAAGTTTTAACTAACGCGCTGTATCTGGAAGCGGGTATCCGTGCGGTGGAAATTGGCTCCTTATTGTTGGGGCGTGACCCGGAAACCGGTGAACAGAAGAAGGCGGATTTGGAATTGATGCGCCTGACGATTCCGCGTCGTGTATATACCAATGATCATATGGACTATATCGCTGATGCGATTATAGAGCTGCAGAATCGAGCACATGAATTGAAAGGGCTGACCTTTGAATATGAGCCGCCAGTGTTGCGACATTTTACGGCTAGATTTAAGTCTCTGTAAGTAATGGATGGCTCAGGAAATTTCTTTAGGTTTTTTCTGCTGAGTCATTTACCTCCCTAAGAGGGCCCTTCGTGGGCCTTTTTTGTTTTTGTCTGAAGTTCTGATCTGCTACCACGCGCTGGCCCTTTCTTTCCCTGTCCGTTGGCGATAAATGTACCCAGGTGCTAAAGGCTGCTCCCCAGTTTTCTAATGAGCCAAGGGCTCCTGGAGTGACGGGGCAGTCTGGCAGTACTTTTTGTGTGAGTGCCTCGGAGAGCCTCTTTAGTTTGTGACTTATTAGTCTGGTTTTCATCTTGTATTCCCGGCAAATATCCAATTTAATTAATCATGTGATTAATTAAATTGGATATCAAGTTGACTAACACCACACCCAGTCGTGGCCGTGGACGGCCCAGGGACCCGGAGCGTGAAAGGCAGGTACGCGAGTCCCTGATGCAATCTGCCCATAGACTTCTTCGTAAGAAAGCGTTTCGTGATATCTCAATTCGCGAGATCGCTCAGGGTGCTGGGGTAAATTCCGCCATGATCAGCTATCACTTTGACGGTAAAGAAGGGCTGATTATCGAGGTTATACGTGGTCAGTTTATGCAGAGTGGCCCGGCATTTCTCACTATGAGTCTGGGGGATAAGGAGCCCAGTCTAGAAACCCTGAGGGATGCAATGGCTCGTATTATCCGCCTTTATATCCGTGAGCCCTGGATACCCCGTTTTATTGTGGGGGAGGTGGCCTCCAAGCCTGGTCGAATGCGCGATTTATTTACCGATAGACTGGCATCTGTACTGGGCCCTATGTTGCGGGAGCTCTTACATGCACTTCAATGCGCCGGCCACCTACGTCCAGATTTAGATATTAATCTTATGCCGATTTCTTTTGTCAGTTTGGTTGCATTCCCCTTTATCGCGGGGGATCCCTTCAAGGAGATTTTCTCTTTTAGGTTGGATGAAGAAACCAGCGATAAGTGGATTGACCACACCGTTAAGTTGCTGCTCCATGGAGTGGCCAATAACGCTATAGCCGAGTAACAGTCGAATATTGGGAGATTGGTGGTGATGAAAAAGGTCCAACTACAGAAACTGATGAATCGCCGCCTGGCGCTTCCTATTCTTGTTGCCGTTGGTATTTCTCTTTCAATGGCATTGGTCATGAGTAAGAGCCCGCCCAACCACGATGTGCAGGATGCACTGATCACCCCGGTAAATGTTGTGTTGGTGCAAGAGCTGCCGCTACGTGCCCAAGCAGTAGCTTACGGTGAAGTGAAACCCAGCACCTTTCTTGAAGCCAATGCTGAGGTGAGTGGTCGGATAGTCTACACGGCGCCGGAGTTAGAGAGTGGAAATATTATTCCTGCCGGCACCCTGGTATTGAAAATTGATGACACTAGCTACCAATTAAACTTGGCGCGGGCTGAAAGTGATTTGGCAGCTAACCGTGCTAATTTGCAGGAACTCAAGGTGGAGGAGGTCAATAGCCAACGCTCTTTGGAGATTGCCGAACGTACGTTGAAGCTGGGTGAGAAAGAGTTAGAGCGCAAGCAAACGTTAGTGGCCAAGGGCACGGTTTCTCGCTCAAGTGTGGATGTCGAAGAGCAAAATGTGCTGCGCCTGCGTCAGGAAGTGCAAAACCAAACCAGTCAGCTCTCCTTATTTCCAACGCGCCGCAAGGTAATCGAGGCCCAGATTGCGCGCTCTGAGGCTCAAGTGCGGGATAGTAAATACAGTCTGGAGCGTACCCAGGTAACCTTACCCTTCGATGCGCGTATTGGTGAGGTCCATGTAGAGAAAAATCAATATGTGGCAGGCAATGCGCGCTTATTCGATGCCAGTGGTCTGGATCAGGTGGAAATTGCCGCTGAGCTTCCCATGCTTCATGTGGCGCCACTGTTGCGTAATCTCAGGCCAGGCAGTGACCTTGTGCCAGCGCCAGAAGAGCTTCCCAAAATACTATTGGGCTTGGAGGCGCGCATCACTCTGGTTGGTGGGCCTGGAGACAATGAGTGGAAGGGCCAGGTCGTACGTCTGGGAGGGGCCCTCGATAGTACCAGTCGTACGCTTTCAGTAGTGGTTGCCGTAGATGATCCCTATGGCGAAGCCCTCGCCGGAAAAAAGCCGCCGCTGTTTCGAGGCATGTATGCTCGTGTGGAATTAATAGCACCCTCCGCTCCAGCCCTAGCCATTCCCCGCCGGGCCTTGCATGAGGGTAGGGTGTATCTGGTGGAGGATGGCAAGTTACGCCTGCGGCAGGTGCAGGTGGATTACCATCAGGGGGATACTACGGTGATTCGTGCAGGCTTGTTTCCCGGTGAGCAGGTTATTGTCACCGATGTGATACCGGCGATTGATGGCATGGACGTGTCTGTGAGCAGCGGCCAGCAGGCCGTGGTGGTGAATACTGGAGGTACACTGCAGTGATTCGTTTTTTTGCCGCACACCCCACCGCAGCGAACCTGTTAATGGTTGCACTCATGTTGAGCGGACTGTTTGTCCTACCCAGTATGAAGCGCGAAACCATGCCGGAAATCGATAAATTCGAAGTGCAGGTTTCCGTCCCCTATGCCGGTGCCGCCGCTGCTGAGGTCGAAGACAGTATTTGCCTTCCTTTGGAGGAGGCCACTGACGGTATCAGCTTTATTGATGAACGCCTGTGTGAAGCTAAGGATAATCTCGGGCTGATGACCCTGAAAATGCAGGAAGCTGGAGATATGAACCAGTTTGTTGCGGATGTGGAGTCTGCGGTTGATAGCATTGATTCGCTGCCAGCAGAGAGCGAGCGCCCGGTAGTCAAGGAAATGGGGCGCACTCAAGGCGTTGTAAGTATTGCTATCAGTGCCGATCTGCCATTGCCACAATTGAATCAATTGGCGGAACACTATCGCCGCGAATTACTGCGTGACCCAGCCATCCCTATAGTGCGTATCTCGGGCTTCTCAGATCATCAGCTGCAGATCGAAATATCCGATTACAACCTGCGCCAGTACGGGCTCAGTGTGATGGAGTTGGCCAATATTATTGATCAGCAAGCCATTGATATGCCTGCCGGCAAGGTATCCACACCTGATCGTGAATATCAGCTGCGTTTTACTGAAGAGCGCCGTAACGTAGAAGAGTTGGAAAATCTTGTAGTCCTTAAAGGCGAAGATGGTGCCGAAGTGCGCCTTGGCGATATCGCGAAAATTTATGATGGCTTTGAGCTGGCGGAGGACAAGATTATTTTCGATGGTCATCGCGCAGCCTTGCTCAATGTAGAAAAAAACAGTGTGGATGATAGCCTGCGTGTACTGGAAGCTGTGCGTGCTTTTGTCGATCGTGAAAGTGCGAAGTTGCCCGAGGGGATCAAGCTAACCCTTACCCAAGACAGCGCCTCCATCGTTGCCGATCGATTGCAAATGATTATCTCCAATGCCTGGCAGGGCCTGATTCTGGTCGCCCTAGCGCTATATCTTTTCTTTAGTGGTCGCTATGTATTCTGGGTAGTGATGGGACTGCCGGTATCCTTTCTAGGCTCCTTTGCCCTGATCACCGCCATGGGCGTATCCATCAATATGATCAGCTTGGTAGGTTTACTAATTGCTATCGGTATTTTGATGGACGATGCCATAGTACTTTCAGAAAGTATTGCCAGCGAACATCGCGATGGTCGCTCCCCGTTAGAGGCTGTAGTGATTGGGACCAAGCGCGTTGCCCGTGGAGTCCTGTCTTCTTTTGCAACCACAGTGATGGTATTTGGTGGGCTGATCTGTATTAAAGGGGATATGGGGCAGGTGCTTAAAGTGCTGCCGATTGTCCTGATTTCAGTATTAATTGTTAGCTTGTTAGAAGCCTTCTTAATTTTGCCTGCACACTTGCGCCATGCGCTTGAACACAAAAGCCGAACACCCGCTTGGAAGAAGGCTTTTGCCAAACGCTTTGAAGGCTGGCGTGAGAGTGTGGGGCGTGCGGCAGATTGGGCTGTTAAATACCGTTACGCCTTTGTTGGTGGGGTGCTCGGTCTATTCTTCTTGACTGTAAGTTTGTTGCCGGCTGGGATTGTGAAGTTTCAGGGGTTTCCAACTTTGGAGGGCGATCTGCTGCAAGCTCGCATCCTAATGCCTCAGGGTACCTCCTTGCAGAATATGGAAAAACTGGTCGATAAACAGTTAGATGCTCTTGATTTAGTAGCCGCTGAATTTTCTGAAAGGGAAAGCGCTCCTCTCGTCAATCACGCAAGTGTAACCTTTGGTGTCAATGGCGATGCCTTTGAAACTGGACCCCATGTGGCAACGATTAATGTCGACTTACTGGCTGCGGAAGGGCGTAAAACCAGTTTGGATGAATTGCGCCATGCTTGGCGTGAGGCTGCAGGTGAAACCCCTGGTGCGATCGCGATTCTTTATAAAGAACCAGCCTTAGGTCCCGCGGGCCGTGCTATTCACATACGCATCAGCGGACTGGAGCTGGATCAGCTGAAAGAGGTTTCTATTCGCTTGCAGAATTGGCTGCGAGGATACGACGGTGTAGTGAATGTGGTGGATGACCTACGTCCAGGCAAGCCGCAATTAAACATAAAAATGCGTGAGGGTGCCTACGCATCTGGCCTGGATGCCAGTAATGTTGCCAACCAGTTACGTGCGGCTTATCAAGGAATGGAGATTGATGAGATTCAGTACCGGGGAGAAACCTATGAGATCCAAGTGCGTATGGATGCGGATTCCCGTGGAGCCCTGAGCCGTTTTGATGAACTGGTCATTATCCATCCTGTTACCAAGCAGCGCGTCCCCTTGATTGCCATTGCCGATGTTGAGATGAATCGTGATTACGCACGGGTTCAGCGAATAGATGGTGAACGAGTAGTAAGTGTATTTGCCGACGTCTTTACTGAGAAAGCTAATGCGGGCCAGGTGCTTGGGGATACCCAAGAGAAATTCCTCGCTGAACTTAAAAAAGAATTTCCCGGTCTTCGTGTCGATATGCAGGGAGAGATTAAGAACAGTGAAGTCACAGGTAAGTCCATCGGCAGCGCCTTGTTGGTCGGTGCTATTGGTATCTACCTGATATTATCTTTACAATTTCGCAGCTATGTAGAGCCCTTAATTGTATTGGTCGCCATTCCACTAGCGTTGATCGGCGTTATCTGGGGCCACCTAATTATGGGGCAGAATATGTCTATGCCAAGTATGATGGGCTTTGTCTCTCTTGCCGGTATTGTGGTGAATGACTCCATCCTATTGGTGGAATTTGTAAAACGGCGTGTACGCGAGGGTATGGATGTTCATAGCGCTGCAAGCCAAGCCAGTCGAGACCGCTTCCGCGCAATCTTCTTGACCTCCCTTACAACGATCGCTGGTCTTTTGCCCCTACTGTTTGAAACAAGCTTGCAAGCCCAGGTGTTGGTACCCCTAGTAACCAGTATTGTATTTGGAATCAGTAGCTCAACGGTGTTGATCCTTTTGGTGCTGCCGGCGCTTTATGGAATTTTGGAGGACTTTGGGTTTACGGAAAACCTGGAGGAGGGAGACACGGCAGGTTCGCATCAGAAAGAAACACTTGTTGTAGCCTAGTTAATCCTAGACTTGAAGAAAGTCGTATGATCTTTCATGCGGCTTTCTTAATCGACTTTGCGCTTGGTGGGTTTAGGCGTTCGACCAGTTTTATTATTTTTACCGCTTGAACCCATATTGAAGTGTAGTGAGCAGTCTCGGTATGAGTCATGCTGACCTATTCAGCTTGATAAGAAGATGCATTGGATTGTCAGTGAAGCTATCGTTGGAGTGGCTGGAAAGCAGAATATGAATATAAGTACCTATACACTCTCTGCAGGTTCTGCAGCGGTTTTCTGATTGAATTTGAATCCGGACTCCCTGGCAAAGTGGTTAACTAAGGTTTATCCAAAAATTCCTGTGCGTTTTTGCTAATGTTTGATTTATAGCTAGGCCTCCCAGACTATCCACTCTTTCTAGCCTAATTCCACTTAATTACTAGATGACGGCTTACGAATCTTCGTACTTGGTTGTTATCAATTTTGGTTTAGTTCCCACCATTAATTGCTGCGCAAAAAATCATCGGGAGATGAAGACCGGTAGAGCCATCTATTATTTGACGGCGTGCGACTCTTGTCGCATACTTGCCCTCGGTGTAGCGAAAATGCGATTAACGTCACGAGAAAAAAATAAATGAAAGAAGCCAAACCCTCCCCCTCAGAGCTTACTTTGCTAAAGGCGCTCTGGAAGCAGAGTCCACTAAGTGCAAGAGAGTTGCATGAAGAGGTGAAATCAGAACTCCGCTGGTCCTATTCATCCACCAGGAAAACGTTGGACAGAATGCGGGATAAGTCTTTTGTGATTCAGTCTGAAGTACACGGCATTCAAGTCTATAAGGCAGCCCTTGAAAAGGTCGAAACACTTGCACAATATGCCACAGACTTCGCCTCACGGGTTCTTGAACTGGATGGTCCGCTTCCTATAGCTATGTTTGCTAACAGTAAATTAATGAATGACCAGGATCTGGAAGAGCTACAGGAAATGTTGAATGCCTGGCCTGAAGCAGACTGAATCGGGGAGGCTGTGAGATTATATGCAGGAATTACTATCCTCGTTGTCATTCTTTACGCCCAATCTTTTTGTTACATCCATATTTTCCGTAATTTGGGCATGCTTCATTTATATCACTGTAAGAGCAATAACCTCTCTGGCCAGTTTTAAGTCTAGGCGTGTTACTAGCTGGCGTAGCTTTTGGGTGTGTGTTTTATGTGTGATTAGTCTGCCATTTTTTCTTGCGCAATTTTTGGGTTTCTTTTCAACGGGCTTGGTGCCTGAGTTTAGATATGATCTTACGCCTCCAGAGGCGGCTTTTAATTATACAGTA
Source organism: Microbulbifer variabilis (assembly GCF_023716485.1). NCBI lineage: Bacteria > Pseudomonadati > Pseudomonadota > Gammaproteobacteria > Cellvibrionales > Microbulbiferaceae > Microbulbifer > Microbulbifer variabilis. The sequence goes on from NZ_CP092418.1 coordinate 2,197,964, forward strand.
ATTGAAAGTGCTCAGCTGGAGAATAAAACACTAACTTTGAATTATATCGACATTCTAACGGGCTCCTGGATGATTTTGTATCTTGGTGGGGTATTACTGAGCCTGATAATAATGTTTAGAAGGCATAGTCGATTGGTTAAAATGCTGGATATTGCTAATGAGGTGGACCTCAAGCGACAAGTTGTCAGTAATCTGCTAACCAGTAAACAGTCTGATTACCTGTCTAAAAAGAATGTAAAACTAATTGTTACAAAGGCCCAGTGCTCACCTTTCGTTTTTGGTTTGCTTAACTTGAGGCTCGTTTTGCCTGGTTATCTAATGTCGATGGATGCGAAGGAAAGACAATTAATTATGGAGCACGAATTAACCCATATAAGAAGGCGAGACCCTTTGCTTATCATGGTTGCCCATGTTTTGGTGAGTTTTTTATGGTTCATTCCATTTGTTAGGTGGGCTAAAGAGCAAATGTTATGGGCTATTGAGTTATCCTGCGACCGAGAAGTATTAAAATCCTCCGAAATAGGAAGTGGAAGAGTATATGCCCAGGCAATGCTACGAACATTACAGCAGTGCTCTGGGCAAACCAGCTGTAAGGGTGTTGCTGCCTTTTCAGTATTTGAAGAGGCTAATCAGTTAACTTTTTTTAAAAAGAGAGTGGTGTATATCAGGGAGGCTGCTTGTGAAAGTTCTGAGCTTAATAGATTGGTTTCAGGGATCTTTAGAGGAGCACTTGTATTTTTTACCATATTTCTAATATTTTTTGGAGTTTTTGTAAATTCTAGCTTTTCAATCGCTAGCTCTAAAAAAGAAACATGGATAGCCCCGGTTGAAGGTGCACGTATAAGCAGTCAATTTGGAGGTTTAGAGGAGTTCAGAAGGAAACCTCACCTTGGTACGGATTTCGCAGCTCCGCTGGGTTCGCCAATAGTTTCTGTTACTAGTGGAATTGTTGTTGTTTCAACTGATCACTACAAACATAGAAATTACGGAAAGATAATTATAGTTGATCATGGAGATAATACACAGACACTTTACTCGCATTTAGATTCTCGGGAGGTGAGGGTTGGTGAAAATGTGAAAGCCGGACAAAAGATTGGAACAGTTGGTGTTACCGGGAAAGTAACAGGTCCTCATCTTCATTTTGAGTTGATTGAGCAAGGTGAAAGAGTTGATCCGGAACATTTGCTTGCATTGTGGTTTGGTTGAGATATGAAAAAGTGTCTAGTTGGAAATGCTGATTCTGAAAGAATACCGTTTTCTTTTGGTAGTATTACTCTTAAATTGATTTATATTCTAATGATGGTACTGCTATACCCAAAGGTACTTCAGGCAAAGTCTTTTGATCAGAAAGAGAGTATCTTTAAGCTTAATGAAGATGTTCTGTCTATATTTTATTCGGCAAAAACGGATAGGTTCTATTTGAGGGTGGAAAATACTCAAATTGATGAGTCTGAAATGGGTGGTGTATCCCTTGTTACCAATAAATATGACCGAATAAAGTCCGTATCGCTTGCTAAAAATCAGGGTTTGTTATCCTTGCTTATTGAAAACTCCGTTGGTAATAAAGATGCATATAGAGTCATACAGCTTTTATCTGAGCACTTTGATGTCAATGCAATACCAGTGGGGAAGGTTTTTCAATTAACTTTTGATGAGCAATCACGGTTTCAAAGTATTGGGGTGAAATTGGCATTTGCTGAGAGTCTAGAGATTAAGAAATCTAGTCAAAAACTCATCGTTTTCAAGAAGAAAAACCCAACTACTTTGCAAAAACATTATGTTGAAGGTGAGATTGCAGGTAGCTTATATAAGTCTGGTCTACAGCTTGGTCTGAATAATGCGATACTGACTAAGCTGAATGAAATTTTAAGTTACGAGATAGATTTTCAGCGTGAGATTCGTTCAGGTGATCGCTTTTCCATCTTTTATAGTACTTTGCGGGATGATATAGAGGGTGATGAAGTTTTCAATGCAATACATGTTGCTAAGATTTCTCTAGAAAGTGATTCCGTTTCCCTTTATCGCTATCAAGATCATGAGTCAGGCGTTGTTGATTACTTGGACCCTAGTGGAAAAAGCTCAAGAAGCTTCCTTATGAAGACTCCATTAAAGAATGCACGTCTATCATCATATTACGGCAGACGTAAACATCCAGTATTGGGGTATACAAGAATGCATAATGGCCTTGACTTTGGTGCTCCATCAGGTACACCAATACTTGCCGCTGGAGATGGCACTATAGAAAGGGCCTCTTACTTTGGTAGCTTTGGAAATTATATTCGCATTGCCCACAAATCGGGTATTCAAACTATTTATGCGCACCTTAAAGGTTATGCCAAGGGTATCAAGACCGGTATGAAAGTGAAGCAAGGGCAGGTGATAGGTTATCTCGGGGCTACAGGTAGGGTTAAGGGGCGGCATTTACATTATGAAATTCATAAAAATGGTAAAGCAATAGATCCACTTAGATTGGACCTTCCTACTTCTGATCGTTTAACAGGAAAAAGTTTGGAACGTTTTTATGAATTTGTTGAGGCGGTAGATGACACCTTAAGGGTCTACAAGGCACTTAAAAGCTGAAAGATTATTTATTTATTTGTTTGTTTGAGCTAGGGGCCCAGTATAAATGATAGAGCATTTTTTCTATCTTACGTGGGTGGCAGAGCTTGAGCTTAGCTGTACTGCATGTTTGGTTTCGATAGTGATCGTTTATTAATAATGAGGGTAGGAAAGCAGAGACCTGAGATTTACCTTTGAGTGAGATAATTGTCTCGGTTGGATATAAAAATCTAAACTCCTTACTTGTTGCCAAGTAATTTTTTATTTTCGCTTCTATGCCGCGTGTCTCTCATATACCTGTGGTAATTGATGCTTTTATGATCTGATTGCTATTTGGGTAGGAAAAGGTTTTTAGAGTAGAAAGTAAACTCTGAGGAGTAGGGTGTGTATAAGTTAAAATATATTGTAGTCGTGTTATTCCTATGTTCCGTTCCTGCGCTGGCTGAAGAACTTGTTGTTCCCAAGCCTGGAGCTTTTGAGCTAGATAATTCTGAGGTTTTTACAATTCATTCAAAAATATTAGGGCGAAAATATGATTTATACATTAAAACGCCTGCTGGCTATTATGATGATTCTCAGAGTGATCAAACTTATCCCACTCTTTATCTAAATGATGGCCCTTATACTTTCAAAGTTGCTGCAGGTGTGACACATCTGAAAAGTATGAATAAGGCGATTGTAATCGGTATCTCTTTTGCGCAAGGGGAGCTGGGACAGTTTAGTCGAGTGCGGGATCTTACCCCGGTGGTTGATAAAAGTTGGAGGCGCTACAAGACCGGCGGTGCTCCAGAATATCTTAGGTTTATTGAGGGAGAGGTTATCCCGTTTGTAGAGAAAAATTATCGTACAAATCCTATAAAAAGAATCTTGGCTGGTCAGTCTTTAGGCGGGTCATTTGGAGCCTGGGTATTGTTGAATAAGCCGGATCTGTTTTCCAGTTATATTCTCACTAGCCCATCGCTTTGGTATAAAAATGAAATGATTTTTGATGTTGAGGAGGCGTATTCAAAAAGGAATAAATCATTAAGTGCAAATATTTACCTTGCAACTGGTGCTCTGGAGACTCAAGAAAACGGGAGGATGAATCATGACATGGTGGGCGGTCACAAGGCCTTTGTTGGGCGTTTGCGTTCACGAAATTATCAGGGTATGTCTCTCAATGATGAGGTGGTAAGCGGGGCTGATCACTATTCAACCTTTCCAATTGGCTTGGCAAAAGGTTTAAGGTGGCTTTATCAGGATCAGTGGAAGATGCACTAATGCATCACGACATTGAATTCAGGTAAGCTCTTTGATCATCTGCTCAAAGTAAATAGGTGAAACCTAAGTAGTGGAGGGCACCTTGGTGTGTATATGAAGCTAGTCTTTTTATAGCATTTCGGTATACCAAATCTTAGGTGTACCTATGACTTCAGCCTCTTTTCGGGAGTCATGTAACTCGTTACTGTTCACGAATGCTTCAGCTTTCACCTTGGAGGTGAATTCATGAATCACGGTCACATTATTGGGGCTGCCTATTTCTTGATACACTGATGTATTTGTACTGCCCATTCGCTTTAAAATTGGCATGAAGTCTATAAGGACTCTCTGCCATTTATCAAAATCTTTCACTGAGGCCTGCATAAAGAGGTAAACCATTAGATATTCCTCAAGCAGTGGTTATTAGGGGGCGTCTGGACTAACTATAGCATCGAACACTTCTCTTCGATGTGGTCAGTTAGAGGCCCGGCAAAAGAGAACAGAACTTGCCTAACTCTTCGCCGGGTTATAGGTGCAGGTGCCTTGATAAAGAATTTATCTTATAGCCAGATATTAGTTCATCACACCAAGCTTACAGCCCTTGTTTTTAATCTTAACCCATTTACTCATAAAGTTAACTGGTGATGTGTAGGCTTCATAGATTACCGCTTGTCCCCAGGGAGTTACTGCACCTTGCATAGGTTTTGAATAGGAGAAGGCCCCCATTACCCAGGCACTCTTGGTAACGCAGTCTCCACTTGTGGGAAAGCTGGAGGTAAGAGTTGGGTTGTGGTTATAAACAAGATTGGTGGCGTTCAAGAGCTGTTGGGCTCTATTTACAACAGTTGCTACTTCGGTATTTGTAGCAGGGTGTACATAGATAGTGATGTCATTTGCTGAGCTTGGGTAGAACATAACATCATTTACAGTCCCATGGGTTTCACCAGTGGCAGAGTTTTGTGCCCAGGTTTGCCAGCTGCTGTCGCAGACTTCGTCCCAGCTCTGTAATCCGTTGGCGTCCACAACAAATGGTGATACATGTCCACCGCCTATGGTCTTCTTAAAATTACTAAATGACGTTAGGGTTTTACCTGCTTGTATCATAACACCTATACAACGCATATTGGCTTGAGGTACTCCCAGAGCGGTGCTCAGATCGGCGAGCATGTCATTGCAACTGGTAGCAGTAGTGCGACTCCGGACTTGATTGGGCATAGCGTATTCTCCTTCAATATAGGGGGTTGTTTCTATTGGGTTCTTTTTAAGGTGGTTTTTTAAGGCAAAACGAATTGATGTTGATTTAAATCCGTAGTTATTTTCAAAAGGAATGTTTAAGTGGCCACTTCTTTAGTATTACTTACAGTTAAGGTAAATTAAAAGAGAGTGGATTAAATAAAATCTTCAGGGAAAAGCCTTTTTTAATTTTTGCCTACAGTATTATTTAGTAAGTCTGTAGGCAGTAAAGACCTTCGATTGTTATTGGTTTGCTTGCTTGTGTTTAATAGCACTAAATGGCTTTATCGGCTCTTTTGAAAAGAGTTATTGCTTTCAGAGACATTTCTTTTAGCAGTTCGATAAAACGTGTTGCTGTCATATTTCTTTCAGGGGAAATGTAATATTGCCCAGGGCCTTGCTCAGTAATTCTTAGGCCGTTTGGAGGGGTTGTTCCGGCAGGGAAGCGACAGACCCATCCGATGAGCGTTGATTGATTAATGCTCTCTTGGTCGAAGATTCTTATTCCTTTTCCGTTTGCAATAACGATGCTGATATTATTTAGAAAGGTAGTATCCAGATTAGATATCAGCATATTGACATCCTCCTCTCTGGAATAACCAAATTTTGGTAAGGAATTGGAGTCAATATAGATTTCTCTGAGGGACATCTCTTTCTCCCTTTTAAAACCAATTTGGCCATTGGTCAATAGCTGTTGATAGTTGCTAATTCAGAAGCTTTTTATCTTCTCTGCTTTTTTGAAAGCAGAAGTGTTTTTTTTAATTTTTTTGCTTCATGACTTGAATCATAACTGTGGCTTGGTGTTTGGCGCAACAAGTACGATTGTTTAACTGTTATATTTTATAAAATTCGATAATTGGCGAGTGTAAAGTTCACACTAGTTCACATTTTGTCGCCTTTTGTAACTCCGGGGGAGTTCAACTCGCAAGTTAATCAAAAATTCCAGTTTATGAGGGTAATGGCTTTGATAGAGGCGTTGTTGGAGAAGGTTCTCTTGGGGTTGAGATTGGAGTTCTGGGTGGCGAAAAGGCTTAGTTTGTTATAACTCATTGTGCTGACATTTTGCGATGCTCGTTTTAAAACGAGATTTTACTGGTTGCTTAAAAATACGTTCTAGATAGGCTTGAAAAGCTTTAGAGTTAAATAATTAGTATTGGTTTTTTAGATTGTATCTGTTTCATCCCTTAGCGTGCGTCGTGCAGCCTTTAAAACATTAGAGCGAATAACTAATATGGATAAGAAGAAAACGCCGGAGAAAAAAAATCATCTAGCAGGCATTGACCGAAGAACTTTTACCAAGCGCGCCCTTCAAATGGGCTTGGCAGCAGGTGCTGTTGCTTCTGGGTTTGGCTCTGCATTTTCGGGTAGTTCAAATCAGTTTTATGATGTTTATGATTACGTAATTGTTGGTTCTGGTGCGGGAGGGGGTCCATTAGCGGCAAACCTGGCAAAGGCGGGCTTTTCGGTATTGGTGCTTGAGGCGGGGGCCAATGACCCTAGTGATGACACACATAATATTCCCGCTTGGCACCCTTTTGCGTCAGAAGACCGCAAGCTGAGCTGGGATTTCTTTATTAAGCATTACGCGGATTTTAATCAACAACAGCTGGATGATAAGTATATTCCAGGTAAAGGTGTTTTATATCCGCGGGCTAGTACTATAGGGGGCTGTACGACACACCATGCGCTGATTACTGTCTATCCCCACAACAATGACTTTGACCGTATTGCTCAAGCGACAGGAGATAGTTCTTGGGGCAGCAGCAATATGCGGCGATATTTTGAGCGGCTTGAGCGATGCCAATATGTTTCCCGTCCAATTTTTTCGAATCCCTCTCGCCATGGTTTTGATGGATGGCTTCCTACTAACAGAGGTAATCCGGCTTTGCTGTTGGAAGACCCGGCAATATTAAAAATCGTCAAGGCAGCATTGGCGAAATACGGACTGGAGGGAGCCCTTGAACAGATTATTTCTGGAAACCTACGCTTAGATATCAATCACTGGGATGTGGCCTCGGGAGAGGAGGGGCCTTTTATTGCCCCGATGGCTGCAGATAGCAGGAGTCGTCGCAAGAGCGTACGGGAGCACCTTTTGGATACCCAGAGTCGCTATCCAAACCTGTTACATATTCGCACCAATGCGCTGGCAACAAGGGTGATGTTTGAAGGTAAAACGGCTATTGGGGTGGAGTTTATGGAGGGGGCGAACCTCTATAAGGCTGACCCATATCACGATGATGCCGGCTCCATTGGTACTATGCGGCAGGTGAGGGCGAGTAGGGA